>CAXTCS010000201.1:0-1793 GCA_964242365.1 uncultured Hymenobacter sp. | reverse complement strand
GCACAGCACAGGCGGCTTTTCAAGCAAGCCAATCCAACAAAACTACCAACCCGCGGGTGCGGGCGGGGCTTTTTTCGGGGTTTTGGTGCTTGGAACTTTGCTGCTGGAAGGTTTGCTCGCTGCCTTTGCGGGCGCTTCGGTGCCTTCGGCGCCGCCAGCGGCTTTGGTGCCGCTGCCAGCGGCACTCATCGCGGCGCTTTCGGGAGTTGGCGCAGCAACCGGCGGCGCGGGTGTGGGCGCGACCTCCGCGACCGCCGTTGGGCGCGGGGGCCAGGGCTTGGGCCGGCGCACTTTGCGGTTGACGCGCCGCTCGCGGGCGGCGGCGGCGTCCTCGGCCATCACGTTGCGGCCGCTTTGCATCATCACGGGCGAGCCGGGGGCCACGGACATGCCCTGGCTGCTGACGGCGGGGGCAGCCCCGCCGCCACCAAAGCCTTTATCGGCCGCCGGGGCCGGAACGGCCGCGGGGCTGGCCTCGGGCGCGGCAGCCATTTTGGGGTCGGGCTCAGCAACGGCCCCGCCTTTTTGCGAAGCTTTCTGGCCGGCGGCCTGCGACTGGCTGCTCTTGACGGTTTTTTTCGCGGCGGCTTTTTTGGGCGCTCCCCAGGAGTCGCCCGCGTCCCAGGAGCCGGTTTGGGCAGCGGCGGAGGTGGCGAGTGCTCCGGAGGCCAGTAGTAAAAATAACGCGCGTTTCATGGCGAAATATCGAAATAGGTATCGATGAGAAAAGTTAACTGATTGTGTCCGCGAATCGTTCGGCCAGGGCCCGTGCCTTGCCGTAACTTTGCGGGCTATGATGCAGGATTCAATCGCCGCTCTTGCGGCCGAAATTACGACAGCCGAGCTGAACAATGCGGCCGCGCTCGATGCTTTTCGCATCAGCTACCTCGGCCGCAAGGGCCGGCTGGCCGATTTGTTCGACCAGCTCAAGGCCGTGCCCGCCGACGAGAAGCGCGCCGTGGGCCAGCAGCTCAACGCCCTCAAGCAGCAGGCCCAGGCCCGCTTCGACGCCGCCCAGCAGGCCGCCGAAGCCGCCGCCGACAACGCCCCCGCCAACCCCGATTTCGACTACACCCTGCCCCCCGTGCCCCACGCCCTGGGCACCCGCCACCCGCTGATGCTGGTGCGCGAAGAAATGCTGCGCGTGTTCGCCCGCATCGGCTTCGCCGTGGCCGAAGGACCGGAAATCGAGGACGACTGGCACAACTTCACCGCCCTCAACTTCCCCGAAAACCACCCGGCGCGCGACATGCAGGACACGTTCTTTATTAAGGGCAATGAGGTGAATAGTGATGAGGTGATGAAGTCAGGTGATGAGGTGAAGGGTGATGAAGTGATGGGGTCAGAAGCTGGCACCAACCCTCCTCACCCCATCACCTCATCACCCAATTACCTGCTAAGAACCCACACCAGCACCGTGCAGGTGCGCGTGATGGAAACCGAGCCGCTGCCCATCCGCCGCGTGATGCCGGGCCGGGTGTTCCGAAACGAGGCGATTTCGGCCCGTGCCCACATGATGTTTCATCAGGTGGAAGGCATTTTCATCGACGAAGGCGTGAGCTTCGCCGACCTCAAGCAGACGGTGTACTACTTTGTGCAGGAGCTGTTTGGGGCCGATGTCAACATCCGCTTCCGCCCCAGCTTTTTCCCCTTCACCGAGCCCAGCGCCGAAATCGACATCACCTGCCTCATCTGCAAGGGCGCCGGCTGCAACATCTGCAAGTACTCGGGCTGGGTCGAAATCGGCGGCTGCGGCATGGTGGACCCCAACGTGCTCGAAAACAGCGACATCG
>CAXTCS010000200.1:0-8305 GCA_964242365.1 uncultured Hymenobacter sp. | reverse complement strand
CTGCCAAAAGGGAAAGTTCCAGGGCATCACGGCCAGCACCACGCCCAGCGGCTGGTAGCTGATGAAGCTGCGGGCGGCATCGGTTTGGATGATTTCATCGGCCAGAAAGTCTTCGGCGTGTTCGGCGTAGTAGTCGCAGCAGGCGGCGCATTTCAGGGCTTCGGCGCGGCCGTCGGTTACGGGCTTGCCCATTTCCAGGGCCATGAGGCGGGCCAGCTCGTCGTGGCGCTGGCGCAGCAGCACGGCCGCGCGCCGCAAAATGCCGGCCCGGTGGGCAAACGGGGTACCGGCCCACGTGGCCGCCGCGCGGTGCGCCCGGCCCAGAATCTGCTCGGTTTTGGCCCAGCTGAAGGCCGTGAAACGGCGCAACACGCGCCCGGTGTGGGGGTTGAAGGAATCGATGGGCATGGACGGGGGAGGACGGGAAGAAAAAGCAGATGAGCACGGTGCCCAATCCGTTTGGCAGGCATTTTCTAACGCTTCAACTTATGGACCGGTAGTTCGGTTGCAAGCGGGTAATTGGTCGTATACGGCCAATTGCACGGCATCCCGTATTTTCGTGCGCTTCGCATGGTGTCGTTTTCGGCCTCATTCTTCCTTTTCAGTCACTCCCGTGCCCGATAACCCCTTGATTTCCCTGCCACCCGCTGCCGAGGCAGAGCTCGTGCAACGCCTCAAGGCGCGCGACGAAACGGCCATGACGCTGTTTTACGACCGGTATTCGGCGGCGCTCTACGGCGTCATTCTCCGCATCGTGAAGGCCGAAGACGAAGCGGAGGACGTGTTGCAGGAGGCCCTGGTCAAAATCTGGCACGCTTTCGCCAGCTACGACCCCGGCAAGGGCCGGCTCTTCACCTGGGTGCTCAACATTTGCCGGAATCTGAGCATCGATAAAATCCGCTCGCGGCAGCACCGCGTAGGTAGCCGAACGCAGGGATTGGACGATAGCCTGACGGCGCAACGCCAGGCGGCGCCCACAACGTTCCGTCCCGAGCACATTGGCCTCCAGGAAATTACCCAAAAATTGATTCCCGAACAGCGTCAGATTATCGACTTGCTCTATTTCGAGGGCTTTACCCAAAGTGAAGTGGCGGAGGAGCTCAACCTTCCGCTGGGAACGGTGAAAACCCGCGCCCGCACCGCCATCAAAGTCCTAAGCAAACTCATTCGCTGAATCAATCGTGGAAAATATCCTTGACTATATAGAATCGGGCATCCTGGAGCAGTACGCGCTCGGCGAGCTTTCGGCGGCCGAACAGGCCGAAGTGGAAGCGCAAGCCGCCGCGCACCCCGAAATTCAGGCGGAATTGCACCAGGTGCAGGCTGCCTTGGGATTTTATGCCGAAGCGCACGCCATCGCGCCGCCCGCCGGCCTGCGCGAGCGGGTGCTGGGCAACGTAATGGCCCGGATTTCGGCTCCTGTCGCCAACAGCGCCCTGCGCGCCGACGTCGACGCTGCGGCCCAAAATACCGGCCGCCCCGGCACCCCCGCCGCGCCGGCGCAGCCGGTGGCCGCGGCGGGGCAGCAAGCCGTGGTGCGGCCCCTGTCGTCGGCCCCCGTGGCCGCGCCGGCGGCCCGTTCGGGCTGGGCCATCGCCGCCTCCGTGGCCCTGCTGCTGAGCCTGGCCGGCAACGCCCTGTTTTATTCCCGCTGGAAAGACGCCAAGGCCGACCTGGTGGCTCTGGAAAACGACCAGTCCCGGCTGGCCACCACCACGCGGGTGGTCAGCGAGCAGCGCGACGACCTGCGCCAGGAAAACCAGGTGCTGCGCAGCGACGAGTATCGCGCCGTGGCCCTGGCCGGCACCAAAACCGCCCCCACGGCCCGCGCCAAGGTGCTGTTCAACGCCGCCACGCACAAGGTCTACGTCGACGTACGAAGCCTGCCCGCGCTGCCGGCCAACAAGCAGTACCAGCTTTGGGCGCTCTACAAAGGCAAGCCCGTGGATGCCGGCGTACTCACCGTGGCCACGGCCACCGGCGTGGGCATTCAGCACATGAAAGACGTGGCCAGCGCCCAAACCTTTGCCATGACGGTGGAGCCCGTGGGCGGCAGCCCCAGCCCCACGCTGAGCACGATGACCGTGGTAGGAAATATCTGAACAATTGGAACAGGAAGGCGGCAGCGGCCCGTTAAGCCGGTAACCACTGTTACGCAGGACCTTTGCGCCGCTGGCCTTGGCGAGGGGTTGCTGGTTTCTGGTTGCTCGTGCCTGGTTAATAACCAGCAGAAAACCAGCAACCAGCAACCAAAGCGCCGGCTTCCGCAGCAACTGCGTAACAGCAGCTGGTAACCCGTCCATTTCGAGCACTTGCCGCCCGCCAGCTGGAACAGCCGACGGGCGGCAAGTGCTTATCGTTCAATAAACTTGCTTTCGCCATTCCATGCACGGCACCATTCTCACGCTGCTCAAGCGTTACGTTCAAACCCAGTACGACCACAGCACCTGGGTGAAACTCGTGGAGCTTTCGGGCCTCGACAAAGTGGAGTTTGACCACAAAACGGTGTACCCCGACGAGCACATCTACGCCCTGGTCGGCCACGCGGCGGAGATGACGGGCCTGTCGGTCGGCGAGCTGCACGAGAAATTTGGCGAATACCTGGTGCCCGACCTCATGTACATGTACCAGAAGCTGTTGAAGCCCGAGTGGAAAACCCTCGACATGCTGGAGCACACCGAATCGACCATGCACAAGCAGGTGCGCCAGGAGCACGCCGAAAACGCCCCGCCCGTGCTCAAAGTCAGGCGCCTCGGCCCCAGCGAGCTGCTGATTGACTACGTTTCGCCGCGCCGCATGGGCGGGCTGGCCGTGGGCATCGTGCGCGGGCTGGCCGTTTATTACGACGAAGCCGACCGCATCGACGTGCAGCCCACCACTTCGGAAGACGGCGAGCGCGTGCGCATTCACGTGCGCCGCCGCTGAGCTTTTTTGCCAAAAGCCGCTCACCTTTTCGGCCTCTTACAACCCCGCCGACTTGCCCGCGTGGCACTACTTCAGCGGTTTTCAGATTGGTGCAAAGGTCGTCCGGCTCCCCTTTCTTCGGAGAGGGGCTGGGGGTGGGGCCACGTCGGCCGCGCCATGTATACGAACCTGAGAACTGCGCTAAAATGTAGCTCACAACCCCAGTGGTTCGCCTTCAAGCGGCCCGCTCCGATTGGTCTGGGCCGGCTGCTTCGCTAATTGCTGATAAACTTCCAGCCCGAATACGGCCAGCGTAATGGCGTATTCTACTCCCACCAGCCAAAGGTTTTCGGTGTAAGGATTGGTGCGGTAAGCCGCGTAGGAGAGCACGGCCAGGCCGCCCCACACCAAGGGGAAGCGGAACCGCGACAACACGCTCAGGCCCATCAAAACCGTGAGGTAGCAGGGGTGTACGGTGGTGGCCAGCACGTAGTAGGCCGTGAGCAGCAGCAGCAGGGTTTGGGGCAGCGCGGCCACGCGCGGGCCGCGCTCGCGCCAGGCCAGCCCCAGGCCCACCAGGCCGCTGGCAAGGGCCAGGCCGGGCCCGATAACGGCAATTGGGTTGTGGGTGGTGAGCCAGTAGCCCAGCGGCCGGAGCAGGTAATACACGCTCGCGTTGAACTCGAAGCCACGAAGCGGCAGGTTGAGGCTTCGGCTCATATTCACGAATAGCGCCCCGGAAATGAACGGGCTGAAAAGCAGGAGCAACGTCGCCATCGTCGCCGCCGAATACGCCACAAACCGGCGCCAGCCCAAGCGCCGCACCAGCAGCGGCAGCGCCAGCAGGGGCAGCAGCTTGGTGGCCACGCCCAGCCCCAGCGCCCCCGCCGAAGCGGCCCAGCGCCCACGGCTCAGCAGCCACAGCGCCAACAGGATAAAAAAGGCCACTACCCCTTCAAAGTGCAGATTTCCGGTCAGCTCGACGATGACCAGCGGGTGCAGCAGGTACCGGAGGGCCCGCTCGGGCGGCCCGCCCAGCGCGGGCAGCAGGGCCAGCAGCAGCCACGCGGTGCCGCCCTCGGCGGCCAGCACGACAACCCGCAGGCAAGCGGCAAACCCGGCGTCCGAAGCGGGAAATAACCGGGCCGCCGCCCCAAAAATGAACTGGCAAACCGGCGGGTAGACCGAGTAGTAGTGCGGCGAATTTATCGCCCGGTACAATTGCTGCAACTGCGGCAGCGCCTGCGCCCGGCGCTGCTCGTCCTTGATTGCGGCGCGGGCCCCGTCGGCAATGATTTCATCGGGCCGAAACTGGAAAGGGTTTACGCCGTTGGCCACCAGCAGGCCGTCCCAGCGAAAACGGTGCACGTCGTCGGACAGGGCGGGCACGGCGGGCAGCCACAGCAGCCGGAACAGCAGCGCCGCCCCCAGCCCCCGGCGCACCGGCAACGCGCTGCGCAACAGCCAGGCGTAGGCCAGCAGCGCCACCCCGAACAACGCCACCAGCTGGCCAAACTGCGCGCGCGGCGTGGCATAGGCCAGGCCCGCGTAGGCCGCGCCGGAAACCAGCAGCGCCGCAGCCTGGGAAAACGAAGGAAGCCTGAAAGACAAGGGACCGGAAAAAGGGGAGGAATTCACCGGGCGTGGCGCACCGAGTAATAGCAAACGGCCGCGAAGCCCGCCGCAAGCCAAAAAACCGGTCGGCACGCGCCAGCCAAACCACAAAGATGCCGCCGCGAAGCCGCCCGCGCCGTTACCTTGCGGGCATTATTCAATTTCCCAAGCTTATGCTCCAGGTAGGCCAGCCCGCGCCCGATTTCACGCTGCAAACCACTTCCGGTACCGCGTTCCGCCTTGCCGACCTGCGCGGCAAGCGCAGCCTCGTGCTTTATTTCTACCCCAAAGACGACACGCCCGGCTGCACGGCCGAGGCCTGCTCGTTCCGCGACCAGTACGAAGATTTCAAAGACCTGGGCGCCGAGGTCGTGGGCATCAGCTCCGACAGCGAGAAGTCGCACCAGAAGTTCACGCAAAAGCACCGCTTGCCCTTCGAGCTGCTGGCCGATACCGACGGGCGGGTGCGCAAGCTCTACGAAGTGCCCCGTGCCCTGCTGGGTTTGTTGCCCGGCCGCGTCACGTTCGTAGTTGACAAGCAGGGGGTTATCCAGTACATCTTCAACTCGCTGAGCGGCGCCACCGACCACGTGCGCAACGCCCGTGAAGTGCTGGCCGGGCTGCCGGCTTAGCGGCTCACCATTCGAAGCCGCCGCCAGCCCGTGCTTAAGTTTGCGGGCCTTTTTCCGGCCGCCGCCCCATGCCGCTCCTTACTTCCGACGACTTGTTTGAAACCCTGGCCAAGCTGCGCCAGCGCGGCTTGCCGTTTTTGTTGTCGAAGCTGCGGCTGAGCGCGCTGGCCCGCACCCGCTCGGCCTTCGACGACCCCGCGCTGCGGGCCGCCAACTGGTGGCAGGTGCCCGCCGTGCGCCGGCGCTGGAACCAGCGCATGACCGGCGACCCCGCCCGGCCCTACGAGCCGTACGTGGCCGAAAAATACCTGGCCGGCCGCACGGGGCTGCGCCTGCTCTCGCTGGGCAGCGGCGGCGCCTCGCACGAGCTGGCCTTTGCCCGGCTGCTGCAGTTTGCCGAGGTGCGCTGCGTCGACATCGCCGCGCAACTGCTGGCCCAGGCCAGCGCCACGGCCCAGGCCGCCGGCCTCACCAACTTCCGCACCGAGGTGGCCGACGTGAACGCGCTCGACCTGCCGCCGGCTTCCTGCGACGTGGTGCTGTTTCACTCGGCCCTGCACCATTTCAGCGAGGTTGAAGACATCGTGGCGCGCGTGCGCCGGGCCCTGCGCCCCGGTGGCCTTTTGGTGCTCAACGACTACGTGGGCCCCGCGCGCCTGCAATGGTCGGCTGCCCAGCTGGCCGAGGCCAACCGCATCTTGCGCGAAGTGCTGCCCGCTCGGTTTCGCGTCCGCTACCTGTCGCGTCAGCTGAAAACCCGCGTGAGCGGCCCCGGCCTGTGGCGCATGCACCTGGCCGACCCCTCCGAGGCAGCCGAGTCCGACCGCATCGTGCCGGCGCTGCGGCGGCACTTTGCCCCTGTGGAAGAAGCCGCGCTCGGCGGCAACCTCCTCACGCTGGTGCTCAAAGACATTGCGCATCATTTCATGCGGGAAGACGACGCGGAAACCCAGCAGCTTCTGGCCGAGCTGTTTCGCCTGGAAGACGTTTTTCTGGAAAAGAACCCCAGCGACCTGCTGTTCGGCGTGTACCGGCCGCTGCCCGGCTAAGCGGCATTGGCCGGTCTGTCACGCCCGGCCCGAGGCTTCGGTACTGCTCCCACTTCCGCGTTACGACACTATCCGCAGCGAGTCGGCGTGAATCAGCGGCGAGGCTTGGTACCGTCCTTCCCGAGGGCCGTTTTCGAGGTTGAGCACGCCGCGGGGCAGCCGGTGCTGCACATGCCGCGGCCCACGCAGGAGGCCCGGATGATGGGCGCGCCGCGCTGGGCGTACTGCTTCACGTCGATGCCCATTTCGCACACGTTCGAGCAGTTGCCGCACGAAATGCACTGCGCGCCGTTGGTGCTGATGCGGAAGCGGGAAAAATGCTTCATTCATTGTTCACTGCTAACTGCTCCCTGTTCATTGATTTAATGGTGGTGCCCCTCATCCGGCTTGCCGAATAAGTTGATGAGCGTGCCAACCACGTAAAAGCCGGTCCAGCACACATAAAGCCAGTCGAAGCCCGCGGGCACGGCCCGGCTCCTGAAAAAATGCAGAATCAGGTGCGCCCCGGCGCTCATCAGCAGGCCGGTGAGGGCGATGAACTGGAAGCTGTTGAGGGCCGAGGGCCGGTATAGTTTGGAGAAGTTCACGGTATAAAAGTTAAGAATTAGCGCAAGGTATTGCGGGGTTGGGAGGTTCCGTAAAGCTGATGTTCGATAAACCCGCGCCAAGCGACTTTTTGCCCCAAGCCTTGCGCGGCGCCACCGGCCGCCGTGCTACGGCGCCAACCTTGCCGCTGACGCCGGTTGTTCCGGTTATTTTTCTTGTTGAACGGCTCCCACAGTCGGCCGGGCCGCCGCGCCGTTTTTCGTAACGGAATGCCCAGGCCTGCGTAAGCCTTGCCACTTGACCACCTTTTCAGTCCCCAACTTATGATTCCCGACAACATCTCCGGCGACGGCACCGACCCCAACGAAGGCGAGCACGCCGACATCACCGAAAACAAGAAATTTCCCAAAAACGAAGCGCTGGAAAAAGAGAAAGAATACCAGCAGGACGAGAGCAACAACAAAGCCAGCAGCGACCCCACCGCGGCCCGCAACATCGGCGCCAACGGCTACACCCAGCGCGATAACCAGAAGGACCAGCTCGACAACCTGCACATCGGCGGCTCCGAAACCACCCCCCAGGGCGGCAACGACCACGACAACGCCGGCGAGCAGGCGCAAGGCCCCGGCTTCGAAGCCGAAGGCAGCTACGAGCTCGACTACAAGCTGCGCACCCGCGACCAGGAATTTGGCGAAAAGGCGCCCAGCGGCCCCGCCCAGCCGGCCACCGATGGCGAAACCATCAGCGACCAGTAAGCCGCCCAACCCCACCACCCCGACCCCCGCGCGGCGGGGCCGGCGCAGACGAGGCCAGCTGGGCCGGTTGCGCTGGCCCCGCCGCTTTTTTGCGTTGGCCCGCTGCGGCGGGAAAAGACCGCAGCCCTCCGGTTTTAGTGCCTATTTCCGGTCGGTGCCCGCAAGGCACGATGGCGCGTCTGTGTTGGTCAAATGCTCAGCATGAAGCCGCTGCGCGGCCGCCAGACGCCGGGGTTGGCAAGATGCCCGCCCCGGTTACAAAAAAAGAAAAAAGCCTGCGAGATTAACGCGACAAAGACTTAACTTGCGGGGCATATTCGGCAAGGTGGCCCTAACCGCCAACTAATTCCGCACCTCTTTTAACCCCCATCCTTAATTCCTTTTGCGAAGATGAATTCAGAAAATTTACCCACCACTGAAAACGAACAGTACGACCCCAACCTGGAGGCGCAGGACGAGGAGCTCGCGTCGGGCGGCAGCAGCCGGCTGCTGTACATGCTGGTGGCCGGCGTGCTGGTGCTCGTGCTGGGCTACGCGGCGCAGCCCAAAGGCCACGGCAGCACCTTGGCGGCCGCCAAGCCCTCGTTTATGCTCGACGACGCGGCCGTGACCGCCACGGCCCCCACGCGGGCCGACAGCGTCGCCGCCGGCCTCAAAAGCGCGCCGGTAGCGAAAGCAACGGCCGACTCGGAGCCGGAAGCCCCCACCAAGCCGACCGCCAAACCCGTTCCCGCCACCCGCCCCACGACTTCGGAGGCCGCCGCGCCGGCCGCCGTCGCGGCCGCCGCCCCGGCGCCCGCTGCCG
>CAXTCS010000199.1:0-8322 GCA_964242365.1 uncultured Hymenobacter sp. | reverse complement strand
TCCGCAAGCCGCTGGTGGTGATGTCGCCCAAGTCGATGCTGCGCCACCCGCTGTGTGTGTCGCCGGTGGAGGAGTTCACCAGCGGGCGCTTCCGCGAAGTGCTGGGCGACGACTTTGCCGAGGCCAAAAAGGTGAAGCGCGTGCTGCTGTGCTCGGGCAAGGTGTATTTCGACCTGCTCGACGAGCAGCGCACCTCGGGCCGCAAAGACGTGGCCCTCGTGCGCCTGGAGCAGCTGCACCCTTTCCCCCAGAAGCAGCTCGCCGCCGAGCTGGCCAAGTACCCCAAAGCCAAGGTGTACTGGGTGCAGGAGGAGCCCGAAAACATGGGCTACTGGAACTACATGCTCCGCCACATGCGCCGCGAGCTGGAAGACGTAATTTCGCGCAAGCCTTCGGCCTCGCCGGCCACGGGCTACAACAAAATCCACGTCAAAGAGCAGAAAGACCTGGTGGCGCGGGCCTTCGACAAGCCCAAAGAAACCGTGGCCGATGCCAACATCAAGGAAACGGTGGAAGTAGCCAAAAAGGAGGAATAGCGTTGTAGCGCACGCTTTAGCTTGCGCTTTTTCCACCAGCTGCCGAACAAGCCAAAGCATGTTTTACCAATGATAACCGAAGCCCAGATTCAAGCCGTCGTGCGCCGCATCGTGGAAGGCTACCAGCCCGACCGAATCATTCTGTTCGGCTCGTATGCCTACGGGATGCCCACGGAGGATAGCGACCTGGATTTGCTCATCATCAAGGAAAACGCTGAAAAGAGGATGATTGAGCGCGATTTAACCGTGCGTCATTTGCTGTGGGGAGGAGAAATGCCGCCCATGGATATTTTCGTCCGAACGCCGCAGGAATTGAGCGCCGCAGTTGCGCGGGTGTTCACAGTTGAAGCCGAAGCAGTGCACAAAGGCCGGGTTTTGTATGCAGCAGCCTAAAATACCTGCCCAAGTGCGGGTTCGGACCTTTTTGCGCGCGGCTGACCGTGACGTAGAAACCGCTGAGTCGCTGGCGCAGCATTCGCCGCATCTCTACGAAAGCATCGGTTTCAGTTGCCAGCAAGCAGCGGAAAAATATTTAAAAGCAGTGTTGCTTCTGCACGGCCTGCCAGCACCCTTTATTCACGACCTTACCAGTTTGGCTACTGGCCTTACAGCCAAGGTGATGTTCGACAAAGGTGACGTTTCGGCGGCTACTGTTCTCAACGCTTTTGCCGTGCAATGGCGTTATGAAAACGACGACGCACCCGATTTTGCTGTTGCCGATTTATTGGTTATGATGAACCGGTTCCGCACCAAGCTGCGCCCGCTGGCTGTGGCTTTTCTAACCTAATTCTCCTTCACGTTCCTACGTTTAGTCCCCCATGCCCCTCGAAATCAAAATTCCCGCCGTTGGCGAATCCATCACCGAAGTCACCATTGCCAAGTGGCTCAAGAAAGACGGCGAGGCCGTGAAGCGCGACGAGGTGATTGCCGAGCTCGAATCGGACAAGGCCACGTTTGAACTGCCCGCCGAGGCCGACGGCGTGCTGAAAATCCGCGTGGCCGAGGGCGAAACCATTGGCATCGGCACCATCATCGCCGACCTGAACGGCGTGGCCGGCGGCAGCGCCGCGCCGGCGGCTACCCCTGCGCCCACAGGGGGTATTTCGGCCCCGGCCGCCGCCGCCGACCCCATCAACCAAGGCGAGGAAAACCCCAGGGCCAGCGACCAGGCCGGCTACGGCGGCACGCCCGCCGACCGGCCCGATGCCGACCCCGCCACGCCCGGCGCCGCAGCGGCTCCTGCCCCGGTCGGCGGCTCCATCGAGATGAAAATCCCCGCCGTGGGCGAATCCATCACGGAAGTAACGGTGGCCAAGTGGCTGAAGCCCGACGGGGCCCCGGTAAACCGCGACGAAGTAATTGCCGAGCTCGAATCGGACAAGGCCACGTTTGAGCTGCCCGCCGAGGCCAGCGGCACCTTGCGCCACGCCGTGAAAGAAGGCGAAACCATCGGCATCGGCGCGGTGATTGCGCGGATTGAAGGCGGCAGCGGTTCGGCTTCGGCACCGGCTACGGCGGCAGCGCCCGCCGTTTCGCAAGCGGCGCCGGTGGCGGCAATGGCCTCGGCCCCAGCCAGCGGCGGCGCGGCTACTTACGCCACGGGCGTGCCCTCGCCGGCGGCCGGCAAGATGTTGGATGAGAAAGGCATTGCTGCCGGCGACGTAGCCGGCACCGGCCGCGACGGCCGCATCACGAAAGAGGACGCGCAAAACGCGCAGCCTCGGGTGGCGGCGCCGGCCCCGCAAGCAGCCCCGGCCGCGACGGCTCCGGCCGCAACGGCCGGCAGCTTCCCAGCCGCCAGCGGCAACCGCAACACCCGCCGCGAGCGCATGAGCAACCTGCGCAAAACGGTGGCCCGCCGCCTGGTAGCCGTGAAAAACGAAACGGCCATGCTCACCACCTTCAACGAGGTGAACATGCAGCCCATCATGGACCTGCGCACCAAGTTCAAGGACAAGTTCAAGGAGAAAAACGGCGTGGGGCTGGGCTTTATGTCCTTCTTCACCAAAGCCGTGTGCGTGGCGCTGAAAGAATGGCCGTCGGTAAATGCGCAGATTGACGGCACCGACATCGTATTCAACGACTTCTGCGACATCAGCATTGCCGTGTCGGCCCCCAAGGGCCTGGTGGTGCCCGTAATTCGCAACGCGGAGAAGCTCTCGTTCGACGGCATCGAGAAGGAAGTGGTGCGCCTGGCCGGCCTGGCCCGCGACAACAAGCTCACCATCGAGCAGATGACGGGCGGCACGTTCACGCTCACCAACGGCGGCATTTTCGGCTCCATGCTCAGCACGCCGATTATCAACGCGCCGCAGTCGGCCATTCTGGGGATGCACAACATCATCCAGCGCCCCGTGGCCGAAAACGGCCAGGTCGTGATTCGCCCCATGATGTACCTGGCCCTGAGCTACGACCACCGCATCATCGACGGGCGCGAGTCGGTGAGCTTCCTGGTGCGGGTAAAAGAATTGCTCGAAGACCCCACGCGCCTGCTGTTGGGCGTATAAGCCAGGTGGAATAGTTGGAAAAGCGGCCGGCACTTTTTGCCGGCCGCTTTTTTATGTTTTGGGCAGCCCAAAACTTCTCGTTGGCGTTTAAGCTAATTCACTCAGCCTTGGTTATGAAGCAATCGAAAAAGATGTCCCGCCCCGCCAAATTTTGGCCCGTTATGGGTTTTGCCACCCTGGCCGGCATGCGCAGCATGAGCGCGCCGGCCTTTTTGAGCCATTACTTATCGCAGCAGCCCAATAGCGGCCTGGCCGGCTCGCCGCTGCGCTTCCTGCAAAAACCGGGCACTGCCAACGTGCTGAAGGTGCTGGCCGCCGGGGAGATGGTGGCCGATAAGCTGCCCGCCACGCCCAACCGCACCGCGCCGCCGGTGCTGCTGGGGCGGCTGCTGTCGGGCGCGCTGGTGGGCGCCGCCTGGTACAAGTCGCGCCACGGCCGCGCGCTGAGCGGCGGGTTGCTGGGCGGGTTGGCGGCGGTCGCCTCCACATTCGTCAGCTACGCGCTGCGCACGGGCATCAGCAAGCAGTCGGGCGTGCCCGTGGCGCTGGTGGGCGTGGGCGAAGATGCGCTGGTGGTGGCCGGCGGGGCCACGCTGCTGCGCGGGCAGCGGCCGGCGCACGGCGAATGGCGGGCGCTGTAACTGCATTGGCGGCCTTGGGCGGTTTTGATGCGCAAACAGACTTTGTCAGAACTTCCGCAACGCTGCTTTTCGGGAGCCCCAGCGGGGCGACCCGTCGGTAGGAATGAATTGCTTGACCCCTAAAAGCCCCAGCGGGGCGACCCCAAAGCCCGTGCTTCTGGTGGGTCGCCCCGCTGGGGCTTTTCCGTTCCGTTGCTGCTTTTTCTAGCGACGGGCCGCCCCGCTGGGGCTAAAAAAGGGGTTTCTGCGTAATTCCTATTCATTGCAAGGCTTTTGCTTCGGGCGCAACGGGCTTGCGGCGCCCGCCCAGCAGCACCAGCACCACGGCCAGCACAATCAGGGCGGCGCCGCCGAGCATCCGGGGGTTGAGGCTTTCGCCGGCGAAGGCCCAGCCGAGCAGCACGGCCACCACCGGGTTCACAAACGCGTAGGTGCCGGCCAGGGCCGGCTCGACCGCCCGCAACAGCCAGATGTAGGCCGTGAAGGCCACGATGGAGCCGAACGAAACCAAATAAGCATACGCCAGCCACGACTTGGCCGTGACCTGCGCCAGCGCAAACCCCGAGGCTTCGCCCCGCAGCAGGCCCACCAGCAGCATGGCGATGCCGCCGCACAGCATTTGCATGCCGCCCGAGGCGAAGGGGGAGGGCGCCGGCTGGTGGTTTTTGGCGTAGAGCGAGCCGATGGACCACACCAGCGCGGCCAGCAGCACGAGGGCCATGCCCAGGCCCGCGTGGCCCGGCTGCTTCACGGCCGTGGCCGTGGGGTGGGCCGCCAGCAGGTACATGCCCGCCATGCCCGCGCCCAGCCCGAGTGCTACCCACTTGGTGGGCCGGGGCGCAAGGCCGCTCAGCCACCCCAGCACCGCCAGAAACATGGGCACCGTGGCCACCAGCAGCGCCGTGATGCCGCTGGGCAGGTACAGCACGCCGAACGTGGTGCCGCCGTTGCCGAACCCCAGCAGGCACACCCCGATAACGGCCGCAAATCCCCAGCCTTTCAGGGTGGGGCGGGGCTCGCCGCGCAGGCGCATGAACCCGTAGAGGAGGCCGCCCGCCAGGCCGTAGCGCGTGCCCGCCATGAGCAGCGGCGGCATGCTGGCCACGGCAAACTTCATGACCAGGTAGGTGGAGCCCCAAATGAGATAAACCAGGGCAAAAGCCGTGAACAACGCCGCCCGTGAAGGCGCGGCAGAACCAGAATCAGGCATAGAAACAATGAAAACCGCCGCGAAATTACGCCCGGCAGCCGCAGCGGCCCGGTTCAATGCCGGCGGACGCCGGATGAGCCGGACCGTTTTTATCGCGCCGGACTGTTATCCGGGCTTCTATTGCACCTGCCGGTTGTTGCTTTGTGTATGAAAAAATGGAAATTTTTGCTGGCGCTGCTGTTGCTGGCCGGGGCTTCTGGCCCGGTGGCTGCCCAACTGCTGCAACCCAAACTGGCCTTTACCCGCGCCGATTCGCTGCGCGGCGGCCAATCCCCGCTGCGCACCTGCTACGACATCAACTACTACCACCTCGACGTGCGGCTGGACCCGGCGCGCAAGTTCATCAGCGGCACCAACCTGTTTCGATTCACCGCAACGCGGGATTTCAACCGGCTGCAATTCGACCTTTTTGCCAACCTGCAAGTCGACAAGGTGCTGTACCAGGGCCGCGAAATCCCGTTTGCCCGCGAGGCCAACGCGGTGTTCGTGACCTTCCCCAAAACCATTCGGGCGGGTAGCCGCGACGAGTTTACGGTGCGGTACTCGGGCAGCCCGACGGAGGCCAAAAAGGCCCCCTGGGACGGAGGCATGGTCTTTACTCAGGACGCCGCCGGCCGGCCCTGGGTGGCCACGGCCTGCCAGGGCGTGGGCGCCAGCATCTGGTGGCCCACCAAAGACCAGCAGGCCGACGAGGTAGACAGCATGCTCATCAGCATCAGCGTGCCCACGGGCTTGCGCGACGTGTCGAACGGCCGCCTGCGCAAAGTGGCGAAGCTCAAGGACGGCTACACGCGCTTCGACTGGGCCGTGCGCAACCCCATCAACAACTACGACGTGGCCCTGAACGTGGGCGACTACCAGCATTTCTCGGACGTGTACCCCGGCGAAAAAGGGCCGCTCACGCTCGACTACTGGGTGCTGCCCGAAAACCTGGCCAAGGCCAGAACCCAGTTTGCCGCCAACGTGAAGCCCATGCTCAAATCGATGGAAAGCTGGTTTGGCCCTTACCCGTTTTACCAGGACGGCTACAAGCTGGTTGATGCCCCGCACCTCGGCATGGAGCACCAGAGCGCCGTGGCCTACGGCAACAAGTACCAGAACGGCTACCTGGGCAAAGACCGCAGCAACACCGGCTGGGGGCTGAAGTGGGATTTCATCATCATCCACGAAAGCGGCCACGAGTGGTTTGGCAACAGCATCACGAGCAAGGACATCGCCGATATGTGGGTGCACGAAAGCTTCACGACGTACTCGGAAGCGCTGTTTGTGGAAAGCCAGTTTGGCAAGCCGGCCGGCCAGGAATACATCCACGGCCAGCGGCGCAACATCCAGAACGATGGACCGGTAATCGGCCCCTACGGCGTGAACAAGGAGGGCTCGGGCGATATGTACGACAAGGGCAGCAACCTGCTGAACCTGCTGCGCACCGTGGTGAACGACGACGCGAAGTGGCGCCAGCTGCTGCGCGGCTTGTCGTCGACTTTCTACCACCAGACCGTGACCGGCCAGCAGGTTATCGACTATTTCAACCGCGAGAGCGGCCGGGATTTGACGAAAATCTTCGACCAATACCTGCGCCACCGCAACCTTCCCACGCTGGAAATCCGCTTCGAGGACGGCCAGACCCTGGCCCGCTGGGTGGCCGACGTGGACAAGTTCGACCTGCCGGTGCGCGTGCGGCTGAAGGGCGGCGAGTACCAGTTTATCACGCCCACTACCAAGTTTGCGGTGGTGAAGGAATTGGCGGGTGCCACCAGGGAGAACCTGGAGGTGGACACGTTCAACTACTACATCGGCGTGCTGGTGGAGTAACAGAACGTCATGCAGAGCGCAGCGAAGCATCTTTACCGCAGTAGTAACTCAGTCGATTGAATTACTGTTGCGGTAAAGATGCTTCGCTGCGCTCTGCATGACGTGCTTTTTATATTCGGGAACCAGTCCAATTCCAATCGTGCTATGTACGTCTACATTCTCACCAACACCGGCCGAACGGTCTTGTACATCGGCGTGACCAACGACCTGCTGCGTCGTCTGTATGAACACGGCACTGGGCGAGGCAACGCCAGCAAATTCACAGGTCGTTATCAGACCGATTTGCTAGTTTATTTTGAGCTTTCACCCGACCCAGCGCAAGCAATTAGCCGCGAAAAAGAGCTGAAAGGGTGGAGCCGTGCCAAAAAGGACGCGTTGATATTGGCGTTTAATCCAACTTGGCAGGCTATCGATTTGGAAACGTGGGAGTGATGCAACGAAGCGGTAAAGATGCTTCGCTACGCTCTGCATGACCGTTCTTTTACCTCAGTACCCCATCATAAAACCGCCTTCTCCACGTCCGCTGTGCCGTACCTTCGCACTGCGAATTATCACCGAAAATCCGGCTCATGAATCAATACGACGTCACCGTCATCGGCTCCGGGCCGGGCGGCTATGTAGCGGCCATCCGTTGCGCCCAGCTCGGCCTCAAAACGGCCATTATCGAGAAATACCCCACCCTCGGCGGTACCTGCCTCAACGTGGGCTGCATCCCGAGCAAGGCCCTGCTCGACTCGTCCGAGCATTACCACAACGCCCATTCGGTGTTTGCCGAGCACGGCATTGGGCTGGAAAACCTGACCGTGGACATGAACCGCATGATGGACCGCAAGGCCGGCGTGGTGAAGGCCAACGTGGACGGCATTGCTTACCTGATGAAAAAGAACAAAATCGACGTGCTTGCCGGCGTGGGCTCGTTTGTCGATAAAACCCACCTCAGCATCGCGCCCACCGGGGGCGGCGAGGCCCAAACCATTGAAACCAAAAACGTCATCATCGCCACCGGCTCCAAGCCCACGGTGCTGCCGTTCATCGCCCAGGACAAGCAGCGCATCATCACCAGCACCGAGGCGCTGACCATCCGCGAAGTGCCCCGGCACCTGATGGTGATTGGCGGCGGCGTGATTGGGCTGGAAATGGCCTCTGTGTACGCCCGCCTCGGCGCCAAAGTCTCGGTGATTGAGTTCATGGATTCGCTCATTCCGACCATGGACCGCGGCCTGGGCAAGGAGCTGAAGCGCGTGCTGGGCAAAATCGGCATCGAGTTTTTCCTGAGCCACAAAGTGACCGGCGCCACCCGCGACGGCGATAGCGTGACCGTGACCGCCCTCAATCCGAAAGGGGAGGAGGTGAAATTTGAGGGCGATTATTGCCTGGTGGCCGTGGGCCGCGTGCCCTACACCGCCGGCCTCAACCTGGAAGCCGCCGGCGTGGAAATGGAGGAGCGCGGCCGCATCAAGGTCGATGCCCACCTGCAAACCAACGTGCCCGGCATCTACGCCATCGGCGACGTCGTTCGCGGGGCCATGCTGGCCCACAAGGCCGAGGAAGAAGGCATGTTCGTGGCCGAAACCATCGTGGGCCAGAAGCCGCACATCAACTACCTGCTCATCCCC
>CAXTCS010000198.1:0-8358 GCA_964242365.1 uncultured Hymenobacter sp. | reverse complement strand
TGCACATGCTCACGTTCCTGTTTTCGCCCTGGGGCATTCCGGCCAACTACCGCCACATGGAGGGCTCGGGCGTGAACACCTACAAGTGGGTGAACCAGGCCGGCGAAGCGCAGCTGGTGAAGTACCACTGGGTGCCCAAGCAGGGCGTGAAAAACCTCACCCAGCCCGAGGCCGACGCCATTCAGGCCACTAACTTTAACCACGCCACCCAGGATTTGTACGACGCCATTGAGGCCGGCAATTTCCCCGAGTGGGAGTTTCAGGTGCAGCTGATGCCCGACGGCGAGCACCCGGAGCTGGATTTTGACCCGCTCGACGACACCAAAATCTGGCCCGAGGACCAGTTTCCCCTGCTGCCCATCGGCAAAATGGTGCTGAACAAAAACCCCGAAAACTACTTCGCCGAGGTCGAGCAGGTGGCGTTTGGCACCGGCGTGCTGGTCGATGGCCTCGACTTTTCGGACGACAAGATGCTGCAAGGCCGCACGTTCTCGTATTCCGACACCCAGCGCTACCGCGTGGGCACCAACTACTTGCAGCTGCCCATCAACGCACCCAAAAAGCACGTATCGACCAACCAGCGCGACGGCCAGATGGCCTACCACGTCGACACGGCTCCCAACCAGAACCCGCACGTGAACTACGAGCCCTCGTCGCTGAACGGCCTCACCGAGTCGCCCAAGGCCGGCAAGGACCACGAGCCGATGTACGAAGCCCGCCTTATCCGCCAAAAAATCGACCGCCACGGCGACGTCGATTTCAAGCAGGCCGGTGCCCGGTGGCGCCAGCACGATGAGCGCGAAAAAACCGACCTCATCAACAACCTCACCGACGCGCTGAGCGCCGCCACCACCGAAATCCAAAACCGGATGGTGGAGCTGTTCACGAAGTGCGACGCCGACTACGGCCAGCGCCTGCGCACCAGCCTCGCCGACGCGGCCAAAAACCCCAGCCCGGCCACCAGCCGCTACATGGGCCGCCGCAACCCCGCCGCCAACGGCCAGAACGGCAGCCCCGTTAGCCAGAAAGTAGCCGAGGCAATGGAAGCACATTCCTAGTCTTTGAGGCAGCATGAAAAGAGGGCCACCCGGAAACGGGTGGCCCTCTTTTGTTGTGGGGGCCCACGTTGGAGGCACCTCACCCCCTGACCCCCTCTCCTGCGGAGAGGGGGCACCGGCCATGCACTAATCACATTTCTCAATCGTAAGAAACCAAAATAGCCTGCTTTTCAGCAGGCTATTTTGGTTCTGAATAACTCGTTAAAGCATTTCCGGTGCCCCCTCTCCGCAGGAGAGGGGGTCAGGGGGTGAGGTGCCCGGCGCGGACGGTCGGGTGCCCGCCTCCTACAAATTCTGCGTCACGAAATTCGTCATCTGCCGGTACAGGTGCAGGCGCGTGTTGCCGCCCGCGATGCCGTGGTTGCGGTTGGGGTAGTACAGCGTCTGGTAGTCCTTATTGGCTTTGATGAGCGCATCGACGAAGGCGATGGAATTCTGGAAGTGCACGTTGTCGTCGCCGGTGCCGTGCACGAGCAAGAACTTGCCTTTCAGGTTCTGGGCAAACTGCACGGGCGAGTTGTCGTCGTAGCCGCCGGGGTTTTCCTGGGGCGTTTTCAGGTAGCGCTCGGTGTACACGGAGTCGTAGTAGCGCCAGTTCGTGACCGGGGCCACGGCAATGCCCATCTTGAACAGGTCGGCATTTTTGGTCATGGCCAGCGAGGTCATGTAGCCGCCGTAGCTCCAGCCCCAGATGCCGATGCGCGCCTTGTCGACGTAGGGCAGCGTGGCCAGGTACTTGGCGCCTTCGCCCTGGTCGATGGTTTCGAGCTTGCCCAGGTTGGCGTACGTGGCTTTGCGGAAGGCCGAGCCCCGGCCCGACGTGCCCCGGTTTTCCACCGACACCACGATGTAGCCCTTCTCGGCCAGCAGCTGGTGCCAGAGGTAGTTGGCGCCGCCGTAGGTATCGACCACGGTTTGGGTGCTGCTGGTGCCAAAGCTCGGGCCGCCGTACACGTACATCAGCACCGGGTATTTCTTGGCGGGGTCGAAGTTGCTGGGCTTCAGCATCCAGGCGTTCAGCTCCACGCCTTCCGAGGTTTTGAAGGTGAGGAATTCCTGCTTGCCCAAATCGTACTGCGCCAGGGCCTGCTTGAGCTTGGTGTTGTCTTCCAGGGTTTTAATCAGCTTGCCGGTGCTGCCTTCGCGCAGGCTCACCACCGGCGGCACGCCCACCGAAGAACGGACGTTAAGGAAGTACCGGGTGTCGGGGCTCATGTTCACCACGTCGGTGCCGTTGCCAGCCTCGCTGATGCGCTTTTTGCCGGTGCCTTGCAGGCTGATGCGGTACAAATGGCGTTGCAGCGCCGAGCCCTCGGTGCTGGTGTAGTACACGAAGCCGGTTTTGGGGTCGAAGCCGTTGATGGCGCTGATTTCCCAGTCGCCTTTCGTCACCTGGCGCACCAGCTGGCCGCCCATCTCGTACAGGTACAGGTGCTGGTAGCCGTCCTTCTCGCTGGTGAAAACAAACTGCTTGCCGCCGGCCAGGTACTTCAAATCGTCGTTGATTTCGACGTAGGCCGGGTTCGTGTCGGTCAGCACCACGCGGGTTTGGCCGGTGGTGGCGTCGGCGTGCAAGATTTCGAGCTTGTTCTGCAAGCGGTTCAGCCGCTGAATACTGAGCGTATTTGGGGCCGTGGTCCACTGCACGCGCGGAATGTACTGGTCGGGCTCGGGGCCCACGTCCATCTTCACGGTGCGGGCGCTGGCCACGTCGTAGGTCGCCACGCTCACCACCGAGTTTTTCTCGCCCGCCTTGGGGTACTTAAAGCGGTATTCTTTGGGGTAGAGGCTGCCCCATTCCTGCATGTCGTACTCGGGCACCTGGCTTTCGTCGAACGTATAATAAGCCAGCTGCTTGCTATCCGGCGACCAGAAAAAGCCCTGCGCAAAGCCAAACTCTTCCTCGTACACCCAATCGGTCGAGCCGTTGATGAGGTTGTTTTTCAGGCCGTTGGTGGTCACGGCGGTTTCCTTCATCGTGGCCAGGTCGGTCACAAACACGTTGTTGTCGCGGGTGAAGGCCACGCGCCGGCCATCGGGCGAAAACGTGGCGTAGCCCTGCTTGTCGCCGGCGCTCAGCGGCGTCAGTTTCCTGGTGCCCCGGTCAAACACGTAGTAGCTGGCGCGGGCGCTGTGCCGGTAAATGGGCTCCGTCGCGGTCGTGAACAGGATTTTTTGCTCGTTGGCGTTGAACGAGTAGCCGTCCACGTCGAGCGGCTTGGCGGCGCCGGCCACCTGCAAGTCGGTGGCGGCCACCAGCGTTTGCAGGGTTTTTCCGGTCGTCACTTCGTGCTGCACGAGGCTGCCGGCTTCCAGCGCCGAGTAGTAACGGCCGTCGTTCATCCAGTTGAAGCCCGGCACGGCCGCCGCCCGAAACGTGGGCTTGGCCCAAATGTCTTCCAGCGTCAGCGGCAGCTTTGGCTGGGCCCGAAGCAAGGCGGTGGTGAAGCCCGGCACCAGGGCCGGGCCGTTGGCGGCCAGTAGCGCGGCCAGCGCGAAATAGCGAAAACGCATGGAGATGAAAAGAGACGTAAGCGAAATAAGGGAAGAAACCGGACGTTAAAGGTAACAGCATCGGCAGCACCTTCGCCCGCCGTGCCCCCCGCTACCTTTGCATCATGCGTTTTCGCCTCCTTTTGCTTTTGCTGCCCGGCCTGCTGGGCGCCTGCTCCAAAACCGCCACACCGGTCCAGCTCGACTTCATCGGCACGTCCACCCTCACTTCGGGCAGCAAAGTCGTGAACGCCAACGACACGCTCACCACCCGCGCCTACGCCGTGGGCAACGACAACGCCCTCACCAACCTGCGCATCACCGTCCGCTACGAGCCCACCCGCAACCCCATTATTTACCCGTTGCCGCTCAGCAGCTACGACCCCAAAAAGGCCGTCAACGACGACGAGCTGGTGTACCTCGATTCGGCGGTGACCAAAAAGAAGTACATCAAAACCGGGTACAACGGCGCCCCCCGGGGCGGCGAATTCGTGTTCGTCACCCGGTTCACCGCCCGCTCCACGTCGGGCACCGAGCGGTGGCAATACACCGTCACCGACACCACCGGCCAAAGCGCCACCCGCGCCTACCGCCTCACCGTGCACAAGCCCGACTCGGCGGCGCTGTTTCACAACTACACGGTGCTGCTGCGGCCGGTGCTGCCCACCGCGCCGCCCGCGCCCGACTCGGTGCGGGCCCAGGCCCGCGTTTTCCTCAGCCTGCGCTCCGGCCTGCTGCTGCCCAAATACGCCCTCATCAACAACAAGCGCACCCTGCAAGCCAACCAGCAGCTGATTGACCTGATATGCGTGGCCAAAACCAACACCGTCATCCTCAGCGCCCCGGCCGATGCGAACCCCCAGAACCTGCTGCTGAATCCGGCCACCTGGCCCGTGGCCAACCGGCGCGCTACCGAGCTGCGCCGCACCGCCCTCACCCCCACCGATTTTGCCGGCGTCATCACCACCGCGGCCTTCAACACCGCGTTTGCCAACGGCACGCTTTTCGCCGATAACCTCAGCACCGGGCCGCTCGCCAAAGACCAGGTCGTGGCCTTTCGGGTCACCGAAGCAAACGTCGTGTACACCGGCCTGCTCCTGGTTTCCGATTTGGTGCCCGGCACTTCGCCCACCCTCACGTGCTCGGTTAAAGTCCAGAAGTAAGCAGACCCAAAAAAGGCTGCCCCAGCGCGGAGCAGCCTTTTTTGGCTCTAAAATAACTGATGTTCCGCAGGGTCTTTACGCCGCTGGCCCTGGCAAGTGGTTTCTTGTTTCTTGCTGCTGGTTGCTCGTTGCTGGTTTCTCGTTGCTGGTTTCTTGTCAATTTACCCGCGGAAAACCAGCAACAAGAAACAAGAAACCAGAAACTAGGAACCAAAGCGCCAGCTTCCGCAGCAACTGCGTAACAGCAGTAAAATAATAGCTTGTGCCGAGGGCTAAAACGTGATGCCCGCCGTCAGGCTGGTGGTGTAGCGGTTGCTGTTCACCTTAATCAGCGGCTCCAGCCCGTTGCTGTTGTAGGGCGTATAAAGCTGGTCGACGGTGGTGTACACGGCGGCGGCGTCGAGGAAGAAATTGCCCTGCCGCAGGCCGGCGCCGGCGGTGTAAAAATTCTGGCCCCGCTCGTTGTTGGTGTCGGCCTTGTACGGGTCGCCGTAACGGGCGTAGCCCAGCCGCACCCGGAAAATATCGAACCGCCCCTCGGCCCCAAAGCGCAGGTTGATGGCGCTTTTGTAGCGCGACTGAATGTCGCTGTTTTCCGTCACAAACGAGTAGTCGTCGCCGTTGGCGTTCTGCGAGTCGTTGTGCAGCCGGGCCTGGCCGTAGCCCACGTACTCGATGTCGCCCGTCACGAAGCCGTGCTTGCCCAAGGTGAGCGCGGCCCCGCCATTGGCCCGAAACGGCGTGGTGAGCGTGTACGCGTAGTCGTTGGTGGGAAACGCCACGGTGGTTTTTCCCACGGGCAGGTCGGCCGGCACGCGGTCGGTGCCCTGGCTGCTGAACTCCGACGTCAGGTTCTCGCTGAACGTGTCGGTGAAGCGGATGTAAGTCGGCGTTTGCACCGAAGCCCCGAGCCGCAGGTTGTCCAGCACCCGGTAAATCAGCCCCAGCCGCGCGTTGAAGCCGGTTCCCGTCGTTTTCAGCTCGGTGTGGCTGGCCAGGCTGGCGAAGTGCGTATTCGGGTCGTTGTCGTCCTCGGTCAGCGTGCGCAGTTGCGTGCGGTTCGAGCTGACAATGCCAATGGCTCCGCCGATGTACAGCCGGTCGCGGTAGTTGGCCCCGTAGCCCAAGTCAAACTGCGAAATCGAGCCCGAGGTGGTGATTATCTCGCCCTGGCGCACCACCCCGCTCTGCTGCCGCAGCACCAGGGCCGAGTCGGCGCCGCCGCGCGCCGACCGCACATCGGCCAAATAAGCCCCGTAGAGCAACCCCAGGTCCGACGTGTAGTTGTTGCCGCTGAACTGTGAGTCAAGGTCGGCAAAATCGGTTTGGTTGCGGGCCGCCGGCTGAAAGCGCGCCAAATACGACTGGTTGTTGTTCAGCGACCCCTGGTAGCGCGAGGCCGTATTAAAGTCGGCCAGCCGGGTGAAACCCAGCGCGAAAGCCCCGCCGCGCCAGTCGCTGCTCTGGTCGTTGTCGGGCCGGCGGTTGGCCAGCACCAGGCCCGCGCTGGCAATATGGAAGCTGTTTTTGTCTTCGCTCTGCGAAGCGGCCGGGTTGCCCTCAATCCGGGCGTCGCCCTGCCCCAGGCCAATGCCCGGCGTGATGTGCGCTTCCGACTTCTGAAACAGGCCCAGGCCGGCCGGGTTGCTGGTGAGGTTGCCAAAGTCGGCGCCCAGCGCCACGTTGGCGCCGCCAATGCCCAGGGTGCGGGCCGTGCCGCCAAATTGCAGCCGCGAATAGCGCAGCGCATCGCTCGCATCCTGGGCAAAGACGTGGCTGGCCTGCCCCATTGCCAGGGCCAGGCTAAACCAGATAATCCGTTTTTTCATGGGGGTTGGAAGAAAAAGAGCCAGCCGTTGGGCCGGCTCATTTGAAGGAGTTTTTGGCAAAAAGAAAGCTCAGCGCTTAGTTGCGGCCCCGGCTGCGACCACCGCCGCCGCCACTATTCCCCCCGCCGCCACCACCGCCACCGCCGTACGACGGGGCCGAGTAGGAACGTTGCTGTTGGGGCTGCTCATACGAGCGTTGCTGTTGCTGCTGAGGTTGCTCATACGAGCGCTGCTGCTGGGGCTGCTCATACGAGCGCTGTTGCCGGGGCTGGTCGTAGGAAGAGCGTTGGCGCTGCTGTTCAGCTGCCTGGCCATTGGCATTGCCGTTCTGCGGGAATACGTTCTGGAAGAAGCCACCCCGGCGCGTCTGCTGCTGGGGCTGCTCCGCCTGGGGCGTTGCGGCCTGGGGCTGGAGCTGGCCACCCTGCGGCGCCGCGTCGGCGGTGCGCCAGCGGCCCCGGCTCTCGTCGCGCGTCACCTGGCCCTGGTTGGGGTTGGCATTCATCGGCTGGGGCTGGTTGAGGGCGGGCTGGTCCATGTTGCGGTACCGGGGCCGGTCAATTGACCCATCGGCCCGGCCGGGCAGGGCGTTGGGCGCGGTGGTCACGCCTTCGCTGCGCATCCGGCCGCCGTTGTTATACCCTCCCGCCGAAGGCACGTTTTGGGGCTCGGTGGTTGGAGGAACTACGACCCGCTCGCCGGTTCGCATCCGGCCGCCCGTCGGGGCGCCCGGGGCCGCACCGGGGTTGCTCACCCCCGCCCCCGACGAATACCGCCCGTCCGAAGCCCGGTCGCTGCGGTGGCCCGAGGTGCGGTAGCGGCCATTGTCGATGCCCGAGTAGCCCGAGCCGTAGCCAGAATTACCGCCATAATAGCTGTTGCCATAATACCCCCCGCGGCCATAATACCCGCCATAAGCGGAGCCGCCGTAGTAGTAAGGCTCATAAAACCCCCCACCGTACCCGTAGCCGTAGGGCCGGCCGTAGCCGCCATACCCATAAGGCGACCCAAACCCAAACCCAAAGCTGATGCTAAAGCCCGAACCGTACCCGTAGCCAAATGGGCTGTAGAACGGACTGTAGAACGGGCTATAAAACGGGTCGTATCCGCCGTAGCCATACGGCGAAAAGCCGTAAGCCCCGCCGCCGTAGCCGTAGCCGCCATAGCCCAAGCTGGTGTACGGGCTATACGGCGAGTACGAGTTCAGGCCGGGCCCGTAGCTGGGCACGCCGCGCATGTACGAGTACGTGTTGTCGTAGTATTGGTCCGAGCCGCTGCCCTGGCGGGCCGCCGAGCCGGCCGGCGCGCCGTTGTAGTCGGGGTTAGCGGCTTCGTCGGTGCTGGCCGGGGCCGGAGCCGCGCTCACCACGGCCGTAGTCCGGTCCTGGGAAGAATAATACACCCCGTCATCTTCCGAAGAAGTGAGGGCCGAAGTACCCGCGCAACCGCCCAGCGCAAGCAGGGCTAAGGCGGGCAAACAGGCGGTTAGCAGGTTTTTCATGATGGAGAAAAGTAAAAGTGGGGCGTACAGTAAAGTAACGACGGAAACAATGGAAGCGGGATGAAGATGCTAATAATCAGCAGGAGTTTAACGCGAAACCAACCGCCGCCAAATCGCCGCCCTCACGAAACCAATCGCAGACCCGGCAAGGTCCGCGC
The DNA here is from genome assembly GCA_964242365.1 of uncultured Hymenobacter sp. GTDB lineage: Bacteria > Bacteroidota > Bacteroidia > Cytophagales > Hymenobacteraceae > Hymenobacter. The sequence goes on along the minus strand of CAXTCS010000198.1, from coordinate 156 downwards.
ATTAATAACGTAATTTGACCCCGAAACGGTGCCCTCAGTCAGGTCAAATCTTGTACCAGAGTTGGGCGCTTTTCCGATTACTCCTAAGATGCCTCCCATGAGCAAAAAGTTGCCCACCCGCCAAGAAGATTACTCCCTTTGGTACAACGAGTTAGT
>CAXTCS010000197.1:0-8402 GCA_964242365.1 uncultured Hymenobacter sp. | reverse complement strand
GTCGAACATGTGCATCGAGCCGCCTTTGCCTTTCGAGCAGCCGGTGGCCTTGGCATACAGCTCGGCCATCACCGCATTTGGCGACGTGCCCAGGGCCAGCGGGTGGGCGTGGTCGCGGTAAGCGGTGATGTACTTGTCGCCAATCTCCAGGGCCGATACCGCGCCGGCCACGCAGGCCTCCTGGCCGATGTAGAGGTGGCAAAAGCCTTTGATTTTTTGCTGGCCGTAGAGCTGCCCGGCCTTGTCCTCAAACTTGCGCATGAGCTGCATCTGCTCGTACCACCGCAAATACGTCTCCTTGGGGAAGGCTGGCGCGGTGGGCTCGGGCGTGGGCGTATCGCTCCCCGACGCGGCCGCGGTGGGCTGGTCGGTGCCCGGCAGCACGGGGTCGGGCTGGCGCACGGTGCGCACGGCGGGGCCTTTGCCTTTGGGCGCGGCGCCGTTGGATGCCGTCGGTTTTTTAGAAGCAGCTTTTACTTTCGTATCCGCCATAGCACGTTAAGGAAAATTTCGCGTTGGGAGGGCGAAATTACGTAAAACTGCTGGCAATACCGAACCTTATGACTTTAGACTCCCTCCAGCTCCTTTTTTTTAAGAATTACGACGACGCGGCCCTGCGTTTATCCCCCGGCCTCAACTGCTTCATCGGCGACAACGGCAGCGGAAAAACCAATTTGCTCGATGCGATTCACTACCTCTCCCTCACCAAAAGCGCCATCACGGCTTCCGATGCGCTTTGCATCAAGCAAGGCGCTGATTTCTTTGTAGTTAAAGGCAACTTTAGTTCTGCTTCGGCGCCCGACCACGAAACCATCCAGGTGAGCCTGCGCCTGGGCCAGAAAAAGACCCTCACCCACAACAAGCAGCCGTATGAGCGGATGGCCGACCACATTGGGCGCTACCCCGCTGTCCTCATCTCGCCTTACGACACCGACCTCATTCGCCAGGGCAGCGAAGACCGCCGCAAGTATTTCGACAGCCTAATGGCGCAGCTCGACCACGAGTTTCTGGAGCTGCTTATTGCCTACAACGCCTTGCTGCGCCAGCGCAACGCCGTGCTGAAACAGGGAGTTGACCGGCCCGCGCACGGCTTCGACCGCGACTACCTGCTGGCGCTCGATGAGCAGCTGGCGCCGCTGGGCCAGCAGCTCACCGCACTCCGCGCAGCTTTTTTGGCCGAGTACGTACCCATCTTTCAGCGCCACTACCGGCAGCTGGCTGATGGCCGCGAGCTGGTCACGCTCACCTACAAAAGCCAGCTGCTCGGCGCCGATTTTGCCCAGCTGCTCCGGAGCAACGAGCGGCGCGACTTTGCCTTGCAGCGCAGCACCACCGGCTCGCACCGCGACGACTTTGTGTTCCTGATGGACGAGCAGCCCGTCAAAAGCCACGCTTCGCAGGGCCAGCAAAAGTCTTTCGCCATTGCCCTCAAGCTGGCCCAGTTCGAAATGCTGGCCGCCAAGCAGCAGCACAAGCCCCTGCTGCTGCTCGATGACATCTTTGACCGCCTCGACGACAAGCGCATTGCCCGCCTACTCGAACTGGTGGCCGACGAAACGTTCGGCCAGGTTTTTCTGACCGACACCAACCTGGAGCGCACCGACCAGGCCCTCGCGCGGGTGTCCATTCCCATCCTGCGATTTCGGGTGCAGGACGGCACGGTTGCGCCCGTTTAAGTAGCCGCCGGAGCTACCTTTGCCCCCCAGAAATGGAGGCTATTTTGCCTCCTGTTTTCGCCCTCCCCGCATCTTGAAAAAGCCCTCCTCCCCTTCCCGTTCCGGCGACATCATCCCGCTCAAGGAAGGCCTCGAAGCGCTGGTGCGGGCGTACCGGCTCCAGGGCAAGCTCAACGAGGTGACGGTGGTATCGAGCTGGGAGCGGGTGATGGGCAAAGCCGTGGCCTTGAAAACCCAGGAGGTGTACGTAAACAAGGGCCGGCTTTTTGTCCGCCTCAGCTCGGCCCCGCTCAAGCACGAGCTGCTCATGGCCAAAACCCGCGTGGCCGAACTCATCAACGCTGAGGTTGGGGAAACGGTGGTCAAGGAAGTCATCTTCCTGTAGAGGCCGGCAGTTGAACGCGGGTAGCATTCATTTCGCAGCGCACCGCTGAGCGGCGTCGCCCGCGCCCGCTCGACACGTCCGCCAATCAGACATTCCGGGTCGTTTCCTTTCCAGTCCTTCCTTCGTGCAAGTGCCTGCCGGAGCCCGGAATCTGTGCGACTTCGGCACAGGCCAAGAACCGCAGGAACCAGGGAATGGATTTACAACGTGACCCATCTCACATTGTCTCATCCGGGCGTCTTCTTGCCATCCCGGAGGGCTAACTCTTGCACCCTAAATACCCCTCAAACCCCCGACCTTACATTGGATAGGAAAGCTGCTGTTTTCGTTTCTAACGCGCCTTTGCCCTCCGGCGCTGTATTGCTGCTTCCGTAGCCAACGCCAGGCGTCAGGAACAAAAATGTTTCACGTGGAACATTTTTGTCACTTTGGGCCATACACTTTTACCAAAAGCTCATTGTAGTCCTCTAGAAGGGCAATGTACTTGGCTTGAAGCGCTAAAAGTTGCCTGGAAACGTCGGCATCGACGCTTTGAGGCTGTGTTACACGATGTGTTACAGGGTTTGTAACAGGCGTTTTTACACTAGGTGTTACAAAAGGAAGCGATGATTGTTGTACGGTTGTAAAGTCGCCGGAAAAATCATGATTAATAATGTCCCCTATTCTTTTTACGAAGTTGTAATCAATTGTCTCTTCCTTGAATTTACGGTAGATGGTAGGACGTGTAATACCCAATTCCTCCACGATGCGTGTAATGGAAATACCACTGTTTTTGATGGCTTCTTGCAGGATTTCGCCCTGGTGTGGCATATACGGGGTGTTGCGTAACGATGATGCAAATATGTCAAATGTATCTGGATTAAACAAACTTGCCCGAACAATAAAGTTACAATCTGGATGTAATTATTGGCACTTTACAACCGTGAACACTGTATCAATTACAGTGGTAATATGTATCATGGTTGCATTACACCAACTGATTGTAACGCGTATGTAACAAAAAATCACTCCTGAAGGCAGCCTGCACTTGCCTGATGTACCGGCCCGTAAAACGTCTCAGCCTGCGGAGAGGACAGCAAGCAGCCGGTCGGGATAATCCGTGGTCATGCCCTCGACGCTTAATGCGCGGAGGCGGCGCATATCATCGGCTTGGTTTACCGTCCACGGAACCAGGCGCAGGCCGGGGAATTGTGTCCGGAGCTCCTGAACGGTGGCTGCGGAAACCGTATTAAAATCGGGGCCGAAGGTGGTCGGCACAAAACCGAGCTGGTCAATACTGGCACGCCAGGGCTGGTTGTCTTCGACCAGCAGGCAGGTGGCGAGGCCCGGCTGCTGGTGCGCCAGCCGAAGGATGCGGGCATCGAAACACAGCAGCGTGGTACGCGACAGTACCTGGGCGGCGGCCAGCTCGGCCAGTACCAAAGGCAGGAAAAGGGCGGGCGTGGGGTGGAAGATATTGTCTCCGCCGGGGCTGCTTTTTATTTCAACGGAATAGCCTACCGGGGGGCGGCCGATCGTTTGGGTAGCCGCTTCCAGGGCCGCGAGTACGTCGCGCAGGAGGGGCTTGTGGGCGGGCTCGGCAACTTGTTTGGGGAAGCCGGGGTGGCGCAACTGGCCGCAGTCGCACGAGCGAATGGCCGCGTAGGGCATTCGGTATAAGTTGAAGTGCCGGGCGTCGCCGGGTGCGATGGGCTGGCCGGCCGGGTCGAGGCAAATGCGGGGATTCAGCCACGGCTCATGCGAGACGACGACCTGGCTATCGGCGGAAATAACCACGTCCATCTCCACCACGTCGACGCCGAGCGACAAGGCGTGGAGAAAGGCCGGCAAGGTGTTTTCGGGGCGCAGGCCGCGGCAGCCACGGTGGCCATGCACCTCGGGGCGGTGGGCATGTAAGAGGGACTCAGGCACTACTGGAAGCATAAGGAGGAAACGGAAAGGCGGCCGGACCGGAAATAGGGGCTGTTTTCGGCAGGTAATGGCAGCGGCTAGGCCGGGCGGTGGCGGCACCGCCAAAACCCAGGGCTTTGGCGGTAATTTTGCGGCTCATCATCACTGCTTACGGCTTTATGAAAAAACTGCTTTTACTCGTCTTCCTGCTGGCGCTGGGAACCGGAGGCTACTATTATTATCGCAGCTTGCGGCATGGGCCAAGCGGGGCGCTGGTTGCCGCCGCCGCCGCCGTGCAAACGCACGACATGGCCACGTTTGAGAAGTACGTAGACGTGAACAGCGTGACCACGCACCTGGTGGACGACGTGGCGCAACAAGGCTCGGTGCTGACGGCGCTGATGCCGGGCGGCGGCTTGCTGATGGGCGGGGCCATGCGCCTGCTAAAGCCAACGCTGGCCAAAGCGGCGCACCAGGAAGTGCAGCGCTACGTCGAAACCGGCTCGCTGGAAGCCGCCGCAGCCGCTGCTCCCCAGCGCCTGGTGAACGTTTCGCTGACCGGGCTGGCCAACAAAATCGTGGGCCCCGACAGCGAGTTCAAGGGCATCAAATACACCCGCGAGGAGGGGGACAATGCCTTCGTGGGCCTGGAGGTTTCGCAGCCCAAGTACGACACCACGATGGTGGTGGAAGTGAAGCTGCGCCGCCAGGGCGACCATTGGCAGATGAGCCAGATAATGAACAGCGCAGAGCTGCTGCACAACGCCGCCGTGCTGGAGAAGCGGCGGCTGCTGAAGAAATAGCCCGCCCCAAGGCTAAGCTGAGCGGGCGGAAATACGCACTCAAAAAGAAAGCCCCGACCAATACCGGTCGGGGCTTTCTTTTTGGGGTGGGGTTGCTGAGGTACTACACTATGCCCGTGTTGGACTTACCGCGACCGGCGAAGAAGTAATAGATAAGCAAGCCGCCAAATGGAAAAAAGAAAATGACTGCCGCCCACAAAAGCTTCTTGCCGATGGTCCAGGGCTGGCGGAATACGTCGAACATAGCCAGGATGTCGAGGGCAATCAGTACGTAGCCCCAGGTTGCCAGGCTGCCGTCGTTGTTGTAGCGCGCGCACGACGAGGCGAGCAGCATGAGGGGAAGCAAGAGGGCCGCAAAAGGCAGGCGGGAAGCGAAGTGGCGAAGGGTCTGCATGGAAAATGGGAAAAAGAATGAATTTGTGGTTCCCCTTACGCATATCTGTTTAAATGGATATGATGAATCGGTATTTTCAAAATTAATCTACTGATTATCAGAATTTTGACCTAATAAACCCGCTGATTTGCTGAATAAACTCCGGGCCGGCGGCGGGCATGAGCGCCAGCAGGAGCACGACGCCGTAGAGCGCCCCGTAGAAGTGGGCGTCGTGGTTGATGTTGTCGCCCCGGCGGCGGCCCATGTACCAGGAATAGGCCAGGTAGAGGAAGCCGAACAGGAAGGGCTGAATGGGGAACGGGATGGGGAAAATGATGATGCCCCCGCCGTTGGCATTGACCGGGAAAAGCAGGATGCTGGCAAAGACCACCGACGACACCCCGCCCGACGCCCCGAGGCTGCGGTAGCCGGGGTCGTCGCGGTGCTGGAAATAGGTGGGCAAATCGGAGAGGATGATGCCGCCCAGGTAGAGCAGCAGGAACAAGCCGAGGCCGGGAAGTTGCCCGTAGCCGCTTTCCAACGTCGCCAGCACCAGCGGGCCGAAAGAATAGAAGGCGAACATGTTGAACAGCAAGTGGGCCCAGTCGGCGTGCAGGAAGCCGGAGGTGAGCAGCCGGTACCACTGCCCGCCGGAGCGGGCCATGACGTAGGGCTGCATTATCCAGGATTCCATCAGCTCGTTTTTCGACCAGGCGTAGGCCGAGATGGCGACCGTGAGGCCGATGAGGACATAGATGGGATTGAGCACGGGGTCTTAGTTTTCGCGGTCCATGAGCTGGAGCGCGAGGTGATGAAGGGGCTTTTTGCGGGCCGCGGGGGCCGCCACGCGCTCCAAATGCTGGAGGGCATCCTGGAAGTAGTCGTTGATGAGGGCCTCGGTCTGGGGGCGTATTTCCAGCTCATCGTAAATGGCGCGCACGGCCTGCACCTTGGCGTCGGCATCGGCCACGGGCTGGGCGATGAGCTGGCGCAGAATGGCCTGCTGCGCGGGGCTGGCCTGGGCCTGGGCCGTGAGCAGCAGGAAGGTTTTCTTGTCCGCCACGATGTCGCCGCCCACGCGCTTGCCGAAGGTGGCGGCGTCGCCGTACACGTCGAGCAGGTCGTCGCGCAGCTGGAAGGCCAGGCCAATGTCGGTGCCGAACTGGCGCAGGTGCTCGGCGTCTTCTTCGGAAGCGCCGGCGAGGCGGGCGCCCAGCTCCAGGCAGAAGCCCAGGAGCACGGCCGTTTTCAGGCGAATCATGTCCAGGTATTGGGCGATACTGACTTGGGGCTCGGTCTCGAAATTCATGTCCCACTGCTGGCCTTCGCACACCTCGGCGGCCGTCTGGCTGAAGCGGGCTAGGATGCGCGGGAGCAGCGCGGGCGGTACTTCCAGGAACAGCTCGTAGGCCCGCACCAGCATCACGTCGCCGCTGAGAATGGCCACGTTCGGGTTCCACTTTTCATGCACCGTGGCCTGGCCCCGGCGCAGCGGCGCCTGGTCCATCAGGTCGTCGTGCAGCAGCGTGAAGTTGTGGAAGACCTCGGTGGCCAGCGCGGGCTTGAGGACGGGCGCCAGCTCGTCGGTGAACAGATGAGCACCGAGCAGCGTGAGCAGCGGCCGAATGCGCTTGCCGCCCAACCCCATGATGTAGCGGATGGGGGCATAAAGCGTGTCGGGCTGCTCGCCGTAATTGAGCTGGGCGAGGGCGGCGGTGATTTGGGCGGGCAGGTTGGGGGTTTGCATCGGGGCAAAGGTCGGGGAGAATGTTGTTTGCCACGCGGGAGCGGCGGCCCGGCGGCTGCCGGTTTTGCAGCCGGAGGGGGGGGCTTCGGAAGTACCCCCCTCCGCTTCAAAACCGGCCGCGCCGGGCTATTACCCAACCCGGCCCGGTTTGAAGCCGCGCGGAGCAGGCTATCAGCCGAACCGGCCCGCTTCGGAGCCGACCCATCGGCGCTGAAAACCAACCCCGGTCGCCTTCGGGCCGCGTTCTGTTGGTTCGCAAGTGGCCGGGGTTGGGTAAAAGGTGCGCCGGGTGAGTCAGGAAGTGGGAGGCAGTTGAGGTCATAGGCGGTGCAAAGAACGGGGCGGGCGGCATTGCGAGTGAAGCGCGGCGGAACGCGGCAACCGAAGGTCAGCGCAGCTAATCCTTCCTCTCAAAGCCAGCGCCCTGATATAGCGCCAAGCCCCGGTTCTGGTTAGAACCGGGGCTTGGTTGGGTTTGGAAAAGCTACCAGATTTCATATCAATGCCGCTTAGGCTTCTGCGCGAATTGAGGATAGATGCCCACAATTATGGCCGGGTTTTGCAAGGCCAGCTCAAAGCTGGTGTGAGCAAAAGGGTCTTTATCCGAATCAGGTCGGTTGGCTTCATTGCCTGTTGCAGCTCGCATAATTCCACCGAACACCCGGTCTCGTATCAGTGCTGCATCGTCTGAAGAAAAACCGAATACAGAAATCAACTCGCTCTCGTTTTCATCATCTGGAGTGCCTTGAAGCGTCTGCTGAATCACAAAATCGGTAATGCCTTTCACAGTATGATTTGGAGGAAGTGGAACCGTCATATCATCTGTCCACCCTTCTGGTATCTCGCTCATATCAAAATCTGTTGCTGGTTTAACGAAATCACATCTCAAGGTTTGTCGCATTGAGAGGACGGATTGCTTCGTCGTTCCTCCTCGCAATGACAGGCGACTTACCGCCGCTTGCCCTTAAAACCGCCCTTGCTACTCCCCTTGCCGCCGCTGTGCTCGCGGTAGCCTCGGGGCTCGCCGCCGCGCTGCTTGCGCTCCTCGGCTTCGCGCTTTTTTACGAAGTCGGGCCGGTCGTCCACCAGCTCGAAATCGATGGTGCGGTCGAGCAGGTTGGCCGATTTCACGACCACCATCAGCTCGTCGCCAAACTGAATGATGCGCTTGTTATTCTTGCCCACGATGCGGTAGTTGTCCTTATCGAGCTCGAAAAAATCGCCGGGAATGTCGCTGAGGCGCACCATGCCCTCGCACTTGTTCTCCTCGATTTCGATGTACATGCCGCGCTCGGTGAGGCCCGAAACCACCCCTTTGAAGGTGTTGCCGATTTCGTCGGCCATGTACTCGACCTGCTTGAACTTGATGCTGGCGCGCTCGGCATTGGCCGCCAGCTTTTCGCGGGCCGAAGAGTGCTTGCACTCTTCTTCGACCGGCTCGACGGGCACGTTTTTGCCGCCCAACAGGTAGTGCTCCAGCAGGCGGTGGGCCATCATGTCGGGGTAGCGGCGGATGGGCGAGGTGAAG
>CAXTCS010000196.1:0-8483 GCA_964242365.1 uncultured Hymenobacter sp. | reverse complement strand
GACAACCGTTCGACTTGCATGTATTAGGCCTGCCGCTAGCGTTCATCCTGAGCCAAGATCAAACTCTCCATTGTAAAATGTCCTGCACCTATTCGAAAATAGGCTGATGTCGAGTGCTAATCCGACTCGTATTAACGAGTTAAAATCAATGTTACGTTTGTAATTTTTCTGCTGCCATTGCTGGCAACAGAACTTACCTTTTGTCTTTTCCAAACATTCAAAGAACGTGTGTCGCTTCCAGTTGAAGTGACAGTGTGACCTGGTGGCCAGTTTGTTTCTAGTTGTCTCTGCGCCGCTTCTTTGGATTTGGGAGTGCAAAGGTACTTCGAATTTTTAATTTGACAAGCAAAAAGCGAAAAACATTTTTTCTTTTTCTCTTCCCACTTCGTGCCGCTTTCGGTTAAAGCTAAACGGGGTGCAAAGGTAAGAAGATTTTTCGATTTGTCAAGCTAATTAGAAAGTTTTTTTAATACGTTTTTCTAATTTTCGTGTTACGATTCCGGTTGAATTGTAACGGGGTGCAAAGGTAAGAGGCTTTTTCAGCTTATCAAGCAACTTGAGGAATTTCTTTTTCAGTGCCTGATTTTTGCCCTCGTCCTATCGATTTGGGAGTGCAAAAGTAGGCGCAATAATTGGCTTCTACAAGCTGTGCAGAGATATCATTCTGGCTGGGCGGGCAAAAGTGGGCAGTTGATAGTATGAAGTCGCCGTGCTTTGCCTCTGCTTCAATGCATTACCGTGATGGTGATGTGAGCAGAATTTTAACGAATGGGTTCGGCTGAGAAGAATTCGGTCAGGCTGGGGCGGATGCGGCGGGGGCGCTGGGCTTCGTATTGCTGGATTAGCTGGCCGAGCTGGGCCAGAAATGGCAGGCCAATGCTGTCGTATTCGTAGGCGCCGTCGTTGATTATGCCGTCTTGGTTGACGTAGAGCACGGCGCTGAGCATGAATTCGGATTGATGGAGGGAATCGGCAAAGTAGGCGACATCGGCGAGGTAGCCGTGTGACATGCCGACGATGTTGTAGATGTGCAGGGCGGATTGGCGGGGGGCGTCGGGGCGGCGGCCGTAATAGAGGTACTTTTTGTAGGCGTCGAAGTAGCGCGGGGGGGCGTAGGGATGGAAGCCGGACTCGTGCGGGGTGGCGTGGAGGTAGCGGCGGAGGAAGGCGTAGTCGAGGGGCGTGATATTCAGGCGCTGGGTTTCGGGGACGGATTCGGGGAAAAGGATGCTTTGGAGGAGGGCGGTTTCGTCGGCCAGGGGAAGGTGATTGGCGGTGGTGAAATCGTAGGGCTCGTGGATGATGCGGCGGCCGACCTGGTAGGCGCGGCCTTTGAGCACGCGCCCAAGGGGACTGGCGTAGGGAGTGGGGTTGAGTTTGGCGGCTTCCTTATATAGGGTGTCGCCCTGCGGGGTGTGGAAGCTGATGGGGTTGGTGTGGCGGTTGGCGGCAGTGTCGCAGGGGGCGAAGCGGCGGGTGATGCGCACGTTGGGGTGGCCGAGCTGGGCGAGGCGCTCGTTGAGCGGGCGCTGGCCGAGGAATTCGTAGAGGCGATTGTAGGCGACGTTGTCGCTCACCAAAAGCATGCGCTTGATGTAGTTGCCGACGGTGGCGGCCTGGTCGGAATCGGCGGGGGCAGCGAAGGGGACGGGGGTTTGGCAGCGGAAAGCGGTGCCGGTGGCCATGATGGTGCGGCGGGTTAGGCCCGGCTGGTGGAGCGCGTTTAGCTTTTCGAGGGAGAGGGCCACCACTGGAAGTTTGACCAGGCTGGCGGGGTTGAAGTACTGGCGGGGGTCGAGATGGTAGGTGTGGGGGGTGAAAGTGGGGCGGTTTTGGGCGTCGCGGTCGATTTGGGTATAGATGATTTGGAGCTCGTATTGGGGATTGGTGGCGATACGGGCCAAAAAAGGGGCAGTTTGGAGGAGGGAATCCAATAGGGGGGAATCGGCGGGTATTGACCTCATCCCCCGCATTTGCTTTATGCCCAGAGTCCCGTGGAGAGGGGGAGCCAGCTGACTTGCCGCGGCCAGTGTTGCGAGGGTCGTTATCGTCAGCAGAAAGGCCACTCCTATTATATAGCAGCAGGCGAGCAGGGATTGGCGTCGCGTTTTCATCACTTGATTGAAATGCAACGGGCCGCGATGTTGCCACCACGGCCCGTTGAGGCGGTTATTGTTGGACAGCTACTTGGCCAGGGGGACGAGGCGGCGGGCCAGGAGCAGGTTGGAGTCGGTTTGGCGCCAGTTGTAGCCGGTGCCGAAGGGCAGGGCTTTGGGGCGGTGGAGGCTGTCGGTGTAGGCGGCCGTGAGCTCGGGCTGGTAGTGTTTGGCGAAGAGGTTGATGGGGCGCTTGTAGGCGCCGTAGTAGTTGAACTGCCAGGCGCCTTTCTGGAAGTATTTCATGGCGATGCCGGAATCGTCTTGCAGGATGTAGCGGCTGCGGCGCAGGACCAGGGCACGGACTTCGCTGAAATAGACTTTGTGCATGAGGTAGGTGGCCGACTTGACGTAGGTGGTGAGCGGGCCGAGGGCGCGCACAAAGGCGAGCGGGGCCGGCTTCACGTTCAGGCCGTGGTTGCTGAGGTCGGTGGAGAAGTAGTAGACGGTTTTGGGTTGGCCGTCGGGGCCGCGCAGCTTCAGCTCGACGCCGGGAACGGATTTGGGGTGGGCGGCCCGGGCGGTATCGGTGGGGGCATCCTGGAGCTGGCCGGCGGAGTCGAGCTGCACGGGGCGAATGGCGGTGATTTGGTTGCCGGTGCGGGTGGCGAAGAGCATCAGCAAGGGCAGGGCCCCGTCTAATTCGACCGATTTCAGGTCGATGGCCATGTCGTTGGTGCGAAAAAAGCTGAAGTTGAGCACCGACCACAGCGAGGCTTTAACGGCCGGAAATAGCCTCGGATTTTCGAGGGAGGTGCGGGCCGGGACGCTGCCGACGGGCTCCAGGCCCATCAAAACGTAGGTTTGGCTGGTGGGAAACAGCGTGAAGACGTTCAGGAAATCGGGGCCGCTGAAGGGGTAGAAGATGGTGGGGCTGCTGCGGTGCACCGAATCGAGCTCGGTGTTGGCCCATTTGGTCATGCGCGCGGTGTGGGTGGCGCGGTATTTTGCCCAGCTTTTGTCCTGGTCCTTGGCAAAGGCTTGCCAGGCAGGCTGCCCGGCGAGCTTGGCGAGGTTGCTGTGCTGGCTGGGGTGCAGGCCCCCGAGGAAGGCCGCGACATCCTGGGCGTAGGCCGTGTCGGGAACGGTGAGGCGGTTGGAGGGCGCGGTGGCCGTGGGCGAAGCAGCCGGTGCCGACTTAGTAGAATCGAGGGCATCCGCCGTGGCGGCCATCGTTTCTTTCTTGGCAACGGCCGCCTGAGTTGCCGTTTCGGTTTTGGTGTTCGATTCGGAGCAAGCGGAAAGCAAGAGCAGAGCGGCCGGCAAGAGCCGGAGCGCGGCGGTGCGGAGGGACATTGTGTATATCAAGAAGTAAAAAACGGCGGGCTTCCGTGAATTCAGCCCGAAATGAAGCGGCAAGTTACGGCCCCGCGTCAGCCTTGGGCAGTGGGCGCGGGGCGGGCGGTGCGCATGGTGAGGAAATACACGAGCAAGCCAAGGCCCAGCGTGGCCAGGCCGTAGAGCGACTCCACGGGCTTATCGCGCAGGATGAAGGCCAAGGTCCAGCCGCTCAGGCCCAGAAAAATGAGCGGCGTGACGGGGTAGCCCCAGGCGCGGTACGGGCGCAACAGCTCGGGCTGGCGGAAGCGGAGGATGAACAGGCCCAGCACCGTGAGGAAGGTGAACAGGTTCAGCACGAAGCCGGCATACACCAGCACTTCTTTGAAGCTGGGCTTCAGAATAAACGCCAGCGTGATGGCAATTTGCAGCAAAAGGGCCCGCACGGGAATGCCCGCCCGGCTGCGGGGCGCCAGCCAGCGCAGGGCCGGCAGGTCCTCCCCCATCGTTTGCACGATGCGGGGGCCGGCAAATATCATCGAGCTGATGGTGGAAACGAGCAGGGCCGCGATGACGCCGCCCATCACGCGGCCGCCGAGGGGGCCGAAAAGGGAGGTTGCGGCTACGAAACCGACCTCGACCTGGCCCTTCAACCCAGCCAGCGGCGTGGAACGGAGGAATACGTAATTGAGCCCGACGTATAATAGGAGCACGACGGCGGTGCCGGCCAGCAGGATGCGCGACAAATTGCGCCTGGGGTTTTCGATTTCGCCGGTGACGTACACGGCCGCGTTCCAGCCGGAGTAGGCGTAGCTCACATACACCAGACTCACGGCGAAGGCGGGGCTGAGCAGCGCCTGCCAGCCGCCGGCATCGGGCCGAAAGCTGATGGGCTGCCCCTCCCCCACCACCATGCCCGCGCCGATGAACACGACCAGCACCGCCACTTTCAGGGCGGTGATGACGACCTGCAACCGGCTGCCGGCGCGGGTGCTGCTGCCGTGCACCAGCGCCAGGGCCAGCACCACCGCCACCGAAAGCCACTGCGGATGCAGGCCCGGCCACACGCTTTTGGCGTATTCGCCGAGCGCCAGCGCAGCCAGCGCCGTGGGGGCCGCAAACCCCACCGTGGCCGACACCCAGCCCGACAAAAACCCCAGCGCGGGGTGGTAAATCTGGCTCAAATAATGGTATTCGCCGCCCGAGCGGGGCATGGCCGCCGCCAGCTCGGCGTAGCACACGGCCCCGCACAGGGCAATGAGGCCACCCACCAGCCACAGCATCAGCAGTGCGAAGCCGCTCTGGATGCCCAGCACCTGAAAGCCGAGGCTGGTGAAAACGCCCGTGCCCACCATGTTGGCGATGACGATGGCCGCGCCGGTGAGGAAAGTAATTTTATAGGGTATTCGGGGAAGCTCGGGCATGGTGCAAAGATGCGAACCAATGCGGCAGGCGAGCTTACCTACCGGTTTTTCAAACTCGCAGCCATATAAATCGAAGTCGCAGGCCTGCGAAAGCAAGTTGCGAGCCCTATAAATTGAATTTGCAGCCTTATGAAGTCAGTTCGCATACCTGTAAATTGAAGTCGCAGCCCCATAAAGTCAATTCGCATGCCTGTAAATCGAATTCGCAGCCCTTTGAATCGACCTCCACGCCGTTTAAATTGGGTTGCCAACCCTGAAAACCTACTCCGCAATACTGGCAGCTTTCGGCTTTTTGTAGAGCGGCACGGTGCTGCACGGCTCGCCGTACATCACGCTGCTGGTGACGGGGAGCAGCTTTTGCATGATGGCCACGTAGGCGAAAGTCGGCACGGGCACGTTGCCGCAGCCTTTTACCACCACTTTGGCGTCGCGGTATTCTTCGGCGTCGAGGGCCGAAATAGCCTCCTGGAACAGGGCCTGCTCCAGGGCTTCCAAATCGCCGAACACGTAGCGGTGGGCGTGGTTCTGGAGCTTGGTGGCGAGCAGCATGTAGGCCCAGGTGGGCACAATGGCATCGGCCGAGCAGACGATGGCCACGTTCTGGCCGTCGTACTGGGTCCAGTCGTTGGTTTTGATGAACTCGCGAAAGTCTTTTTCGCGCAGAATGAGGCCGTGGAAAAGGTTATCCTTAATATCGTACACCACCCGCTCGCCGGAATGGAGCAGTTCTTCCAGGTTGAGGGTGACGAGGCCGCTGTTGGCGACGCGGTTGACGAAGAGGGGTTCCATAAGGGTATTGTCTGGTAATGGTAAACCGTCATGCCGAGCGCAGCTGAGGCATCTCGCTCGCATCGTTGAACCGAAGGTCAGCGTAGCCAACGATTGAGTTACTGTGGCACGCGAGATGCCTCGGCTACGCTCGGCATGACGGCCTTTTTCGGGTTCTGCTACTTCGCTTTCGGCGTCGTGGTGTACACTTCTTTTAAATAAAACGGCTCGTAATACGCCACGTCCTGAAATTCCTGCCGGTGGTAGGCCGCGACGGCCAACGCCCCCACCGCCACCGCCGACGGCTCGATGCCGACCAGAAAACCCGCCTTGGCCGACACCCCCGGCAGCGCCTGAAACTTTGCCGCGCCGTGGCCAAAGCACAACACGGAATGGTGGGCCAATTGTTCGGCCAGCGTGTCGGCATCGAGGATGAGGGGCGTGGGCGCGAGCACCTCCTGGCCGGCATGAGTATAAAGCGCGGCGTACACTTCCTGGCGGCGGGCGTCCAGCATGGGGCAAAACAGGTAGTTTTCGGGCCGAACGGTGCCGAACGCGACTTGCGCGGCCAAGGCTTTCAGCGTGCTCACGGCCACCAATGGGATATCCAACGCAAAGCAAAGGCCTTTAGCGGCGGCGGCTCCAATGCGCAGGCCAGTGTAGGAACCGGGCCCGTCGCTCACGGCCACGGCGGCGAGGTCGGCGTTTTGGTGGCCCGTGTTTTCGAGCAGCTGCCCGATTAAAATAGTAAGGTGCGTGGAGTGCGACTTATCGAGCCGCAGCTCGGACTGGCCGACCAGGGTGCCGTCGGCAATGCGGTGCAGGGCCACCGAGCAGACGGGAGAAGAGGTTTCGAGGGAGAGGAGGAACATTCTATAATTAATGAATCTTAAATGGCTATTTAGTCTCTACACGCTGCTTAATATTTTTTCTATGCATGAGCCTTCTGGTGTGCCGGATAAAAGAATCTATCAATAGAGCAGAGGTTGAATCAATTAATTCCCTTTTTTCCTCTGTACACAACTCAATCGCAATAGTGTCTGCTAAGTTTAGATAAGGAGTGCCATTAGAATTGCTTACTGCGACGTACTTGCTATCCGTTATGAGTCCCGCATTGCAAACTTCGAAATGAGCGCCTTTAGCAAGATGTGTGTTTGGATGCAAAACGATAGTAGCGTACACTTTTGCTTTCTCAACTGGTTGAATACGCAACTCTTCAAGGTGCCCTACCTCAAGACCATTCAGCAAGACGGGAGCATGCTCGTTAATTCCGCTATCTGAAGGGAGCAACGCGGTGAAGACATCACCATTACTGCCACACGATGTAAGCGTTGCAAACACTGCCAGAAGCATCATACGTTTAGACGCCTGCCCAATATATATCACTTTCAGACCAAGATGCTTTGACTTCATTGAAACCAGCTGGTTAGACATTGTGCAGAATACAACAAAAAAGCAGGCGCCTTTCAGCGCCTGCTCTTCTACTTAACGCAGTTCGAAATTACTTCGTCCCCGCCGACTTCCTTGCGCTGGCGGCCTGTCCCGTCGGTTTCAGCAGCGCGGCGTAGCGGTTCGGGTCGTTCAGCACGGCCACGGCAGCGATGATGTTGGGGTCGTCGTCGAAGCCGGCTTCGGTGCGGCCTTTCTCGAAGTAGTAGCGCGACACGATTTCCTGCTCCAGCAATTCCTTGATTTCGGGCTTGAAGCGTTGCAGGTCGTTGGCCTTGTTCACGGTCACTTTCTTGCGGATGGCTTCGAGCTCCAGCTTCACGTCGTCGTAGTGCTTTTCCTCTTTCACCTTTTTGCTGAGGTCGGTGAGGGCCTTTTCGGCGTCGGTGCTGTAGCTGATGTTTTTGTTCTGGAGGTAGGCCACGAACTTCTGGTAGTCCGCATCCGAAAGCCTGAACATGCGGGCCGCCACGATGGTCGGATGCTCGGCGCGGTAGCGGGTGGCGTAGTCGAACAGGTAGCTTTTCTGTAGGAGAATGCGGGTGATGTCGGCGATTTCGCGGTCCTGCACCTCCACGTCGGGGGCCACGCCGCCGCCGTCGTACACGGTGCGGCCGGCGGTGGTTTTGAAGGCCGTGCGCAGCGAATCGGGGAATTTGCCCAGCGTGCCGTCCTCGGCGCGGTGGGCGTAGTCAATTTCCTGGATGCACCGGCCGCTGGGGATGTAGTATTTGGCCGTGGTCACCTTCAGCTGCGAGTTGTAGCTCAGCGGGCGCGTGGCCTGCACGAGGCCCTTGCCGAAGGTGCGCTCGCCCACCAGCACGGCGCGGTCGTAGTCCTGCAACACGCCCGACACGATTTCCGAGGCCGACGCCGAGCGGTTGCTCGTGATGATGGCCAGCGGAATCTGGGTATCGAGCGGCACGTCGAGCGCCTTGTAGGTTTTGTTCCACTCCGTCACCTTGCCCTTGGTGCTCACCACGTCGAGGCCTTTGTCGATGAACAGGTTGGAAATGTTCACCGCCTCGTTGAGCAGCCCGCCGGGGTTGTCGCGGATGTCGAACACGATTTTCTTCGCGCCCTGCTCCTTGAGCTTGGTCACGGCGGCGCGCACTTCCTTGCCCGCGTCTACGGTGAAAGAGCCGAGCTGGAAATAGCCTACGTCGCCGGAAATCATGCCCACGTAGGGCACGTTGTCGACCTGGATTTTATCGCGGGTAATATCGATTTGGATGGGCTTGTCCTGCCCGTAGCGCGTCACCATCAGCTTCACCATCGAATTGGCCTGGCCCTTGAGGAGTTTGCTGATGTCGGAATTCGACTTTTTATCAACCACCACGCCGTTGATGTCGAGGATTTCATCGCCGGGGAGTAGGCCAGCTTTCTGGGCTGGGTAGCCTTCGTAGGC
>CAXTCS010000195.1:0-8491 GCA_964242365.1 uncultured Hymenobacter sp. | reverse complement strand
CCGCCGAGGAGGCCCTACTGAAATCGATGCTGAGCGTGGGCTACAAAATCCCGCAGAAATCCGTGCTGATTTCCGGTGGCCCCATCAAGTCGAAAGTGGCTCTGCTCTCGGCCACCGAGCTGCTCGTGAAAAAAGGCTACCAGATTTACGCCACTCAGGGCACGCACCGCTTCTTCGCCGAAAACAACGTACCCAGCAGCCTCCTCTTCTGGCCCGACGACCATATGGAGCCCAACGTGCTGACTTATTTGAAGGAAAAGAAAATCGACCTGGTTATTAATATCCCGAAAAACCTGTCGAAAGGCGAGTTGGATAACGACTACAAAATCCGCCGCACGGCTGTGGATTTTGGGGTGGGTTTGCTGACGAATGCGCGGCTGGCGAAGGCGTTTATTCAGGCATTCTGCACGCTGGAAATGAAGGATTTGAAGATTAAGAGCTGGAACGAGTATAAGGCGATGTAATTATTAAACAACAAGCAGAATGGCCTTATATCTTTCGCCTCAGGAATTAATTGCGCGTGTTCATCTTGGAAAGGAAGTTGAACAGTGGCTTTCCCATTACAATGAAGCTGATTATACAGTCATTAGGTGGATATCTACAGCAAAAGAAGAAGGTCAATTTGGCGTGACTTATTTCGAGTCATTCGATGAAGGCGACGAGGAATTTCACGACGTCCACGAATTCAGCGTAATTGACCCAGAGGATGAACCATATGGCACCACACATCTTTTCGACTCTGTAGAAGCAGCAGTTGCTTTTGCTATTGAAAATTATGGTGCTTCTGCGGAAAAATTTGTCGCCAGCGGAATGATTTATCAGGAATATGCAAAGCACCTGCTGAAGAAGAAATAGATTCCTTAATCATGGGCCACAAAAACGTTTGTCTGAGTTGCCGCAAAGCCTTTAACGTGCCTTATGAATGTATTCGTGAAGTAATATGCACCCGAACTGGCGCGAGTTTAGCGCAGCGTAACTCGTGACGAAATTTGACGTGGAGGCTGTGCCTCCACTGCCGTGTAAGCGGCAAACTTGCGCTAGGCTTGTCAAGCGAGTCGTTCTGTTGCGAGGCACAGCCTCGCCCGAATAATCAGCACGAGTTACGCTGCGCTAAACTCGCGCCAGCACTCACTTTTTAAGCTTAATAATTGACACTTCTCACGTGAAAAATTTCACCTCCTTCGCCGATGCGGGCGACTACAAAGCCCTGTTGCAGCAAGCCCTGGAAATCAAGGCCAATCCCTACGGCTACCAGCACATCGGGCGCAACAAAACCGTTGGGCTGATATTCTTCAACCCCAGCCTGCGCACCCGGCTCAGCTCCATCAAAGCGGCTTATAATCTGGGCGCGCAAGCTTGGGTGCTGAACGCCGGGGCCGACTCCTGGACGCTGGAAATGGCCGACGGCGCGGTGATGAACGGCGGAACTCAGGAGCATATCAAGGACGCCATTGCGGTGATGAGTGAGTACTGCGACGTGCTGGGCGTGCGCACGTTTCCCACCCTCACGGACAAAGCGGAGGACTACGGCGAAGTCGTGTTCAATAAGATTCTGCAATACGCCACCGTGCCGGTCATCAGCCTGGAAAGCGCCACGCTGCACCCGTTGCAGTCGTTCGCCGACCTGATTACGGTGGCCGAAACCAAGCAGAAGGAGCGCGTGAAAGTGGTGCTCACCTGGGCCCCGCACGTGCGCGCCCTGCCCCAGTGCGTGCCCAATTCCTTCTGCGACTGGTTTTCGGAAATCGATTGGGTCGATTTCGTCATCACCCACCCTGAGGGCTACGAGCTGGACCCCAAATTTACCAAAGGGGCCCGTATCGAGTACGACCAGAAAAAGGCCCTGGAAGGGGCCGATTTCGTGCAGGCCAAAAACTGGAGCAGCTACCGCGACTACGGCCAGGTGCTGGCCAACGACCCGGCCTGGATGCTCACGCCCAGCCACATGGCCGCTACCAACGACGCCAAATTTTTGCACTGCCTGCCCGTGCGCCGCAACGTGGAAGTGTCCGACGCGGTGCTCGACGCGCCCGGCTCGCTCATTATTCGGGAGGCTGGAAATAGGGTCTTTTCGATGCAGGCGGTGCTGCACGAGCTGCTGAAGTAGCGGGCGCGGGCTGCGCTTGCGCGGGCGCGAAGCCGGAAACCCTGATGGTTTTAATTGTTTTATCTTTATATACCATCTTCGCTGGCTGCGGAGGTGTTGGTTGCTGGTTTCTGGTTGCTCGTTTCTGGTTGCTGGTTTCTGGTTTCTGGTTGCTTGTTTCTGGTTGCTGGTTGCTTGTTTCTGGTTGCTGGTTGCTGGTTGCTGGTTGCTGGTTTTCCGCTGGTAATTAACCAGAAACAAGCAACCAGAAACAAGCAACTAGAAACCAGAAACGAGCAACCCCTTGGACCAGCGGCGCGAAGGCCCTGCGTAACATCATTTAGATGAGTCATGAAAACCAAAATATTGGTGGTAGACGACGAAGCTGACCTGGAATTGCTGATTAAGCAAAAATTCCGGCGCAAAATCCGGGAGGGCGTGTACGTTTTCAGCTTCGCCAGCAACGGGGAGGAAGCCTTGGCGCGCGTGGCCGAGGAGCCCGATATCGCCATCGTGCTCACCGACATCAAGATGCCCGTGATGGACGGCCTCACGCTGCTCAGCCGGCTGCACGACATCAACCGGGTCATCAAAACGGTGATGGTGTCGGCGTACGCCGACATGCAAAACATTCGCACGGCCATGAACCGCGGCGCGTTCGACTTTGTGTGCAAGCCCGTCGATTTTGAGGATTTGGCCGCTACCATCGAAAAAACCATCGAGCAGGTGCAGCAGCTGCGCCAGACGCTGCGCGCCATTCAGGAAAACAACATCCTGAAGATGTACGTCAACGAAACAGTGCTCAACTACCTGGCCCGGCCGGGCTTCGCCGACCACCTGCTGGCCAGCGAAACCATCGACGCGACGGTGGTCTTCGTCGACATTTGCGGCTTCACGGCCCTGGCCGAGCAGCTGCCGGCCGGCACGGTGGTGCAGCTGCTCAATACGTACTTCGACCAGATTGTGCAGCAAGTCATTACGCAGGGCGGCTACGTCGATAAATTCATGGGCGACTCGGTGATGGCCGTGTTCCGGGGCGAATTTCACCTCGACCGGGCCATCGACGCGGCCCTGGCCGTCCGGAACCTGTTGCAGGCGCCCCCGGCGGGCACGCTGCAACGCATCGACTACCATCCGGAAGTGTCCATTGGCATCAACACCGGTGAAATGGTGTCCGGCAACATCGGCGCGGCTTCGCTCAAGCGCCTCGACTACACCGTTATCGGCGACGCCGTGAACGTGGGGCAGCGCCTGCAATCCATCGCCCACGCCGGCCAGATTATCATCACCGAGGCCACTTTCCAACGGGTGAAGGAGTCGTTTCAGTGCCGGCCCGTGGGGGAAGTGAGCCTGAAAAACAAGGCCCAGCCCGTGATGACCCGCGAGGTGGTGGCCTAGGGCCGGGTTTTCCGGTCGGGTGCGGGGCGCTACCCCGGCGGCGGGGCCGCGACCGGCAGCGTGACCACGAATTCGGTGTATTCGCCTTCTTCGGTTTTCACGGCAATCTTGCCGCCGTAGCCTTTGGTGACGATGTCGTAGCTCAGCCAGAGGCCCAGGCCGGTGCCTTCGCCGGGGGGCTTGGTGGTGAAGAAGGGGTCGAAAATCTTCTCCACCACGTCGGCCGCGATGCCCGTGCCGTTGTCGCGCACGCGCACTTCCACGCAGCTGCCCAGGCGGCGGGTGGTCACGCGCACCGCGGGCAGGTAGGCCGGCCCGAGCAGCAGGGCCTTGTGCTGCACGGCGTAGAAGGCGTTGGTGAACAGGTTGAGCAGCACGCGCCCGATTTCCTGCGGCACCAGCTGGAGCAGCCCCACCTGCGGGTCGAGCTGGTGGGTGCGGGTCACGACGATGTCTTCGTACTTGGCCCGCAGGCCGTGGTAGGCCAGGCGCAGGTAGTCCTGCACCATGGCGTTGAGGTCGACGGCCTGGCGCTGGCCGGTGTCGGCGCGCGCGTGTTCGAGCATGCCCTTCACGATGTCGCCGGCCCGCGAGCCGTGCTGGTGAATTTTGCGCAGGTTTTGCTTAAGGTCGCCGAGCAGCCCGGCTTCCAGGGCCACGTCGCGGGAGGGCTTCCGCTCCTCCTCCTCCAGCTCGGCCACCAGCTCCATGCTGACTTCCGAGAAGTTGTTGACGAAGTTCAGCGGGTTCTGAATCTCGTGGGCCACGCCCGCCGTCAGGGCGGCCAGCGCCACCATCTTTTCGCTTTGCACCAGCTGGTTTTGGGTGCCTTTCAGCTCCAGCAGGGTGCGGTTGAGGTCGTCGCGCTGGCGGGCAATGTGGTCGTTTTTTTCGTTCAGGATGCGGTTGGCGCGCTGCTTGAGGTGGACGTTGCGCCCCAGCAGCGCCAGCAGCAGCACCGCGCCCAGCAAACCCGCCAGCAGGCCGTAGAGCTGCTGGCGCTGGCGCGCCGCCTTTTGGGCCTGGAGCTGCCGGTTTTTGGTGAGCAGCGCAATCTGGTCCTGCTTCTTGCCCAGCTCGTAACCGTAGCGCAAGGCGCTGATTTTGAACCGGGTCCGCTCGCCCGAAATGGAGTCATTGTACGCCACCCACAGGCTTTGGTAGCGGTAGGCCTGGGCATAATCGCCGCGCTGGGCGTAGGCCAGGGCCAGAATGTGGCTGGCGTTGCGCAGGCTTTCGTTGCTGCGCGTGAGCTGGCTCAGGCCGAAGCCGTGGCGCGCGAGCCGGATGGCGCTGTCGGGGCGCTGCGAGGCCTGGTAGGCGTGCGCCAGGGCCAATTCGGCCAGCGGCAAGGTGTAGGTGTCTTTGTTGGCCCGCACCAAGGCGCGCGCCCGGAAACCGTGCGCCAGGGCCTGCGCAGCGTCGCCCCGCTGCGCGTACAGCTCCGCCAGGCTGGTTTCGTCAATGGCCACGCTTTTCAGGTCGCCGAGCCGGCGGTTCAGCCGCACCGACTGGCGGTAATAAGCCAGGGCCTGGGGCCAGTTTTTCAGCATTTGATACGAATAGCCCAGCATGCTCAGGGCCGAGGCCACCACGTATTGGTCGCCCAGCGCCTTGCCGTTTTCGAGGGCCGCCCGCAGCACCGGCTGGGCGTCTTCGTAACTGCCCGCTTGCACGTAGATGGTGCCCGTGATGGCTTGGAGCTGGGTTTGGGTTATGCGGTCGGCGGCGCGCTCGGCGTAGGGCAAGCCGCGCAGGGCCGCGAGCAGGGCCGCGGGCGGGTTGCCCTGCACCATTTCGATGATGCTCAGCTGCAAGTATGCCTTGCTCAGCCCGCTGCGGTCGCCGCGGCGCCGGAACAGGGCCTGGGCCTGCCGCGTGTAGCGGCGGGCTTCGGGGTACCGGGCCTGGAGGCGGCACGCCGTGCCGAGGCTAATCAAAGCGCCGCCTTCGCCCTTGGGGTCGGCGAGGCGCCGGCTCAGCGCCAGGGCTTCTTCGAGCACGGTGGTGGCCTGGGGCAAATCGCTCATCATCAGGTTATCAGCCAACGCCTGGAGCCGGCGCACCCGCACGGTGTCGGGCCGGGCCGGGGCCGCCAGCAGCGCCCGCAGGCTGTCGGCCGCCCGCGACTGGGCCGCGAGTGGGTTGCTGCGCAACAGGCTCAGGGCCAAGAGCAAGGCAAGCCAATGTTTCATAAGCACATGCGCAAAATGGCGCGGCCGGCACGGACCACCTGACCGCCCCAGCCCCTTTTCAAAGGAGAGCCGGTCGCCCCGGCCACCGACCCGAAATCGGCTCTAATCGCGAAGGCCGCTGGGCTGGCGGCCGTCAGCGCCGGTTTTTTCCCAGCAAAGCCGGCCCCAGCGCGATGCCGACCAGCAGGCTGGCCAGGGGAATAAGGTACCGGAACAAGCCGCGTCTTTTGGTTCGAAGAGAGCCGTGCCGGGGGTAGGGTGGGTTGATTATCAGGCCAACCAGGTTGCCGCTGTCGTCGCCTACTACGCTCCGCGCCGTAGCGTAAAACCGGTTGTGCTTGTCTGTTTGAATTGGAATTAAATCCTTGCCGTTTAACAGCTTAAGCACTTCATCGTGAGCAGTGCTAATGTCTCCTTCCACCTGCCAATACACAAGGGTGCGATTTTTCAGCTCGGGCAAATCACGCTCATGCAGTGAGAGCAGAAGTTCTATGTCTTTTTTTTTCTTGCCCTTGTCCGAGAACACGGCGAAAGAATATTCCGGCCCAGCATTTCCTTCCGAAGTAGGCAGCCCTTCCGATTCGTTGAGCAGCTGGAAAAAGGCCGTCACGACCTGAAAATAATGGGCCTTGTCCGCAAACCTCATTTCAATGGAAGCGGGCCGCACGAATTTGGATTTGATTTTTGCAGGCGTAGGGCGAGGATTCATGCGCTTGTTTTCTAAATGGGTGAGAAAAGGGTGAGCCGAAGGTTGCTTTCACCGCGTTGAAACGCCCCAAGCAGCACCAGTTGCCTAGGCTGGGCCAGGTTCCCGTGGCTCGGAAAGTGGATTTAAAATCTAAATATACATTTTTATTTATTTATAATCGGAAACAGGATTCAGGAAAAATTTAAATAATTCTGTCTTATTTACACTTCCGCCGGCGGCCTTTACCGGCCTGGCCGGGTGCCTCCCAAAACCTGCCACCGGCCCGAAGGCCGCCGTTGCCACTTTACTGGGGCAGCGCCCGCTCGTTTTGCCGGCGCAGGCGTTGGCAAAGCACCCGCAGGATGTTGCGCAAAACCTCGCTGTGCTCTTCCAGCACCTCAAAAAAATCTTCCTGGTCGAGCCGGAAAACCACCACCGGCCCGTGGGCCACGGCCGTGGCGGAGCGGGGCTCGGCGTCGAGCAAGGCCAGCTCGCCAAAAAAGTCGCCGTTGCCAAAAGTCGCCAGCTGTTGCGGGCCGTTGAAAATGCCCACCTCGCCTTCGCCAATAATGAAGAGCGACGTGCCGAGGGCGCCTTTGCCAAAGATTTCCTGTTCCGGCTGAAAGGCAATTTCCTTCATGATGGGAACCAGGCTGGCGAGGACGTTCTCCGGGATGTCGGCAAAAAGGGCGGTGCCTTTGAGCAGCAGCACGCGCTGCTGGGCCGAAACGCGGCCGGCCGGGGAAGGAGCGTTCATGAGCGGGGGATTGGCCAAGGGGTACAGCGTGAGGAGGTGGTCGTAGGCGGCGGGGCGCTGCACGGGCAGCCGGCGCAACACGGCCGAGGCACTTTCCTGTATGAGCGGGTCGGCGGCCTGCAAATGCGGGTACAGGTAGGCGACGGTGGCCGGCTGGGGGCGCCACTGGCGCAGGGCCACGCCGATGGTCCAGGCTGAAAACGCGGCCTGGCCCCGGCGCACGACGGTGGTTTGGATGGCCTCCGGCGAGATGGGCGGCGCCAGCAAATCGTCGAACGCCTGCACCTGGCCGGCCAGCCGGCCCAGCCCCACCAGGGCCTCCAGAGCGCGGTAGAGCGGCCGGGGCACCAGGTTTTC
This sequence comes from uncultured Hymenobacter sp., assembly GCA_964242365.1. Classification (GTDB taxonomy): domain Bacteria; phylum Bacteroidota; class Bacteroidia; order Cytophagales; family Hymenobacteraceae; genus Hymenobacter. Next base: position 1,010 of record CAXTCS010000195.1, on the reverse strand, counting down.
GAGCGCCGCGAGGGCGGCGTCCTGCCGCTCGGGCGCCGGGTGGGCCAGGCCGCGCTGGGCTTCGAGCACGGGCCGGCGCTCGTAGAGCTGCAGCAGCAGCCCAAACAGGCGCTGCCGGCCCTTGCGCAGCTCGTAGCCCAGGGCGGCCCGCAGCTCGTCGTCGGCCGCCGCTATGCCGTGCAGCAGGTGCTGAGCCAGCTGCATTTCTTCGCCCACCAGCCGCTGAAACGCGGGCGCATCGGCCGGCTCGGGGGCAAAAGCGGCCAGCGCCCGCAGCGCGGCGGCCCGCGCGGGCAGGTTGGGGGCCTGCGCGGCGGCCACCAGCACCTGCCGGGCGGCGGGCGTGGCCAGCCGGGCGCACAGCTGGGCCACGTGGTGGGTGCGCCGCTCGTCGGTTTCCCGCGCCAGGGCTTCGGCGAGCCGGGCCAGGGCGGCGTCTCCCAGCCGAAGGAGGCTGTCGGTGGCCGGCTGGCGCGTGGCTTTGGTGCCCAGCTCGGCGATGAGCTGCTCGACCACGGCGCGGCTGGGCGCGGCCGCCGCCGCTGGCTCGGGGCTGCAAAAACCGGCCGCCACCAGCCCGGCCTGCCGCTCGGCGCGCCGCTGCCGGTACCGCCACCAAAGCCAAAACAAGCCCAACAGCAGCACCAGCCCCGCCCCCAGCAACAGCGCCCAGCGGGGCGGCGCGGCCAGGGCTGCGAAACCGGGCACCGCAAGCAGCGCGACCAAAGGCCGGCCCGTGCTCGGGCGGGCGGGCCCCACTGCCCCGAATCGGCGCCAACTTTCCATAAGAATCCGTCTGTACGGGTTGTGAGTTGTTCGTTATTTCTTGTCAGCTACAACCAGCAGAACGACCTGACGATGGACAACCTGCGGTTCCGCAGGGCCTTCACGCCGCTGGCCGTGGCAAGGCGTTGCTCGTTGCTCGTTGCTCGTTGCTGGTTAATTACCAACGGAAAACCAGCAACCAGCAACCAGCAACCAAAGCGCTTGCTTCCGCAGCAACTGCGTAA
>CAXTCS010000194.1:0-8492 GCA_964242365.1 uncultured Hymenobacter sp. | reverse complement strand
GGCTGATGCAGGTTTTCACCGGCCTCTGGTACCGGATGCCCATGCCGGTGCAGCCGCTCAAAGCCTTCGCCGCGCTGGTTATCGCCCAGAAAATCAAGGGCCTTGTTATTTTTGGCGGCGGGCTGGCCATTGGCATCAGCATGTTTTTCCTGTCGGTAACGGGGCTGATTGACGCGCTGGCCCGGCTGGTGCCCAAGGCGGTGGTGCGCGGCATCCAGTTCGGGCTGGCCTTGCAGCTGGCCACGCTGGCCCTGAAGCAGTACGTGGGCGCCGACGGCGCGGCTGGCTACGCCCTGGCGGCGGCGGCGTTCACGGTCACGGTGGTGCTGTTTGGCAACCGCCGCTGGCCGGCGGCGCTGGTGGTCATTGCCTTGGGGGTGGCCTACGCGCTGGTGTTCAAGCTCGATTTGGCCACCGCGCAACGGGCCGTGGGCCTGCACCTGCCCGCCTGGCGCCTGCCCCAAACGGCCGACATCCTCACCGGCGCCGTGCTGCTGGCCTTGCCCCAGATACCGCTGTCGCTGGGCAACTCCATCCTGGCCACCAAGCAGATAGCCGAGGATTTATTTCCCGAGCGCCACCTCACCATTCGCAAAATCAGCTTCACCTACGCGCTGATGAACCTGGTGAATCCGTTTCTGGGCGGTTTTCCGGTGTGCCACGGCTCGGGCGGCATGGTGGGGCACTACGCGTTTGGGGCGCGCACGGGCGGCTCGGTGGTGATTTACGGCGGCATTTTTCTGGTCCTGGGCCTGTTTTTCAGCCAGGGCTTTGCCGACGTGGTGCAGATTTTTCCGCTGCCCGTCCTCGGCGTATTGCTGCTATTTGAGGCCCTCTCGCTGGCCACGCTGCTGCGCGACATCAGCGCCCGCCCCGCCGATTTGCTGGTGGCGCTGCTGGTGGGGCTGCTGTGCGCCGGCCTGCCCTACGGCTACCTCGTGGGCCTGGTGGTGGGCACGGCCGTGCACTACGCCATGCGGCGCGGCTGGGTGGGCCTGGGGAAAACCAGCGATTAACGGTTAACGATTAACTGCTGTTACGCAGTTGCTGCGGAAGGCGGTGCTTTGGTCTCTAGTGGCTGGTTGCTGGTTGCTGGTCTCTGGTTGCTAGTTGCTGGTTTTCCGCGGGCAATTAACCAGCAACGAGCAACCAGCAACCAGCAACCCCTTGCCAAGGCCAGCAGCGTGAAGGCCCCGCGTAACCGCAGTTAAATAAGACTTCCGCAAAAAACCGTTTTTAGCCCCAGTGGGGCGGCCCGTCGGTAGAAAAGCGCGGTAATGGAACGAGAAAGCCCCGGCGGGGCGACCCACCAGCAGCCCGGCTTTGGGAGCGCCCCGCCGGGGCGTGTAGAGGTCAAGCAATTCGGTGCTACCGACGGGCCGCCCCGCGGGGGCTAGCGAAAAGCAGCGTTGCGCAAGTCCTGTTAATATGAAACTACTATAAAGCAGCGGGGGCAATCATTTCATTAGAAGGCAGAAGAAAGGTGACAAGGCCGCAAATTACTCCGCTGCCACCGGCGGCGCCGCGTTGCTTTTGCGCAGCGGCAGCTCGGGGATGAACAGCGTCATGATAAACCCGCCCACGACCAGGAACATGGTGAAGAAATAGACCCGTGAAATGGCTTTGGAAAAAGCTGCCCGCACCACCGGGTTGGGCCGGGCCGTGGCGGCGGCCGACGCCAGGGCCGGTCCTTCGGCCACGGCCGTTTGGCGGGCGGCGGGGCTGTGCCCGACAGGATTGGCGGCCGTGGCGGGCAGGTTTTGGGCCAGGGTGAGGGTGAGCACCGCGCCCAGCGCCGAGGCCGCGATGGCTCCGCCAATCTGCCGGAAAAACTGGCTGGCCGAGGTGGCCTGGCCCATGAGCGGCGGCGCGGTGGCGTTTTGCACGGCCAGGGTGTAGAGGGGCATGGTGGGGCCCAGGCCCAGGCCGCAAATCGCCAGGTAAATGAGCACCTGATAGTATTGCACGGTGGGCGGCATGGAGGCCAGCAGCACCAGGCCGCCGAGCAGCAGCGCGAGCCCGCCCAGCATCCAGCGCTTGTAGTGGCCGAAGCGCGACACCATCTGGCCGGCCAGCAGCGAGCCCGACACCACGCCCAGCGACAGCGGAATGAGGCTGGCCCCGGCGCGGGTGGCCGATTCGCCCAGCACGTTGACCATGAACAGCGGCTCGAAAATGATGACGCCCAGAAACGCGCCGCCCAGCAGAAACAGCGCCGCGTTGGCGGCCCGAAATACCGGGTTTTTGAAGAGGGCAAAGTTGAGGATGGGGTTTTCGTGGCGCAGGCTGCGCCCCACGAACAGGCCCAACGCCGCCAGGGCCACGCCCAGCAGGCCGAGCGTGAGCGGGGCCGTCCAGCCATAGGTGGCCTTGTTGAGCTGCAAGGCCACCACCAGCGGCCCCAGGCCCGCAATCAGCAGCAGGGCCGACACAAAATCGAAGGCTTTGGGCGCGGTGCGCGGGCGCAACGGCGGCATCTGCGTGAGGATGAACCAGAGGGCGATGAGCCCCAGCGGCAGGTTGACGTAGAACACCAGCCGCCAGCCCGCCACGCCCGGAATCAGGTTGGTGCCCCGGTCGGTGAGAAACCCGCCCAGCAGCGGCCCCAGCACCGACGACGTGCCAAAAACCGCGCCCGTAAACCCTTGGTAGCGGCCCCGCTCGGCGGGCGGAAACAAGTCGGCAATGATGATGAACGCCATGGCAAACAGCCCCGCGCCGCCCAGCCCCTGAAGGGCCCGAAACACGACCAGCTGGTTCATGCCGTCGCCGAGCAGCGGCAGCGGGCCAAACTCGCCGGCCAGCCCGCACAGCCCCGAGCCCAGCAGGAACACACTCACCGCCACGACCTCAATCGTGCGCCGCGAGTACATGTCCGCCAGCTTGCCGTAGATGGGCACCAGCGCCGTGCTGGCCACCAAATACGCCGTGGCCACCCAGGTAAACCGGTCGAGCCCGTGCAAATCGGCCACGATGCGCGGCAGCGCAGTCGAGACGATGGTTTGGTCGAGCGAGCCCAAAAACATGGCCAGCAAAATGCCGGCAAACGTGAGCATCTTCTGGCGGTGGGTGAGGTTTTCGGTCAAGGTTTTTGAGTTTGATGGATTCACGGAACGTCATGCAGAGCGCAGCGAAGCATCTTGCCCGCGGCAGTGACTCAATCGATTGGATTACTACCGCGGGCAAGATGCTTCGCTGCGCTCTGCATGACGGGCTTTTGTATCCAGGTTATAGTAACGAGCGAATCCAGCCGCCGTCGACCGGCACCGACGTGCCCGTGATGTAGCTGGCCCGCTCCGAGCACAAAAAGGCCGCCAGCGCCGCGAACTCGCGGGGCTCGCCCAGCCGCCGCATCGGGATTTCGGCTTCCCAGCGGGCGTTGGCGGCCTCGGCGGTGATGCCTTCTTTGGCCGCCACGGCGTCGGCCAGGGCCACCACCCGCGCGGTGCGCGTGTAGCCGGGCAGAATGTTGTTGACGGTGACGCCGAACGGGGCCACCTCGTTGGCCAGGGTGCGGGCCATGCCGGTCACGGCCGCGCGCAGGCTGTTGGAAAGCATGAGGTTTTCGACCGGCTGCTTGGCGGCGATGGACGTCACGTTCAGAATCCGGCCCCAGCCGCGCGCCTTCATGCCGGGCAGCACGGCGCGCGTAAGCCCCACCACGCTGCTGAGCAGCAGGCGGGTAGCGGCCTCCCACATCGCCGGGCTCAGCGCGTCGAAGGGGCCGGCGGGCGGGCCGCCGGCGTTGGTCACCAGCACGTCGATGCGGCCGAAGCGGACCAGCGCGGCCTGCACCACGCGGGCCACGTCGGCGGGGTCGGCCACGTCGGCGGCGATGCCGAGCACGGGCACGCCGGTGGCTTCGGCGATGGCGGCGCACGTTGCCTGGAGGGCGGCGTCGCCGCGGGCGCAGAGCACCAGCGACGCGCCTTCGGCGGCCAGCTCTTCGGCAATGGCGCGGCCCAGGCCCTGGCTGGCGGCGGCCACCAGGGCTATTTTTCCTTGTAATCCGAGGTCCATGCGGCTATTTCTGGCGCAGGTAAGCGTCGGATTTGTCGAGCCAGTCCTGGCGGGGCGGGCTGAAAATGTCCACGTCGAGCGTGTCCTCGATGGCCTCGGCCTTGTGCGGCACGTTGGCCGGAATGTGCAGCACTTCGCCCACGCCCACCACAATGGGCGCGGCGTCTTCCGACCCAATCCAGAAGCGCAGGGCGCCTTCCAGGATGTAGGTAATCTGCTCGTTTTCGTGCTGGTGCAGGGGCACGACGCAGCCTTTTTTGAGGTAGACGTGGGCCAGCATCACCTTGTCGCCGGTGATGAGCCGGCGCGAGAGCAAGTCCGACAGCTGCTCTTTCGGCAGGTCGTCCCACTTGTATTGGGTTGCGGTTTGGGCGGTTTCCATTGGTGGTTTTGGGGTTGGAAATGAGGGAGCAGGCATGAGGAACGTCCTGCTGAGCGCAGTTGAAGCGTTTCTACCTCAATACTGACCTAAATGTTAGGATTACAGGTTAGTGTACGGCAGTTGAACGGGGTAGAGACGCAACATTTTGCGGCTCGTCGTTGAACGACTCGCGTTGAACGACCGGAGCCGAGCAGTTATAACAACATCAGCAACGACGAGACTCCAACTGTTGCGTCTCTACCATCCGTATACCGACCGGAAAACCGCTCTACTTGCGCGGTAGAGATGCTTCGACTAAGCTCAGCACGACGTTCCGGCTCCCCTATTCCCGAAACCTACACCCGCACCCGGCTCGCCACCGCCGACACGCACAGGCCCATGAACGCGATGAGCGCGAACGACACGCGCAGGCTCGTGGCCCCGGCCACCAGGCCAATCACGGGCGGCCCCAGCAAGAACCCGAAAAACCCGATGGTGGAAACCGCCGCCAGCGCCATGCCCGCCGACATGCGCGTGGACCGGCCCGCCGCGCTGTACACCAGCGGCACCACCGCCGACGTGCCAAACCCCACCAGCAAGAACCCCAGCAGCGCCGTGGCCAGCGTGGGCAGCAGCACCGCAATCATCAGCCCCGTGGCCGTGAGCAGCCCCGACAGCTGGATGACGCGCCGGGCGCCCAGCCGGCCCGCCAGCCAGTCGGCCCCAAAACGGCCCAGCGCCATGGTGCTCATAAAGGCGGTGTAGCCCGCGCCCACCCAGTCTTTATCGGCCAGAATCACCTTCTTGAAATACACCCCGCTCCAGTCGAACATCGCGCCCTCGCAGATGAGCGCGCAGAAGGCGATGGCGCCCAGGCCCAGCAGCTCTTTGTCGGGCCGCACGAAGATGGGCTGGTCGGGGTCCACGCCGCTGTCTTCGCGCAGGGTGTAGCCGGCGCTCACCGCCAGCCCCGCGAGGATGAACAGCGCGATGAGGATAAAATGCACGCCCGGCGACACCGCGTGGCCAATCATGAACGTGCCCACGGCCGCCGCCACAAACCCCGCCAGGCTCCACAGCCCATGAAACGAGGCCATGATGGGCTTGTGCTTATACAGCCGCTCGACGCCCACGGCTTGGGTATTCACGGCGATGTTGGTCAGGTTGCCGCCCACGCCGAAGACGACCAGGCACGGCAGCAGCTGGTAGAGGCTGCCGGCCCAGCCCAGGCCCACCAGCGCCGTGGCGTAGAGCACCACGCCCCACAGCACTATTTTGCGGCTGCCTTCCTTGGCCACCAGCCAACCGGCCAGCGGCAGCGACAGCAGCTGCCCCAGCGGAATGGCCAGCAGCACGCCGCCCAGCCCCGCCTCCGACACGCCCATGCGCTGCTGCACGCTCGGAATGCGCGAGGCCCAGCTCGCAAAGCACAAGCCCAACAGAAAAAACAGGGCCCCCACCGCCACGCGGTGCGTTTTGCGGGAGATATGGCCCGTCGAAGCAGTCAGCGAAATCATGATAACGATAGTTCTTGGGCCGGCCTCTGGCAGTCCTATATAGCACCTTTTTTTGCAAAATTAAGCCTTCGCAACGCCGGACTGCCGCCGGAGGTTTCGCAGGCTGCGGGCCGCCCGCCTTCCACCACGACCCGAAAAGGCCATAATTAATCCCAGCAAGCCTTGCGCCAGCAGCCTCTTCACAACTCAGGTTTTTCAGCGTAAATATTGTTGATAATCAGATTATTATTAACTTGCATCGCCTTTGGTGCAATCAATTTATTTTCCTTTCCTAGTTCTCATTTTTATTCACTGCACATACCCATGCGAATACCGTTTACCCTCCTGAGCGCCGCTCTTTTCCTGTCCGTTTCTGCCCGCGGCCAGAGCATCGACGCGCAAAAAGTTACGTTTGACTACGTGCGCCTGCCCCTGATACCGGTGCCCGCGGCTACCCGCACCTACCAATCGGAAGTCGTATTGCGCTACGTAGAGTCGGTGAAGCAGCAGAAAGCCGACCATCTTACGGCCGTTTCGGATGCCAAAGCCAAGGCCGAGAAAGACAAGCAGGAATACAAGGCGCAGTCGTTTAAAGAAAAAGCGCTCAGCCGCTTGGTCCTCGATGAGCGCAAGCCCGGCGAAGCCGTGATTCCCACGGCTGACTACACGGCGCAGGTTTTCGATGCCAGCAACCTCTCTACTACCTACGTGAACCTGAGCGGCCTGCACCGCGCCCAGGGCGCCGACGGCGACCTGCGCGTGACGGTGAGCCTCGACGGCTTCACCCAAGGCCCCATCACCCCGCTGGAAATGAAGGGCTCGCAGGTCAAAGTAGCCGGCATTTCGGCGGGCGACGGCATCAAGCACGCCTACCAGGTGGCGTATAAGTCGCCCATTAGCGTGAAAGTGGCCACCAAAGACGGCACGGTGCTGCTCGACGAGATTGTGGAAGCCACCAACACGTACATTTTGGCCCCAACCGAAGCCTTTGCCACCGAAGAAGGCCTGAATAAGTTCTGGCGCAACAACCAAGGCGCTTTTTTGCGCCAGCTCGACGAAAACGCCATGAAGACCAACATGAAGCTCGTCACGGAGTACCTGGACAGCGAATTTGGCCAGCGCCCCATCACGCGCAACACCTCCATCTGGGTGGTGTCGGACAAGAAAGTGAACTACGACGAGTACCCCCAGGCGTACGAAAAAGCGCTGATGGGCTACAAAATGCTGGCCGACCCCACCCGCGCCGCCGACGCCCAAAAGCAAATTGGCGAAGCCGTGACGCTGTGGAATAAGGCGCTGGCAGAATCCAACCCCAAAGACAAAAAGGCCCGCATCGACGAAAAAGTGACCGCCGCCACGCTCTATAACAACGCCGAAGCCAACCTGTGGATGAACAACTTCGACGAAACGGAGCGCCTGCTGGCCCGCCTCAAACTGCTCGACATTTCCCGCTACAACGCGCTGGCCAAAGAAATGAGCGTGGTCGTGCAGGACCAGCGCACCCGCTTTGCCGCCAACAAGAAGGGCTAACCCCGCGGTGCCCTGGCCGCCGAGCGCCACCGCATCCGGACCCGAAAAAGGCCCCTCGCTGAGGGGCCTTTTTCGGGTCCGGATGCGGTGGCTTTAAGCTTGATTCCGCCGCTACCCCCCAATCGTGGCCATGCTCTCGAAGCTGAGCTGGTGCAGGGGCCGCTGCCGCTCGGCTTCGAAACCGTTGGCGGCGCGGTAGCGAAAGGCGTTGGCGAGCGCGGCTGAGATGTCGGCATCCGGAGCGCCGCCGCGCAGCAGGGCGCGGGTGTCGAGCACGCCCTGGTCGTAGAGGCAGGTTTTGATGCCGCCTTCGGCCGTGAGGCGCAGGCGGTTGCAGGTGCCGCAAAAGGTGCGCGAATACGCCGCGATGATGCCCACCGTGCCCCGGTGCCCGGCAATGGCGTATTCGGAAGCCGTGGCCCCGGCCGGCCCGGCCACCGGCGCGAGGGCCCCAAAATGCGCCTCCAAGTGCTGGCGAATGCGGACGTGGTTCCACGGCAGGGAGGCCGGGCCGGCGGCGTGGCTGCCGCCGTTGAAGGGCATTTCTTCGATGAAGCGCACGTCGACGGGCAGGCTCCGGCTGAGGTCGGCCAGCGGCACCAGGTCGTCGATGTTCTGGCCGTCCATCACCACAGCGTTGATTTTCACCTGAATACCGGCTTCGAGCAGCGCGTAAAACGTGTCCATCACGCGCGGCAGCTCGTCGCGCCGCGTGATGCCGGCAAAGCGGGCACGGTCCAGGGTGTCGAGGCTGAGGTTGACGGCCTTCACGCCCAGCCGGGCCAGGGCCGGCACGTGGGGCGCGGTGAGCACGCCGTTGGTGGTCAGGCTGATATCGTCGATGCCCGGCAGCTGGGCCAGGCGCTCCATAAACGGCACCAAATCGCGCCGCACAAAAGGCTCGCCGCCGGTGAGGCGCACCTTGCGCACGCCCAGCGCGGCCAGCAGGCCGGTGAGGCGCAGCATTTCCTCATAGGTCAGCAGCTCCTGCTTCGGCATGTATTTGATGCCTTCTTCGGGCATGCAGTAAAAGCAGCGCAGGTTGCAGCGGTCCGTCACGGCCAGGCGCAGGTACTCCAGCGGCC
>CAXTCS010000193.1:0-8507 GCA_964242365.1 uncultured Hymenobacter sp. | reverse complement strand
TGCGCTACTTCAGCCGCGGCGATACGCTGTTTTTTCAGGGCACCGGCGACCCCACCCTGCTGCACGGCGACGTGCCCAGCCGCCGGGCCTACAATTTCCTGCTCAACCGGCCCGAGCACAAGCTGGCCTACTGCGCCATTGCCTGCGTGCCCGCCTTCGGCCCCAGCTGGACCTGGGACGACTACGGCTATTATTTCCAGCCCGAGCGGGGCGCGTTTCCGATTTATGGGCACACGGTGCGCTTTTATGCCGCCGCGCCGTTGCCGGCACGGGCCGGCGGCGTGGCAGCCGTGCGCCCGGCGGCGGCGCGGGTGCGGGTGCTGCCGCGCTTTTTCGCCCCGCTCGTGGGGCCGGCCACGCCCGAGCTGCTCACGCCCGGCCTCGACCAAGACGTGCACGTGCTGCGCGCGCCGCTCGAAAACCGCTTCTACGTGCTGCCTTCGACCAAAAAGTGGGTCGATGAAACGCCCTTCGTCACCAGCCGCGGGCTGCTGCTGCGGCTGCTCGGCGACACCCTGCGCCGGGCCACCACCGGCGCCGTGTGGCGCCCCCGCCCCGGCCTCGATTCCATCCGCACGCTGCACGGCCTGCGCGTCGACTCGCTCTACCGCCGGATGCTGCGCGTGAGCGACAATTTCCTGGCCGAGCAGCTGCTGCTGATGTGCTCGACCAAAATCGGAAACCACGACTCGCTCAGCACCGGCCGCGTGATTCGCTACGCCCGCCGCAACCTGCTCGCCGGCCTGCCCGACCCGGTATTTTGGGTCGATGGCTCGGGCCTCTCGCGCCTCAACCTCGTCACGCCCCGCACCCTCACGGCCCTGCTGCTCAAGCTGCACCAGGAACTGCCCGAGCGCCGGCTGCTCGGCCTGCTGGCGGCCGGCGGCGGCCAGGGCACCCTGCGCAAGCGCTACCACGACGCCGCCGGCCCCTGGGTGTGGGGCAAAACCGGCACCCTGAGCAACAACCTCAACGTGTGTGGCTACCTGCGCACCAAAAGCGGCCGGCTGGTGGCCTTCAGCTTCCTCAACAACAACCACGTGGTGGACAGCGGCGCTATGCGCAACGAGGTCGAGCGGGTGCTGCGCCAGGTGCGCGAGCGGCTGTGAAAATCGCCGTAATTTTCGCTATAAAGGAAACGGGTTGCCAGTTCCACCATGCAACCCCACCCCCGGCCCGAAATCGGCCCTTAATACAGCACCCGAAACTTAATCGTGTGCTCCACCGCGCGCAGGGCCTGTATCACTTCCTGGTCGTACTCGCGGTTGATGTCGGTAATCACGTAGCCAATCAGCTCGTTGGTTTTCAGGTATTGACCCAGGATGTTGACGTGGTGCGCGGCCAGCACGTTGTTGATTTTGGCCAGCACGCCCGGCACGTTGGCGTGAATGTGGATGAGGCGGTGGGCCTGCTGCGTGGGCAGCTGAATATTGGGAAAATTGACCGATTGCTGGGTGTTGCCCGTGTTCACGTACTGCATGATGCGCTCGGGCACAAACTCGGCGATGTTGCGCTGGGCCTCGGCCGTGCTGCCGCCGATGTGCGGCGTGAGCAGCACGTTGGGCAAGCCGCGCAGTTCGTTTTCGAAGCTTTCGTGGTTGGTTTTGGGCTCGTAGGGAAACACGTCGACGGCCGCGCCGCCGAGCTGGCCGCTGCGCAGGGCGGCGGCCAGCGCCGGCACGTCCACCACGTGGCCGCGGGCGTTGTTGAGAAACAGCGCGCCCTTCTTCATCAGGGCAAATTCTTTCCCTCCGAAAAAGTCGCGGTTTTCGGGTCGGCCGTCGATGTGCAGCGTCACCACGTCGGCTTGCGCGAGCAGTTCGTCCAGCGTGCGGCACTTCACGGCGTTGCCCAGCTGCAGCTTTTCGGCCACGTCGAAGTACACCACCTTCATGCCCACGGCCTCGGCCACCACCGAGAGCTGCGAGCCGATGTTGCCGTAGCCCACGATGCCCAGCGTTTTGCCCCGAATCTCGAACGCGCCGCTGGCCGACTTGTCCCACTCGCCGGCGTGCATCTTGGGGTTTTTTTCGGGGATGCGGCGGGCCAGCACGATGATTTCGCCCAGCGCCAGCTCCACCACCGAGCGGGTGTTCGAAAACGGCGCGTTGAACACGGCCACGCCCTTTTTCATGGCCCCGGTGAGGTCAATCTGGTTGGTGCCGATGCAAAACGCACCGATGCCAATCAGCCGGTTGGCCGCGTCGAGCACGCGCTGCGTCACCTGCGTTTTCGAGCGAATGCCCAGGATGCTCACGCCCTCGATGCGGGCCACCAGCTCGTCCTCGTCGAGGCCGCCTTTCACCTCTTCCACCTGGTAGCCCTCCTGGGCAAACAGCTCTTTGGCGCGGGCATCGGGGCTTTCGAGGAGCAAGACCTTGATGCGGTTTTTGGGGTACGAAAGGGTCATCGGAAGCTTGAGCTGGTACAGAAATTCATCGAAGGTCGGCAGCACTTCGTCGGCGTGGGCCACCACGGTGGGGCGGGCCACGTTTTCGGTGTAGGCGTAGAAGCGGTGGGCCAGGCCCGCCTCGCGAATCTGGTAGTCGGTGTAGCCGTCGCCGAGCACGTACACCGGCCCGTCCAAATCGAGCAGCACGAGCTGGCGAATTTTGCCGCCGTCGCGGCTCAGCACGTTTTGCGGGTCGCAGCCGGTGATGTTGCCGGCCGCGTCAAACGTGAACGTGTTGGCCAGCACGTGGCCGGCCCCAATGCCAAACTCGGCCACCACCGGCTCGATAAACTCCCGAAACCCGCTGCTCACCACGTAAATCCGCTCCGCGTGCTGCCGAAAAAAGTCGCCGTTGCGCCGGATGCTCTCGCTCACCTTCGCCTTGAGCCGGGCCACCAGCGGCGCCAGGTGCCGCTCGTTGGCCCCCAGCAGCGCCAGCCGCTTGCTCAACGATTCCTGAAAGCCGATTTCGCCCGCCATGCCCCGGTCGGTCAGCGCCCTGATTTGGGCCACCACGGCGGCCTGGTCGGGGTGGCCTTGCAGGGCAATGTCGGCCAGCTCGTCCAGGCCCTCCACCTGGGTGAAGGTGCTGTCGAAATCGAAAACCAGGTAGGGCAGGGGAGCGGCGGGAGCGTGCATGAGCGCAAAGATGGCGCCGGCCCGCCACCAAGTCCCGATTTATTCACTAGACTTGTTCCCAAACTCATTTTCACCCCTCAACCCCTACTCCCATGTCCCCCTCCGTCCGCAACATCATCGCCTGGGTTCTGCAAGTGCTGCTCGGCCTCGCCTTCATCGCCTCCGGCTTCAAAAAACTCACCGACCTGCCCGGCACGGTGGCCATGTTTGGCAGCATCGGGCTGCCCGGCGCGCTGGCCTACGTCGTCGCCGTGGCCGAAGTGGTGGGCGGCATCGGCCTGCTCGTGCCGCGCTTCACCCGCCCCGCCGCGCTGGGCCTGATTATCATCATGGTTGGCGCAGTGCTGATGCACGCCACCAAAATCCCCGGCGGAATCGCCAACGGCGTGCCGGCCCTCGTCCTGCTGCTGTTGCTGGCGGTGGTGCTGTGGCTGCGCCGCCCGGCAACCACGCTGGTCTAGCGCCCTGTTCGGGTTGCCGGAGCAGCACCGCTCCGGCAATGGGCCAGCCGCCCCGTTGGGCCAATTGCCCGGTTCCGTATTCTCCTGCCCTCCATAAAAACAGCCCTTTCGAAGCCCGTTTCGAAGGGGGCGATTCGCCGATCGCCAAACAGGATATACCGTTCATCACGGCTGACAACCGGCTGAAGCCTTGGGTTGGAAGGCCCCTCTGCTGTTAATCGAAATCGCACTTTAGCTGAATCAAGTCGTCTGCCCAAGTAATAGGGGGCGACAACGGGCCCTTATCAGAACCTATTTAAAAGATGGGCGCTACTTGAACCACCGTTTGCTTAAACTGATACCATCGCTTCTTATTACCGCCATGCGCCGCCTGTATTCGGTCTTTTATCACTACTTCGCCCTCATTTCTCCTGCTGCCACCTCGGAGCAGGTGGCGCAAAACAGCTTTCTCCTCTTGTGCTTTGCCCTCTACTTTGCGGTGAGCTTCTTCGTGCACTTGTGCGAAGCGACTTTCGCCCGTGATTTTGGGATATGGAGCGTCTTGGGGTTGTCGATTGGGCTGGGAGTTATCCTGTATGGGCCGCTGTTAGCGGGGGATAACTGGAAACGCATCGTGGAGCAGTACCCGGTGCGACCCGTGCGCAAGGCCACTGTTTACCTCTCCATGGGCTTACTGCTGCTTGTAGGGCTCGGTCTGGTGTTTCTCCCCATAGTACGAGTTTAGGCTCCTTTCGGTGAACGGCAGGAGTCAGCCCTGCACCTGGTGGCCAACTGGCCCCAATAAGGTAGGCGGGTTTACGAAACTGGTCTACGAATAAAAGTTTACAAAATGGCCCGAAGGGATGAGTTTCGTAAACGCAAAGCCAGGCACTTTCGCGGGCCTAGGCAAACAGGCTTTTGAGGGCAGTGGGGAAGGCCATTACTCCTGCCTCCATCTGGGCTCTGTTCCTTAACACGAAATTCCAGTACTTTATGGCGTGAATTTTCGGTGGTCCCTACTTCGCCTTTTGTGTTTCCTGCTCGTGCTCCCTGGATGGGCCTTCGCGCAGCCGGTGCCACAATGGCCGCGTCACGCGACCACCGGCCGCGTAGAATTCACCGGAGTGATACCCTGGCCGACATCCCCGCTGACGCTTGAACAGCGGCAAGCCCTCGTTCGGCGGTGGTACACGGCGAAGCTGACGGAGGTCAAACCTGTGAAACAAACTGAGTGGGCGAAGAAGGGGGCAAGCTATGCGGGGTTGCCCACGCTAGCCTATTTGGACTCGGTGTTTTACTCGCCGGGCTCACCAAATTCAGTGGACTCGGTGTACGACCGGGTCACATGGCGTCTCGTGTACAAGGTTCACTTAAGTCCCACTCCCGTTGGCTTGGCCTACCGGCTCTCGGACTTTGAATGTGTAGACATAGTGTTCGATGCCAGCAATGAGGAATCTTTAGAAAAAGTGCTCACCCGTTATTCGTCGGAACTGGCCGTATTCTATAGGCGCTTGCGAAGGGCGCTTGCTGGCTGGTAACAAACAGGATTTTGGGGCAGTGGGGAAGTACTGATTTTCCGGCCTTCGTATGGGTTCTGTTCCTTTGCACAATCCTAAAGCGGTTTCCATGTCCGTGTACAGTCGGGTGTAGGGTGCGGGGTTGGTCCCCGCCCGTCGTTGAACGAAGTCGTTGCCATGGCACGGGCGACGGGCGGGGACCAGCCCCGCACCCTACGTACATCAGCCTAAAACGAGCTGTAGTTGAAGGCTTCGGCGGAAGCCATCGCCTCGCTGCTGTTAATAAAAACCGTTTTTAGCTGGGCAACTACCTGCCCAAGCATGAGTTGAGCGAAAAGCGTAACCTGCCCGCTACTCCTATCTACTTACTAGCCGGGCAATGCAACCTTGGCGCGGCCGTGGCGGTCATCCGTTTTGGAAGCCTACCCATTCCTGATTTTTCGCTAGGCTCCTTTTCACCGGGCTGCCGCCAGGGCATAGCCAGTGGGTGGGGTCAGCAGGGGGTAGATTACCAAAATCAAGCCTTTTTCTCATCAGATTCCCATTGCCATGCGCGTAGGTATTCCTGTTCAAAACCTGGCTGGCTTCGGCCTGCTGCTCTTCCTCCAGCTAAGCGGCTGCACCACCAAGGAAGCCGCTGCCCCAGCTACTACCGGTTGCAGCGAGCTAGTCACGGTGCGCTTCTGTCCTAGCTATGGCGATGTACCCAATCGCGCGGCCGGCCGTTCACACAACCCTGCAACTAGCTAACAGCTACCACGTGGCGCCGGTTGGCGCGGTGTGGCAGGCCTATCAGGCGCACCAAGTGAACGGGCAGGTGCTCCGCGTTGGCTACCAGCTCGGCCCCCAGCTACCGCCTAATGTGGACGGCCTGAGAACGGCTACCATCACCTGCCTGGAAGTAGCTGATAAGATGTTGTAAATCAAATAAGATTTTGGGTAAGGTTAAGCCCTGCTCCTTTTCCCGCACGAATTCGAAGACCCAACTTATATAACAGACGTTATATAAGTTGGGTCTTCGAATTCGTGCGGTTTTCGGGTCCCTATCCACATCACGCACTCGTAGCAATTCAACAGGATGGGAGGTGCCTGAAACACGCGCGATTAAAAGCACCCCCCTTTTCCCTTGCCAATGCCCAAACCCTACTTCTTCAGCACCAGGTAGCCATAGGCCGGCAGCACAACCTGGCTGCCAAGCACAAGCGAGCTGCCTTGCAGCGCGTCGGTCCAGGTCGTGCCGGCCAGGGCGGCGGGCACGGGGTAGGTGACGGGCGTATTGCGCACGTTGGCCAGCACCAGGGCCTGCTCGGCGCCCGCCGTTTTGGTGAAGGCGCAAACGTCGGCCGTGCTGTAGGCCGTGGGCGTGCCGTGGCGCAGGGCGGCGCTGCCCGCACGGGCCGCCAGCAGCTGCCGGTAGGCGCGCGTCACGTCGGGGTGAGCGCCCCAGGCCACTTTCACGGAGGTGAAGGGGAAGGTGATGGGCGTGGTCATGCCCGCTTCCTGCCCGTTGTACACCAGCGGCACGCCTTTGTAGCAAGAAGCCACCACGAAGGCCGACATGGCGCCCGCGTTGCCGCCAAATAACGCGACCGGCGTCCCATCCGAGCCGTTCACGTCGTGGTTGGTGGTGTAGCGCACCACCTGCTGGGTGCCCGCGGCGCCTTCGTACTCGCTGGCGTTGAGGGCGTCGAAAGTAGTGGCCGGGGCGCTTTCGCCATACACGCTTTTCAGAGCGCCGTAGAAGCTAAACCCGAAATTGTAGTCGAAGCCGCTGGTGAAATTGGCGGGGCGGTTGCCCTCGGCCAGCAGCAGCAGCTTGTGGGTTTTGATGTTGCGCAGGGTGTCCACGGCTTGCTGCCAGAAATTGGTCGGCGTAATCGAGGGCGCGTCGGCGTAGTCGCAGCGAAAGCCGTCGACGTTGGCCGTGTACACCCACGACTTCATGGCCGAAATCAGCTCCAGGCGCATCGGTGCGCTGTTGAAATTGAGCTGGGCCACGTCGGTGAACGTGGTGCTGGGCGGGCTCTGAATGGTGCCGCCGCTTTGCAGGTACCAGTCGGGGTGCTGCGTAATCCAGGCATTGTCCCAGCTGGTGTGGTTGGCCACCCAGTCCAGCATCACGCTCATGCCGCGGGCGTGGGCCGCGGCCACCAGCGTGCGCAGGTCGTCCAGCGTGCCAAATTCGGGGTTTACCGCCCGGTAGTCCCTCACGGCGTAGGGCGAGTTCACCGCCCGCAGCACGCCCACCGGGTAAATCGGCATCAGGTACAACACGTTCACGCCCACCGCCTTAATGGAGTCGAGCCGGGCCGTGACGCCCGCAAAATTGCCGCCCTGGCTGAAGGCCCGGATGTTCACCTGGTATATCACGGCATCCTCCCGGCTGGGCACCCCCGCGAAGGGCGTGCCGTACTGCGGCGGCGTGACGGTGGTGGGCGGCACAACGACGATTGGCGTTGGGGCCTCGGGCACGTCTTTTCGGCAACCTGCCAGCAGGCCGGCGGCCAGCACCAGCGCCAGGCTATTTTTTAGAGCAATACGATAAAAGGACATTCTGTGAAGAGTTAAACGAGGACGTAAAATAGTTGAGACTGGCCCCGGCATTGGGGCCGATGAGGTGACAGGGGTCAAAAAAAAGAGGCTATTTCCGCACCGGCTTGAAGCTCACCGCCGCGCCGCCGCCGGGGGCCAGTTGCAGCGTGAGCGCCGATTTGCTGTCGACAACCTGCTTCGAAATCCGGTACGCCGTGGGGTTTTTTTGCCAGTCGGCCCCTTTGCCGTCGGCGTAGATGGTGGCTTCGTAACGCTGGCCGGGGGTAAGAAAATTCAGCTTCACGGGCTGCTGGCGGGCGTTTTCGTCGGTGATGCTGCCGAGGTACCACTCGTCCTTGCCCTTGGCTTTGCGCACCGTGGTGAGGTAGTCGCCCGGCTCGGCGGCCAGGATGCGGGTGTCGTCCCAATCCACCGGCACGTCTTCAATGAACTGGAAGGCGTCGAGGTGCTTGTTGTAGTTTTCGGGCAAGTCGGCCGCCATTTGCAGCGGCGAATACATCGTCACGTACAGGGCCAGCTGCTTGGCCAGCGTGGTGTGCACCTGGCGCTGCGGGGCGGCGGCCGCGTAGCCTTGCAGCTTAAAAATGCCGGGCGTGTAGTCCATCGGGCCGCCCATCATGCGGGTGAAGGGCAGAATGGTTTCGTGCTCGGGCTGGTTGCCGTTGCTGAAGGCGTTGAACTCGTTGCCGCGGGCGGCCTCGCAAGCCAGCCAGTTGGGGTAGGTGCGGTTGAGGCCGGTCGGGCGCACGGCCTCGTGCATGTCGACCATGATGCGGTGGTCGGCCGTGTTCTGGGCGGTGCGCACGTAGTGGTTCACCATCCACTGGCCGTCGTGGTGCTCGCCGCGCGGAATGATGCGGCCCACGTAGCCGGTTTTCACCGAGGTGTAGCCGTGCGCGTTCATGA
>CAXTCS010000192.1:0-8513 GCA_964242365.1 uncultured Hymenobacter sp. | reverse complement strand
CGTTCACGCGCACCTCCATGTTGTTGAGGTTGGCGATGCGCATGATTTCGGTGCCGGCCATTTGGGTGGTGCCCACCACGCGCTCGCCTTTTTTCACGTTCAGCTTGCTCACCGTGCCGCTCACCGGGGCGTAGATGGTGGTTTTGTTGAGGTTTTTGCGGGCTTCCTCCAGCGAGGCCGAGGCGGCGCTCACGGTGCTCTGCGAGGCGCGGATGGTCTGGCGGGCGCTGTTAATTTCTTCCTGCGAGGCGTTGTAGGCGGCCTGGCTGGCTTCGTAGTCCGACTGCGAAATGACTTTTTGCTTGAACAGCGAGGCGTTGCGGCGGTACGTCAGCTCGGTTTGCTTGGCGCTGGCCATCAGCTGCTGGAGGCGGGCCTCGGCCTGGCCCACGTTGGCGCGCTGGGTGCCCACCTGGGCACTTTGCATGGCCACCTGGGCCTGGTAGTTATCCGGCCGGATGCGGAGCAGCAGTTGCCCCTTGCGCACGGAATCGCCCTCCTGCACGTACAATTCGGTGATTTCGCCGGATACGTCGGGCGAGATTTTTACTTCCGTTTCGGGCTGCACTTTGCCCGAGGCGCTGACTTTCTCCACGATGTTGGCGGGGCCGGCCTTGGCCGCCAGCACCTCGACCCCGGCGGGCTTGCCAATCAAGCCCTGTTTTTTCGCCACGGCGTAGCCCACGACGAGCACCAGCACCACGCCAATGAGAATGAAGAGTAAACGGTTGTTTTTCATTTAACAATTAACATTTAACATTTAACAATCGGAGTCCATCCCGCCAAGCGTCCCACTAGCTTGGACCGCCTGGCGGGACAGGCACTTCGCCACCCTACCGCACTCATTATCAACGACAACGCATTTCACACTCCATCATCTCGCAGTTAACACCCACCTGCTCATCATCCCAACTGTTAAATGTTAAATGTCAACTGTTAAATGATTCAAAGCGCCAGCGGCTTGCCTTGGTAAAAATCGAGCACCTTGGTGCGGAAAATGAAGCTGTATTTGGCCTGAATGCGGCTGGACTCGGCAGACGTGAGGTTGTTTTTGGCAATGTTGAAATCGGTGCCGTTCAGCAGGCCGTTGTTGAAGCGGATTTCGGCGTTGCGCTGCGAGAGCGTGAGGGCGGCCACCTGGCGCTTGGAGGCGTTGTATTGCAGCTGGGCAGCGCGGGCGTCCACGAAGGCTTGCTCGATGCTTTGGCGCAGGGTGAGGCGGGCCTGGGCGGCGCGCGTCTCGTTGATTTCCTGGCTGATGATGGCGCGCTGCACGTTGGTGCGCACCTGCAAGCCGTTGAGGATGGGCACGGATATGCCAAACTGAATGGTGCGGCCCACGTTTTCGCTCAGCTGGTTGAAAAAGCCGGATTCCAGCACCGAATAGTTCGGCTGCTTCGGGCCGATGACGGCAAAGCTGGTGGCGCGCGGCGGCGCGCCCGGATTGAGCGGGTCGACCTGAAAAACCGGCAAAAACGTGGCCGTCGAGTCGCCGGTCAGGGCCCGCGAAGTGGCCGACGACGAGAAGCCCGTCACCAGCGAGCCAGCCAGCACCACGCGCGGGTAGTAGCCGCCGCGGGCCAGGTCGATGCCGCGCCGGGCGCTCTCCACGCGCAGGTCGGCGGCCGCGATTTCGGGCAGGCGGGCGGCGGCCGTCTGGTACGCTTCGTCCATGTTCAGGGCCAGCGGGGCTTCCTCGTCCGGGTCGGGCAGCTGGGGCACGTCGACCTGGAAATTGGCCGCCGAAGCAGCGTCCAGGTTCATCAGCTGGAGCAGGTTGAGCCGGGCAATGTCGCGCTGGTTGGTGGCCGTGATGACGTTCAGCTCATCCGAAGCCAGCTGCGCCTGGCTGTCGAGCAGGTTGCTTTCGGCCACGCTGCCGGCTTTCAGCAAAATCTGGGCGCGGGTTACCTGGGCCTGCGAGCTGGCCACGCGCGACTGGTTGGACCGAATCAGCTCCTCGCCCAGCAGCAGCTGCAAGTAGGCCGAGGCCACGTTCAGCGACAAGTCGTTGCGGGCCTTTTCGGTGTCGCGCAGGCTGGCCTCGTAGTCCAGGTCGTTGCGCTTAACGGTGTTGCGCAGCTGAAACCCCTGAAACAGCACCAGCTGCGACTGCGCCGAAAAGTTGTTCGAGCGGATGGTCTGGTTCTCGTACTGGTAGGTCAACGGGTTGATGTTGCGCCCGTAGTTCCAGGTCTGGGTGCCGTTGAGGTTGGCCGTGGGCAGCATGGCGGCCTTGCTCTGGGTGAGCACCGCCTTGTTGCTCTGGGCCGTGAGCTCGTTCTGGCGCACGGTCAGGTTGTGGGCCAGGGCGTAGTCCACGGCCGCGCGCAGGGTCCAGGGGCCGGTGGCCGGCTGGGCCGGGCCGCCCAGCGCGGCAGCCGGCGGCGAGGCAGGCGTTTGGGCCTGGGCGGCCGGGGCCAAGGCCAGCAGCGCCCCCGCCAGGCCGGCCAGGGCGGTCAGGGCCAGCAGCCGGCGGTCGGGGGCAAAAGGAGTAGTCCGTCGTTTCATCGCGCAGAAAATTTGGTGCTTCGTAGGTAAGTCCTTAATCGTCAGAGGCGGCCGTTTATTACACGACCCGCCCGTTATTCAAGCGTCGGAATGTAGGTGATGCGCTGCACCCAGCTAAGCTGCCGCAAATAGGTCAGCGTAATGTCCTTGATGGGGCTGTCCATCTCGATAAACTGCCGGGCCGCGTCGTTGCGGCCCTTGCGGCTCACAAACATGGTGGCGATGTTGCATTGGTCGTGCGCGATAACCGAGGCAATGAAGGCGATGGAGCCGGGCACGTCGTGGGCATCGACGATGAGCGTGTGCAGCGCGCCCGAAAAATCGGACGGAAACCCGTCCACCTCCACGATGCGGATGACCCCGCCGCCCCGGCTCTGGCCCACCACTTCCACGCGGTGGCCGGTGGCGCCATCCAGCAGGTTTACCTTGATGGTGTTGGGGTGCATGGTCGAAGCGTTGCCCACGCTCTGAAACACGTATTTTAGGCCCGCCGCCCCGGCGTGGTCAAACGCCGTGCGGATGCGGGTGTCGTCGGGCGCGTAGCCGAGCAGGCCCGCCACGATGGCGCGGTCGGAGCCGTGGCCCTCGTAGGTGCGGGCAAACGAGTTGTAGAACGTCACCACCGCCTCGGACGGCACCGCGCCCAGGATGCGAATGGCGGCCCGCGCGATGCGCACCACCCCGGCCGTGTGCGACGAGCTGGGGCCAATCATTACGGGCCCAATCATATCAAAAATGCTGGATTTTTCGGCCATGGGCTTGCGCCGGTCTGGTGGGTGAAGGGCTAAAAGTAGCGAACGGGCGCCACACCCAGGGCGTTGGCCGGCCGCACTTCGGCCGCCGCGGCCGAAGCGCGGCCGGCCCAAACCGCTTCGGCCGGGGGGGTGCGGGACAAAGATGCGGCCCGGCCCCCACGGGTTGCGGCGGGCCGCCGTGCGCGGGGCGCGCCGCCCCGGCCCGGTTACCTCAGTATCTGCTGTTACGCAGTGGTGCTCCTATGTCCGCTGTACCAAGTGGTTGCTGGTTGCTGGTTTCTAGTTGCTGGTTGCTGGTTGCTGGTTGCTGGTTAGACATCAACCAGCAACCAGCAACTAGAAACCAGCAACCAGACGGCAGTCGCTGCGGCCCCTGCGTAACAGCAGTCAGTATTTTGCCGATATTTGCCCCGGCCCCACCCGCCCTTTTCCCGTCCACCTCTCCTCTGGTTTTATATGTCTGTCGCTCCCACCCAGGACGAATTTTCGCCGGCCGTGCTGGCCCAGCTGCGCCGGCTCCAGGCCAGGTACGCGCCCGACGGCCAGGACCTGGCCGCCTACCTCGAAGGCCTCTACCACGCCAAGTACATCAACTACTGGGATTACAT
Source organism: uncultured Hymenobacter sp. (assembly GCA_964242365.1). Taxonomy (GTDB): domain Bacteria; phylum Bacteroidota; class Bacteroidia; order Cytophagales; family Hymenobacteraceae; genus Hymenobacter. The sequence continues at coordinate 4,639 of CAXTCS010000192.1, read as the reverse complement.
TGAGCTCGACACGCTCCTCTCCCTCCAACGCCCGCTCACCAACCTGCCCGACGAGCGGATTTTTATCATGTACCACCAGATTTCGGAGCTGTACTTCAAGCTCTGCCTCTGCGAATACGAGCAAATCGGCGACCTGGCCCAGCCCACGCTGGGCGAAGTGGTGCTGCGCCTGGGCCGCATCAACCGCTACTTCGACAACCTCATCGACTCGTTTGATGTGATGGTCGACGGCATGGACAAGCAGCAGTTCCTCGACTTCCGCATGGCCCTGATGCCGGCCTCGGGCTTCCAGTCGGTGCAGTACCGCATGATTGAGATTGCCAGCACCGCCCTCGAAAACCTCACCGACCAGGCCAAGCGCCAGGCCCTGGGCGAAGCCTCGGCCCACGACTACGACCAGCTGCTGGGCTGCATCTACTGGAAAGCCGGCGCCACCGTCGAGGCCAGCGGCGCCAAAGCCCTCACGCTCATCGAGTTCGAGCGCAAGTACACCGCCGACCTCGTGCGCCACGCCGAGGCCTTCCAGCACCGCAACGTGTGGGCCGTGGTGCAGCGCCTGCCCGCCGCCGACCAGCACCACCCCCGCCTGCTGCGCGCCCTGCGCCAGCTCGACATCAGCGTGAACGTGAACTGGCCGCTCATGCACTTCAAATCGGCCGTGCGCTACCTCCAGCGCAACCCCACCGACGTGGCCGCCACGGGCGGCACCAACTGGCGCAACTACCTGCCGCCCAAGTTCCAGCGCCGCATTTTCTACCCGCAGCTCTGGTCGGCGCAGGAGCTGGAAGATTGGGGCAAGGGCTGGGTGGAAAGCGTGCTGGAAGAAGGCGCGGGCGTGTGAACCAACCCCAACATTTATGAAAACCCCGCCCCTAACCGGCCTCATCGACCGCCGCATTCTGCTCAATTTTCGGGCCGACCCCGCCGTGGTGGGCCGGTTGCTTCCAGGCCCTTTTCGGGCCCAGCTGGTACAAGGCCAGGCGATGGTGGGCATTTGCCTGATTCGGCTGAAAAAGGTTCGGCCGAAAGGCTTTCCGGCGGTGTTCGGTCTGGCATCCGAAAACGGGGCGCACCGCATTGCCGTGGAATGGGACGCGGATGGCCAACCGCGCAAAGGCGTCTACATTCCCCGGCGCGATACTTCCTCGCGCCTCAATTTCCTCGTTGGCAACCAGTTGCTGGGGCTTCATTACCGCAGCCCTTTTCGGGTGCAAGAACAAAACGGCCGCTACGCCATTGCCTTCCAAAGCACCGATGGCACCCGCCTGGCCGTAGAGGCCCGCGAAACGGCGGAGTGGCCGAAGACAAGTCTGTTTTCCACTTTGGAGCAGGCCTCGGGCTTCTTTCGGCAGGGCGCCGCCGGTTATTCTCCCAGCCCCGGCGGGCAGGGGTTCGACGGGGTGGAACTGAGCACCAGTCAATGGCAGGTATCGCCCCTGTCGGTGCAGCAGGTTTCATCCAGCTTTTTTGCGGATGAAACGCTGTTTCCGGCCGGCTCGGTCGTATTCGACAATGCCCTGCTCATGCGTAACGTGCCGCACGAGTGGCAGCGCCTGACGTCGCTCAGGGGGTGAGGTTCCTGCCCAGGGCGCCCCGCCGCATGGTCCGTAAAACGCCGCCTACTCCGCCATCTCCCCCTTTTCGGCCCGCGTCTCCCCCATCCGCCAGTACACCAGCAGCGAGAGCAGCGCGCAGCCCGTCACGTACCAGTAAAACCACTCTTCCACGCCGTGGTCTTTGGCCAATAACGCCACGTACTCGGCCGTGCCGCCGAAAACGGCCACGGTAAGGGCAAACGGCAGCCCCACGCCCAGCGCCCTTATTTCGGTCGGAAACAGCTCCGCCTTCACCACCGCGCTGATGGACGTGTAGCCGCTCACCACGAACAGCGCCGCGATGAGCAGCCCCGCCGCCGCCCCGGCATCGTGCGTGTGGGCCAGCTGGCGCAGCAGCGGCACCGTGCCCAGCGTGGCCCCGATGCCGAACATCAGCAGCACCGGGCGGCGGCCCACCTTATCCGATATCGCGCCCAGCAAAGGCTGGAAAAGCAGCGCCACGGCCATCACCCCAAACGAAATAAGGGTGGCCTGCTCCTTCGAAAACCCAGCCGTGTTGACCAGGAATTTCTGGGCGTAGGTCGTGAACGTGTAGAAGGCCAGCGTGCCGCCCAGCGTGAGGCCCACCACGGTAAGCACGGCGCGGGGGTATTGCAGCAGCAGCCGAATTTGGCTCGGCGACGAAGCGCGGCCCTCGCCTTCCGCCGCTGCCGGGTGTTTCCCCTGCTCAAAGGCAGCGGTTTCGCCCATGTGCGTGCGCAGGTAGAGCGCGCCCGCCGCGGCCAGCGCGCCGATAACGAACGGCACCCGCCAGCCCCAGCTCCCCAGCTGGCCCGGCGTGAGCACCTGCTGCAAGCCCAGCTGCACGACCAGCGCCAGCAGCTGCCCGCCCATCAGCGTCAGGTATTGGAAGCTGGACCAGAAGCCCCGGTGCCGCGCCCCGGCCATCTCGCTCAGGTAGGTGGCCGACGTGCCGTACTCACCGCCCACGCTCACGCCCTGCACCAGCCGCGCCAGCAGCAGCAGCGCCGGCGCCGCCACCCCAATGCTCGCGTAGCCGGGCGCGGCCGCAATCAGCAACGAGCCCCCGGCCATGAGCCGCACCGAAAGCAGCAGCGCCGCGCGCCGGCCGCGCCGGTCGGCGTAGGCCCCCAAAAGCCAGGCCCCGAGCGGGCGCATCAGAAAGCCGGCCGCGAAAATCGCGGCCGTGCTCAGCAGCTGCGCCGTGGCGCTGCCTTTGGGAAAAAACACCGGCGCGAAATACAGCGCGAAGGCCGAATACGCATACCAGTCGTACCACTCGACCAGGTTGCCGATTGAGCCGCTGATGATGGAGCGCAGACGCGAAATGGGCAAAGAAGCGGGAGCAGGGTTCATCGAGCAAAATAAGCAAACGGCCAGCAACGCGGGCGCCGGGTACCGGCTTGCGGGCGCTTGCCACACCCCGGCCTGGCCTGCACCAGGGCCGTAACTTTGCCGTTCGTACCTGCAATGGTTACGGTTGATTACTAAAGGATAACTACCTTTCATATTACACAAATGTCAAAACAAGAAGTTGAGATTCTTCTCGCCCCCGAAGTTGCGTTCGACGAATTAGCCCGCTACGAAGCGGTATTGGAGCAAGCCGGCTTGCGGCCCGGCGAAGCGGATTATGTGCATTTCCGCCGCCGTTCTATCGACGCTCGTGGCCGGCAAGCCCTGGTTCGGCTGCGGGCCGACGTGTATCAGTCGGCCCCGCCAGCCGACCTGTTTGGCCCTTGGTTTGTTTATCCAAATGTGAATACCAAAAGCGGCACCGTTCTCATTATTGGGGCTGGGCCGGCGGGCCTTTTTGCGGCCCTGCGCTGCATCGAGCTGGGCCTGAAACCCATCGTGCTGGAGCGTGGCCGCGACGTGCGGGCGCGGCGCCGCGACCTGGCCGCCATCAACAAAGAGCAGCTGGTTGACCCCGATTCAAATTACTGCTTTGGCGAAGGCGGCGCGGGCACCTACTCCGACGGCAAGCTGTATACCCGCGCCACCAAGCGCGGCGACGTGGGCCGGGTGCTGCGCCGCCTGGTGCAGCACGGCGCCACGCCCGACATTCTGGTTGATGCCCACCCCCACATCGGCACCAACAAGCTGCCGGCCGTGGTGCAGGCCCTGCGCGAGGCCATCGTCGCAGCCGGCGGCGAAGTGCGTTTCGAGACGCGCGTGACGGACCTGCTGTTAGAGAGCAACCGCCTGCGTGGGGTGGTCACGGCCACGGGCGAAGCCTTGGAAGCCGAGGCGACCATTCTGGCCACCGGCCACTCGGCCCGCGATATTTACGAGCTGCTGCACCGGCGCGGCGTGCTCATCGAGGCCAAGCCCTTTGCCCTGGGCGTGCGCGTCGAGCACCAGCAGGCCCTGATTGACCAGGCCCAGTACCGCCGGCCCGAGCGCGGGCTGCTGCCGGCCGCGTCCTACGCGCTGGTGCACCAAACGGAGGTGCGCGGGCAGCAGCGGGGCGTGTTTTCGTTTTGCATGTGCCCCGGCGGCTTCATCGTGCCGGCCGCCACGGCGCCGGGCGAGGTGGTGGTGAACGGCATGAGCCCCAGCCGCCGCGACTCGCGCTTTGCCAACTCCGGCATCGTGGCCGCCGTGGAGCTGGCCGACCTGGACGTGCGGCAATTCGGGCCGCTGGCGGGCCTGCGCTTCCAGCAGGCCATCGAGCAGCTGGCCTGCCAGGCGGCCGGAGGCACCCAGCGCGCCCCGGCCCAGCTGCTCGGCGATTTTCTCAACAATAAACCCTCGGCCAGCCTGCTCGAAACCTCCTACCAGCCCGGCCTGGTGCCCGTGCGCATGGACGACGTGCTCGGGGCCGCCCTGGCCGAGCGCCTGCGCCAGGGCTTCCGCGACTTCGGCCGCAAAATTCCCGGCTACGCCACCAACGCCGCCCAGATTGTGGGCGTGGAAAGCCGGACGTCGGCCCCGGTGCGCATTCCGCGCGACAAAGACACGCTGCAACACCCGGTGGTGGCCGGGCTGTTTCCGTGCGGCGAGGGCGCGGGCTACGCGGGCGGCATCGTGTCGGCGGCGATGGACGGCGAGCGGTGCGCCGA
>CAXTCS010000191.1:0-8553 GCA_964242365.1 uncultured Hymenobacter sp. | reverse complement strand
GTCTGGGCCGTCGAGTCCTGGGCCGTGTGGTGGATGACGACGTAATTCGGCTTGCGCAGGTTGAAGTTGGTGGTGCCCACCCAATACTTGCCCAGCAGCAGGCTATCGGCGCCCGGCGTAGGCGGCGGCATGGCCCGCAGGGCCTTGGCAAAGGCCTTCACCTGCTGGCGGTACGCGCGGTTGGTGGTGGCGTAAGGGTTGCGATGGACAGCGCAGGCCGATAATAAGCTGAGCAGTGCCAGAAAGGCGGTTTTTTGCGAAAACTGTAACAATATTCAGGTTATCTTGACGGTTCAATTTGCAAAGCTCTTCCTTCTGTTCCACTATCAACCCCAACGGCAACCCATGGTCCGGTTTACCAAATTACTGCTACTTGCCATGTTGTTGTGGACTACTATTCGCGCGACGGCCCAAGTGCCTAATAATCTGACGCCTGCGGAAAAAATTTATGGGCTGTCCAAATTTTGGCAGGAAGTCAATTACAACTTTGTGTATCTTAATAGAATCGACAAAGCCAAATGGGATGATACGTATCGACAATTAATAACAACCGTTGCCCAAACACCCAACGATTATCAATACTATTTACAATTACAGAAGTTTTGTGCGCTCCTGAAAGATGGCCACACCAACGTGTATTTTCCGCGAAATATCGAGCAGATGACCAGCAATTTTGGAGAATACCGGTTATTCCTCCAAAATATTGACAACAAAGCCATTGTTGTTCGGACCAATGCCAGCAAAAAGGATGAAATTCCGGTTGGTAGCGAAGTAATCGAGGTAAACGGGCAGCCTACGGCAACTTACCTTGTCGAGCAGGTTGCGCCGTATATAGCGTCCTCCACCGATTACATCCTGAAGGATTGGGGCACCCGCGACTTGCTGAAAGGAGTTGCGGGCGATGCGTATAAAGTGAAAATTAAAAAGCCGAAGGGTCAGGTTATTGCCCTGACGCTAACACATCGGATAACCGAAGAAAAAGCGGTGTATCCCCAATTTGAACCGGAAAAAGAGCTGCTCGATTTCAAGTGGTTGCCGAACGGCATTGCCTACCTAGCCTTGAACTCCTTCGAAAACGCAAAAATAGACAGTCTGTTTATTCAAAAACTGCCAGAGTTATATAAGGCAAAAGGGCTGATTGTGGATTTGCGTACTAACGGCGGCGGTAGCACCGGAATAGGCACCACCATCCTAAAATACCTCACCAACGACAAGCTATTATACGGCGCAAAAAGCCGGAGCCGGCTTCACATCGGAACATATAAAGCTTGGGGAAATTATATCGAACCCAAGGACACCATTGCTGGCAAAAAAGAATGGGAATTCACAAAACAGGACGCGTTGAAGGCCTATAAAATTGCCCAAGGCACTTTTTATAACGAGTTTGATTACTCGCCCGATACCATAAAATTAGCCGACCGGCGAGTTGTTGTTCCCACGGTTTTGTTGCTGGGGCACTACACGGCCTCGGCAGCGGAAGATTTTTTAATAGCCGCCGCCAATCAGAAACATATGCTCAGGATGGGCGAGAATTCATTCGGTAGCACAGGCCAGCCGCTTTCATTTGACCTACCCGGGGGTGGCTCGGCCAGAGTCTGCACCAAGCAGGATACCTACCCCGACGGCCGAGAATTTGTGGGCTACGGCATTAAGCCGGATGTGGAGGTAAAACCAACCCTGAAGGACTACCTGACGCATCAGGACCCCGTTATGCTAAAGGCCATAAAATACCTCAAAACCAAAATAAATTAAACATTCCCGACAGCAAGCTCCGCTGAGGATTCGCGAACTGCGGGCCATGGAATACTGCGGGCCGTAGAATAGAAAGAGTTAATGAAAGCAACCTCGAAATTGGACTGCGCTACCGCATAACCAATGAGCCAGCAAGGTCAGTTTGCGGTGTTGCTTTGTTGAAATTGACGCCACAGGCAATGCGGGAATATGCTGACGCCGAGCGTGAGGTAGCCGCGTGGTTTTTGGACTTGGTAATCTGGATAGCTGGGGCCAGCGGTGGATGAGTTATAGCCAAAGCTCGAAGAGGTGCCCAAAGTCATTTGCAGCTGCACGGGCCGACTGTCGGCAGCGCCGCTGCCCAGCCGCGTGCGGAAGAAAAACATGGGCTCGCTGCGGGTCATGCCGTTCAGGTTCAGCGGTTGCCCCACGTCAGTTAGGGACGTAAAATTCACTTGGGTGACGCGGTAAGCTGCCCCAAACGAAACGGTTGGGCTGGCTTGAAAAATGCCGTAAGCTTCCCCAAACAGCTTATTATAGCGTGCGTCGAATGCGTGTTGCACAATCTGCCCGAAGAAGATTATGCCGCCGTCGTTGCGGTAGCGGGCTTCGCTGCGGGCCTGCCCGAAGCCCGCCAGGCCGCCCACCAAGAATTGGGCGCTCAGGGGCCAGTAGGTGCCGGCCGCCACTTCGTACTGGTGGCCCCGGTAGTACGTGCTATCGTCGGAGCCGCGGGGCAGGCTGCTGTAGGCAGCCCGCACCAGCAGGTGGCGCACCGGCGAGTAGGCCGCCGCCACGTCGTACCGGCCGTTGAGGTAAGTGCTGCCGGTTATTTCAGCCTCTTTTTTGTCTTTAATCTGCGGTGCCGCGCACTGAATGGGCATGTACACGGCGCAGCCGGCCAGCAGCTGGCTGAGGATGGAGCCCAGAACGATAAGTAGTCGTTGGTTCATCATTTGGTGGAATGAAGGCAATTTGGGTAAGAATACGGAGCATGAAGTTAGGTACAAAAAAGCCCCCGCAACGTGCGTTGCGGGGGCTTTTTGTTTCTTCCGTACACAAGCCAAAGCGTGCGCTACGCGTGCTACTTGGCGTACGCCACGGCGCGCATTTCCCGAATTACGGTGATTTTAATCTGGCCGGGGTACTGCATTTCCTTCTCGATTTTCTGCGAAATCTCGAAGCTCAGCTCGGCGGCGCGCTCGTCGGTCACGTTCTCGGCGTCCACCATCACGCGCAGCTCGCGGCCGGCCTGAATGGCAAAGCACTGGTTCACGCCCTTGAAGCCGTTGGCGGTTTCTTCGAGTTGCTTGAGGCGCTTGATGTAGCTCTCCATCATCTCGCGGCGGGCGCCGGGGCGCGAGCCCGAAATGGCGTCGCAGGCCTGCACCAGCGGCGAAATCATGGCCGTCATCTCAATCTCGTCGTGGTGGGCACCGATGGCGTTCACCACGTCGGGGTGCTCCTTCCACTTCTTGGCCATTTCCATGCCCAGGATGGCGTGGGGCAATTCCGGCTCCTCGGTGCTCACCTTGCCGATGTCGTGCAGCAGGCCGGCGCGCTTGGCTTTCTTCACGTCGAGGCCCATCTCGGCGGCCATCGTGGCGCAAAGGTTGGCCACTTCGCGGCTGTGTTGCAGCAGGTTCTGGCCGTACGACGAGCGGAAACGCATCCGGCCCACCATCTTAATCAGCTCCGGGTGCAGGCCGTGAATGCCGAGGTCGATGATGGTTTTCTCCCCGATTTCGACGATTTCCTCCTCAATGTTCTTGCGGGTTTTGGCCACGATTTCTTCCACGCGGGCCGGGTGAATCCGGCCATCTTTCACCAGCAAGTGCAGCGAGAGGCGGGCAATTTCGCGCCGCACCGGGTCGAAGCCCGAAATAATAATGGCCTCCGGCGTGTCGTCCACGATGATTTCGACGCCCGTTGCCGCTTCCAGCGCCCGGATGTTGCGGCCCTCGCGGCCAATGATTTTGCCCTTCACGTCGTCGCTTTCGATGTTGAAAATCGACACGCAGTTCTCAATGGCATGCTCCGAAGCGGTGCGCTGAATGGTTTCGAGCACAATCTTCTTGGCGTCCTTGGTAGCCGTCAGCTTGGCCTGCGCCACGGTGTCCTTGATGTAGGAGCTGGCCTGAATCTGGGCCTCGTTTTTCAGCGACTCCACCAGCTGCTCGCGGGCCTCGGCGGCCGTCAGGTTGGCGATGGTTTCGAGCTGGCGCTGCACGGTGTGCAGCTGCTCGTCGGCTTCTTTTTCCTTGGCTTCGAGCTCGGCGATGGCCGCTTCGTGGTCGGCGCGGCGCTTTTCCGACTGGCTTTCCAGCTTGTCGCGCAGCTGCTGGGTATCGGTCTGGATTTTTTCGCGGGTGCGCTCCAAATCCTGCTCTTTTTTCTGAAGCTGTTCGAGCTGGCGCTGGGTGGTATCGGTCAGCAGCTTAATGCTTTGCTCTTGCTCGACCACGCTTTGGCGGCGCTCGGTCAGCTCCTGGTCGAGGGCCTGCTTGAGGCGGCGGCTTTCCTGGTCAAACTCGTTGCGGATGCTTTTGAACTTGTTTTTGGATTGCTCCAGCCGCTCGTCGGCCTGCTTTATTTTCTCGTCGCGGAGGCGGTTGCCTTTTTCTTCGGCGTCGCGGAGGATTTGTTGGGCGCGGGCCTGGGCCGCGCCCTCGTGGTCTAGCCGGGCTTTGCCGGCCAGCAGCCGGCCCACCACGATGCCCGCCACGAGGGCGACCACGGCGGCCAGCAAGCTGTACATTACTAAGGGGGTCATATAATTATGGTTTTTGAAAGGGTGAAAAAACCATAACCGGGGAACGGTTTTGCCCGGACGAAGGCGGAAGCGGCCGATTGCCGCGCCGCCCTGCCGGGCCAACGAGTTAGGTGCCGGGCGGGCGTGTCAGCCCGCCAGCACCACGCCGGATAGTAGCTCGTCGAAACGAGCCAGCCGCTCGGTTAGCGCCGCATCGGTGCCATCCTTTTCCTTGCTCACTTTCAATTGGTCGGCCATTGTGGCCAGCGCAATCATGGCCAGCAGGTCCTGTTTATCCTGAATGCCGTAGCCTTCTCTGAATTCGCGCAGCTTGTCGCCCAGCAGCCGCCCGGCCAGGCGCAGCCGTTCCTCGTCCTGCACGTCAACGCGCATGGGATAGTCCCGGTCAGCAATACGAATTTTGATGGCTAGTTCGCTCATAAGGCGGAAGTTACAGCGTGGGGTGAGGGTCAGTCGGTTAGTCTCTCAAATAGGCAAGACACTTGTCCAGTTCGCGGATGTATTCGTTGAGGCGCAGTTTTAATTCGTTGGCGTGAGTGGGTTCTCCGGCTATGGTTTGTACAAGTTTAACAATATTTTCCTGGTTTTGTCGCTCCTTGAGCTGCCGGTCCCGCTCGCGCACGTCGGCGCGGAGCTGCTGCACCGTGGTGTTGGCGTCGGCCAGCTCCTCGCGCAATTGCTGATAGGCAGCCACTAAGGTGGTAATCTGCCGCTCCAGGCGGTCGAGTTGCGCAAGCTGTTGGGAAGAGGCCACGGTCGAGATAAATTTTGGGTGAAGATAGAACGGGTCCCCGAAAGCTACGCTTTACCAGGGACCCGCTCGCGGCTTGCTACTCAGGGAAGTTTGAAAAGACGGCTTGCGCACGCCGCCTGTCATGCCGACTCAAGAAGCATCTTCTCACGCCGCAGCGAAAGGTAAGAGATGGTGCGCTTTGCGAAAGCTGCTTTCCGCAGATTGCCCGATTGCCGTGCCCGTAGCAGGCGCAGCGGTTATTCGGCACTCTGCCAGTCGCTACTTCCGAATGAGCGCCCCGGCCTGCTTCTCAAACTGCGCGATGAGCCGCTGCATGGCCTGGTCGATGGCCTGCTCGCTGAGCGTCTGGCCGAAATCCTGCAACGTGAAGCTGACGGAGTACGATTTTTTGCCCGCGCCGAGGTTGTCGCCGGCGTACACGTCGAACACGTTCACGCTCTGCAACAGCTTCTTCTCGGTGCGCTGGGCAATCTGGCGGAGCTGGTCGAACGTCACGCCCGCGTCGACCACCAGGCTCAGGTCGCGCCGCACTTCCGGGAATTTCGACAGCTCGCGGGCCGCCAGCGCGGGCTTGTATTTCTTCACCAGCGCGTCCCAATCCAGCTCGGCGTACCACACCGGCTGGGTCACATCGAGCTGCTTCAGCACCGAGGCCGCCACGGCGCCGAGCTGCGCCACGGGCTGGTTGTGCACCAGCAGCGCCAGGCCGCCGGCCAGGTACTCGTGCTGCACCGGCTGCGAGGCCGCGCCGCCAAAGCCCATCGCCGCCAGCACCTGCTGCACCGCCCCGGCCAGGTCGTGAAACGCGGCTTTTTCGGATTTGTGCTGCCAGGTTTCGCCGGCCGCGTTGCCGGTCAGGTAAAGCACGAGCTTGTTTTTTTCCTGGTATTTCCCGCCTTCGGTTTGCGCGTAGGTTTTGCCGAATTCGTACAGCTTCAAGTCCCGCTGGCGGCGGTTGATGTTGTATCGGATTATTTCGAGCCCCGAATGCAGCAGCGTGGGCCGCAAGGCATTCAAATCAACGCTGTTGTAATTCAGAATGCGAACCAGCGAATTATTCGCTTCGTCTTTTTTGTCGAAATACTGCGAATTAGTCAGTGAGTTGGTCAGAATTTCCGAATAGCCTTGCCCGGTCAATAAAGAGGCGATTTTGGTTCGTGTTACTTCCGGGTCCGGATTCGGAAATTTCGCCAAAAACGACGCCGAGTTATTCGCCCGCAGTTCGACGTTATTATACCCATAAATCCGCAGAATTTCCTCGATAACATCGGCCTCTCGCGTCACGTCTACCTTGTGCGGCGGCACCGCGAGCAGCCAGGTTGCCTGGTCGCCTTCGTCCAGGTTTTCGTCGGTGATGACGATGTCCAAATCCGTGAGAATCTGCCGGATGCGCTCGGGCGCGATGTACTGGCCCACCAACCGCTCGACGCGGGGCAGGCGCAGGCGCACCACGGCCGGTTCGATGGGCGCGGGGTACTCGTCCACGACGGGCGCGGCCACGGTTGCCCCGGCCACTTCTTCGAGCAGCAAGGCCGCCCGTTGCAGCGCCACGGGCACCATGTTCGGGTCGGTGCCGCGCTCGAAACGGAACGAGGCGTCGGTTTTCAACTGGTGCGTCTGGGACGTGCGGCGCACGGCGGCGGGCCCGAAATAGGCACTTTCCAGGAAGACCCGGCTGGTGGTTTCGCTCACGCCCGACGCCTGGCCGCCAAACACGCCGGCCAGGGCCATCGGCGCGCCGTTGGCATCGGCAATCACCACATCCTCGGCCTTCAGCGCGCGCGCCGCGCCGTCCAGCGTCACGAATATTTCGCCGGCTTCGGCGCGCTTCACCCGAATCTGCCCGCCCGTAATCTGGTCGGCGTCGAACGCGTGCAGCGGCTGGCCCAGCTCGTGCAGCACGAAATTGGTCACGTCCACCACGTTATTAATTGGCGAAAGGCCGATGCTGCGCAGGCGCCGCTGCAACCACTCCGGCGAAGGGCCGACGTGCACGTTTTCAAGCAGCAAGCCGGCGTAGCGCGGGCAGGCCGTGGCGTCCTCAATGGTCACGCCGATGTTGGCGGCGGCCGATTCCGGCGCCACGAAGCCGCTCACGTCGGGCAAGTGGCAGGGCTGGCGCAGCAGGGCGCGCAGCTCGCGGGCCACGCCGTAGTGCGAGGCCGCGTCGGCCCGGTTGGGCGTGAGGCCGATTTCGAACACCGTGTCCGAGCCCAGGCCGAAGTAGTCGGCGGCCGGCGTGCCGTTGGGCCGCTCCGTTTCCAGCACCATAATGCCGGCGTGCGAGGTGCCCAGCCCGATTTCGTCCTCGGCGCAAATCATGCCTTCGGAGGCCGCGCCGCGAATTTTGCTCTTCTTGATTTTGAACGGCTCGCCCTGCGCGGGGTGCAGCGTGGCGCCCTCCAAGGCCACCACCACGCGCTGGCCGGCGGCCACGTTGGGGGCGCCGCACACGATTTGGCGCGGGCTGCCGTCGCCCACGTCCACGGTGGTCAGGCTGAGCTTGTCGGCGTCGGGGTGGCGCGCGCAGGTGAGCACGGTGCCCAGCACCACGCCGCGCAGCCCGCCGGGGATGCTTTCCAGCTCCTCCGTGCTTTCCACTTCCAGGCCCGAGCCGGTGAGCAGGGCGCCGATTTCGGCCGCGGGTTTGTCGGTAGGAATGAGGGTTTTGAGCCAGTCGAAAGAAATACGCATCGGAGGAATTGGTTGAGTATTAAGGCGGCAACGGTTGCCATTCAACCGCGGCAAAGGTACGGCGGCGTAAAATGACCAAATCGGAGGCAGTGGCATACGGCCGAGCACGGTGGGCCGGCCCGCCTGGTGGTGCCGCACCTCTGCTTCTGGAAAAGCGCCAAGTGGGTGCAGGGCCTGCGCTTCATGGCCCAGGACGAGCCCGACTTCTGGGAAGAAAACGGCTACAGGTACACTGACTTGGAAACCGCTTTAGGTTAGTCGTGAAACGACTTTTCGCCCGCTGGAACGGCAACCGTGAGCCGGTTTTCGGCCGGCGGCACCGGGCAGCTGTACTCGTTATTGTAAGCGCAATACGGGTTGTAGGCGCGGTTAAAATCCAGCTTGATTTCCGGGTCGTTTGGCTTCGGCAACGGCACGTCGAGGTAGCGGCCGCCGCCGTAGCTTTCGTGCCCGTTGGTGAGGTCGGTGAAGGGAATAAATAGCGTGGAATCGGTGCCGGTTGCTTTCAAATAAATAGTTAACTGCTGGGACGTGTTGTTGATTTTAAATTGTCCCCGTCACCAATTAAGGTATTTTTCGGCCCTATTGTCTCTCATCTGAA
>CAXTCS010000190.1:0-8569 GCA_964242365.1 uncultured Hymenobacter sp. | reverse complement strand
ACGAGCGCCAGTTCGACGTGGACGGGGCCTACAACATCCGCTACGAAATCATCAAAAAGCGCATTGATAAAGCCACCGTTTTGGGCTCGGGCGAGCGCCTGACGCAGCCCGGCACCATTGCCCTGGTGTACGCGCAAAGCCGCGAGGCCGTGGAATACTACGAGTACATCGATTACCTCCAGGACCGCGGCCTGCTGGAAACCGGCGTGGAAGAACTAGAGCTGGAAGAGCTGCAAGGCGTGAAAGGCCTGCTGGCCCTGCGGGTGAAAGTGCGGCTGTGAGGTGCTGAGTGGAGGCGATGAGTCGAAAGCGGTCAGGCGAACGTTTATGCCGTTCTTCATTCGTCTTCCATCGCAGCTTCTTCTTCTCGCCAAAACAGCTTCAGGCCCGCCCGAAATACGACCAACCAAGCCGCTCCGCCCGCGAAGCCGGCCAGCACGTCGGTGGCGTAATGCGCGTGCAGATACACCCGCGTAAATCCAATCAGCCCCGCCCACAGCAGCAGCGGCGCGGCCCAACCGGGCCGCCCCAGGTGCCGGGCCAGCAACCACGCCAAGCAGCCGTAGAAAGTAATGCCCAGCATGGCGTGTCCGCTGGGAAAGCTCAGGCCCCAGGTATGGAGCAGGGCGTTGCTGGGCCGGGGCCGGTTGAAATACATTTTCAGCAATTGATTGAGCAGGACGCTGCCGAGCATAGCCAGTACCAGCTCCAAGGCTTCGCGCGGGTGGCCGGCCCGGCGCAACAGCAGCGGCCCAATGATGCTGGCGGGCAGCAAAAACGGCAGCGCCGCAAAGAAAGTAACGAACCGCACCGGCCCGGTCAGGCCAGGCACGGCCCGCCGCCACCCGTCGACCAGGGCCGATGCCCAGTTATCGAGCGCCACCGAATGCTCGACGAACACGACCCGCGCCAAGTAAAAAAACACCGCAAACGCGGCCACGAACAGCACGGCTCCCAGCGCGACTTCGGCGGTGAGCAGGCCGGCCAGGGCCAGCAAACGGGAGGTGAAGCGGTTCATGGGCCCTGCCTGATGCGGGTAAATGAATGACAAAGGGAAACTTCGGAAACAGTAGCCACCTACGCGAAACGCAAAAAGCCAGCCCGACGGGGGCTGGCTTTTTAATTTAAAACGTGCGCTCGGGGAGACTCGAACTCCCACACCTTGCGGAACTGCCGCCTGAAGACAGCGCGTCTACCAATTTCGCCACAAGCGCATGCAGGGGACAAAAACCCGCTTTTCTCGTTAAGAAGAGCGGCCCTTTGATGGTGCAAAGATACGGTCCCAACTCGCAGCGGCGCAACCTCCGGCTCTTTTTTTTCGCGCTAGCGCAGTCGTGTGAGGCATCGACAATTGTTTTTCAGTTACTTGCCGAGCCATTTTTTTTCAATCCACCCCATTTTTTGGCATGTCTGACCCTTCGGCCGGCCCTTTTCGCCCCGCGGCCGGCACCCACCAGGTGGCCGGCTTCGACCGGGTGGCGTGGTGCTACGACGCGCTGGCCGGCCTGGTGTTTGGGCGCGCCCTCAAAAAGGCCCAACGGGCGGCACTGGCCGGCTTGCCCGCCGGGGCACCGCACGTCCTCATTTTGGGAGGCGGCACGGGCTGGGTACTCACCGAAATACTACGGCAGCGCCCCCTGGCCACGGTGCTTTACCTCGAAGCCTCGCCCAACATGCTGGCCCGCGCCCGCACGCGCCTAGCCCGCGAATGCCCGCAGGCCGCGGCCCAGGTCGAATTCAGGCACGGCACGCAGGACGCCCTGGGGCCGGCCGAGCGCTTCGATGTCGTCGTCACCTTCTTCGTGCTCGACTGCCTGGCGCCCGCCGGGCTCGCCGGCGCGCTGGCCCGGCTGCCGCCGGCCCAACGGCCCGGCGCGCCGTGGCTGCTGGCCGACTTTCGGCCCGCCCGGCGCGGCGGGCGCCGGCTGTTGCTCTGGCTGATGTATGCGTTTTTCCGGCTCACTACGGGGCTGCGCGCCCGGGAGCTGCCGGACCTGGATGCGGCGCTGGCGCGTCTGGGACTTCGGCCGGGGCGCGGCGGCACGTTCTTTTGGGGCGCCGTGGCCGCCGTGGTTTGGACAGAAAATCCGGCTCTGCCCCGACCCTGAAGGCCAGTGGCATTGCTTTAACGAAGCTGAAACATAATTTTATCATTATCAAGCCTCTTAAAGTGGGTAAACACCTCATCTTATTATAAATTTTCCGCACCTTTGCATTCCTCCTCCATCTGGTTCGGACTTGCCATTATATTGTTGGTTTCCATATCATTTCAGCCCATGCAATACCCTGCTCTTGCTACCGTTTTATTGGCGTTAACGCTGGGGGCACCCGCCGTCCGGGCCCAAACCAAGCCGGATGTGGGGCCGGCCGTGCGCTACGCCGTGTCGTTTCCCAACGCCGTGCACCACGAGGCCAAGGTCACGGCTACCTTCGCGGGGCTGCCCAAGGGCCCGCTGCACGTGCGCATGGCCCGGAGCTCGCCCGGCCGCTACGCCCTGCACGACTTCGCCAAAAATGTGTATTACGTGGTGGCAACCGACGGCAGCAACCACCCGCTGGCCCTCAGCCGGCCCGACCCGTACGGCTGGGACGTGACGCCGGCCGCCGACGGCACGGTGATTTTCAGCTACACCCTGTACGGCGACCGCACCGACGGCACCTACGTGGGCATCGACCAGCAGCACGCCCACCTCAACCCGCCCGCCGCGCTGTGCTACGCCACCGGGCTGGAGGCCCGGCCGGCCGAAATCAAGTTTGACCTGCCCGCCACCTGGAAAGTGGCCACTCAGCTGCGCCCGGGCGCCGAAAAAAACACGTTTACGGCCCCGAACCTGCAGTACCTGATGGACAGCCCGGTGTCGCTGGGCGCGCAGCAGGTGCGCACCTGGCAGGAAGGCGACCAGACCATCGAGCTGGCCACGCTTTACCAGGGCTCGGCGGCTGAGATAGATGCTTACGCCAAGAAAGTGCAGAAAGTAGTGAAGGAGGAAAAGGCGGTTTTCGGGGAGCTGCCGACGTTCGATTTTGCCCGCTACACCTTCGTTACCAACTACCTGGCTCAGGCGACGGGCGACGGCATGGAGCACCGAAATTCGACTTCCGTGACCAGCCCCCGCTCCCTGCGCGACGAGGACGCGACCAAAAACCTGGGCACCGTGGCGCACGAGTTTTTTCATTCGTGGAACGTGGAGCGCCTGCGCCCACGCGACCTGGAACCGTTTGATTTTCAGCGCGCCAACATGAGCGACGGGCTCTGGTTTGCCGAAGGTTTCACGCAGTACTACGGGCGGCTGGCCCTGCGCCGGGCCAAGCTGATTGAGGACGACGAGTTTTTCGACGACATCAGCCGCTGGGTGAACCTGCGCCAGAACAGCCCCGGCGCCCGCTACGCCTCGGCCCTCGACATGAGCCGCCAGGCAACGTTCACCGACGCCGCGGCCAGCACCGACCCCACCAACGGGGTGAACACCTACCTGTCGTATTACGACCAGGGCGCGGGCCTGGCCCTGGTGCTCGATTTGCAGCTGCGCCAGCACTACCGCTCTTCGCTCGACAAGTTTATGCAGGCGTTGTGGCTGCAATACGGGAAGAAGCAGAACAACCTTGCACCGGCCAACCCCTACAAGGTGAAGGACTTGCAGCGGGTGCTGGGCGAAGTAAGCAAAGACACGGTATTTGCCAACCGCTTTTTCCGGCTGTACGTCTACGGCCGCGAGCAGCCGCGCTTCAGCGAGAGCCTGCTGGTGGCCGGCCTGGCCGTGATTCCGACCCGCGCGCTGGGAGCCGCCCTGCCCAGCCAGGTCGAGTTCGACGGCGAGGGCCGCTGCATCGTGGCCTTCAATACCCAGATTGGCTCGGGCCTATATAAAGCCGGTATCGACCGCGGCGACCAGATTGAGGTGCTCGACGGCAAAGAGCTCAAAAGCGCCGGCGACCTCGACGGCGTGCTGCACAAGCACTCGCCCAGCGACGTGGTGTTTGTGAAGGTGAAAACGCGGGGCGGGGCCGAAAAAACCACCCAGCTCATTCTGGCCGAGGACCCCAACGTGCAGGTGAAACCGGTAGAAGCCGTGGAGCGAATGGTGTACTCGCCCAACCAGAAGGCCTTGCGCGAGGCGTGGCTGGCCGGCCAGGCCTCCAATTAGGCCCTTTTTTGGGCGGCTATTGATTTCGAAAAGCCCCGGCAAAGTCGATTCCGCACGCTGCGAACCGACTTGCCGGGGCTTTTTAGGGCCTATAATCTCAAGCAATTGGATTGCCTAATATCTTTACCTTTGAACGGCTAAGTAGTCGTTCAAAAGCAAACAGGTTATAAGCTCCTGGCTGTCAGTCCATAATCTATAACGCGACTAATAACTGACAACTTAAAAGTGGTTTTTATCCGGACTCCGGCAGGTGGCCGGCCCGCCAGCTGTTGGCAGCTTACCCAATTCAGCTTCTTCACTATTCCTGACATGGAAATTTTCGACAAGTTTACCAACGCCGCCAAGGAGTTTTTTATTGAGCCCGAGGAGGGCGCCGCCCCGCCCACCGCGCCGCCCACGACGCAATACGGCGCCCCAGGCCCGCCCGCGGCGAATGCGCCCGGCCCGCCGGCCCCTTTTTCGGCTCCTACTGCGACGCAGCCCGAGCAGCGCCACCTCGACCACATCGCGGCCCTGCTGGCCGGCGACGGCAAGGACTTTGGCGCTTATATGAAGATGGTGAAGAGCATGGCCGCCGCCGGCATGGCTGGCCCGCTGCTCTACCAAACGGCCTTCAACGCTTTCTCGGCCGTGAACGGCGGCACCGTGCCGGCCCTGCTGGCGTCGGCGTCGCAGTTTGAGCAGGTCCTGACCACCGACCGCGACAAGGTGCTGGCCCGCCACCGCGAAAAGATGGGCGAGGCCACCGCGCCCGGCGCGGCCCTGGGCCCGGTGGCGCAGCTCACGGCCCAGGAAAAAAAGCTGGCCGCCGACCTGGCCGACCTCACCCGCCAGCTTCAGGCCAAGCAGCAGCAGCTGCTCCAGACCCAGCAGCAGCTGGCCGACGAGCGCCAGAAAACGCAGGCCGCCCTGGCGTCTTACGAGCTGGCCAATTCGGCGGCGATGGCCGAGCTGCAAGCCCACCACAAGGCCGCCGAAGCCTTCCTGAACGCCAGCGGCGCGAAGTAGGGCGCCCCGCCGCACGCATCAAACTGCTTTTACCCAACCCTTTTACCCCTCTTTTTCTGCGCGATGAATACCCCATTACTTGGCCCGCCCTCGCCTGCCGACGGCCTGCCTTCCTGGCAAAAACCCGAAAAAGTAGCCGCCTGGGTTTTCGTGGCGCTGCTCGCCGGCATGGGCGTGTACTACTGGGGGCAGATTTTGCCCTATCTGATTGATATTGTTTTCGATACCGTGAAGCTGGGCATTGGCCTGGGGGTGCTGTTCGTGCTGTTTTTGCTGGCCACCAACAAGCGCATCCAAACGGGGCTGTGGTACCTGGGGCAGCGCATTTTTCGCACGGCAGCCAGCCTTTTTGTGAACACCGACCCCATCGGCATCATGGAGGCTTACATCGGAAATACCGAAAAAGAGGCGCGCAACATGGCGGAAGAAGTTGGCCACATCGAAGGCGCCAACGAGCTGGTGAAGCGCAAGATGGACGCCAACCGCACCCAGATGCAGGAGTATCTGGCCCTGGCCGACTCGGCCCTGCGCCAGGGCGAAAAAGACAGCGCCGACAGCTACGCCAGCCGCGCCGCCCAGCTCGAAGACTACAACCGCCGCCTCACCCCGATGGCCACCACCACGGCCAACGTGAGCCTGGTGATGCGCCAGATTCTGAAAGCCGCCCTGCGCCAGATTGACAATTCTAAATTCAAAGTCAACCTGCTGAAAGACGAATACGAGCTGGTGAAGCGCACGAGCTCGGGCATGCGGGCGGCGATGAACATCCTGCGCGGCGACCCCGACAAGAAGTACTTTTTCGACCTGGCCACCGACCGCGTGGCCCAGGACATGGCCCAGCAATTGGGCCAAATCAAGCAGGCCATGCGCTATTCGCAGGAATTCGTCAAGGAAATGGACATCCAGAATGGGGTGATGAGCGAGAAGGGCCAGCGCCTGCTCGACAAGTACCAGAAGGGCGAGTTCAACGCCATTATGGACAACGAGCCGCCGGTACGCATGGGCGTGGCCGCTACCACCAAGGCCACGGACGACGCCTACGGCAAGCTGCTGGACTAAACCGCCGTTGAATTACCTGGAACGTCATGTTCAGCAGCGCCGAAGCATCTTTACCGCTTCGTAGCAACGGCGTTGATTGCTGATGAGGCAGCAATGCCCCGGTCCCGCGCAGCACAACATTTCAACAACTGACCATTTAAGCACCAAACACTTACCCCTTTTCATGACCACTCGCGGTAAAGTCCTCATTGCCATCATCGTCCTCGCGGGCCTGTATTTTGGCATTAACAAGCTCACTTCCAGCAACCTTCTTTTCAAAAAAGCGGCCACTGAATCGGTGCTGCTCAACTCGATTGAGCTGCCCGCCGCCACGGGCGGCAGCGGCGTAAACGTTGTGGTGCCGCTGGCGCAACTGCCCGGCACCGCCCCGGCCGACAAAGGCACGCCCGTGACCTGGGAAGTGATGGCCTGGAACAGCCAGATAGCCGGCATGCTGGCCAATGGCGGCCCGCGCACCACCACCGGCTCGGCCATGGCCGCCAACGGGGTGGACATGCAGATTGTGCGCCAGGACGACGTGAGCAAGATGCAGGCCGACCTGGTGAAAAATGCCACTGACCTCTCGGCCAATCCCGCCACGCCGGGGCTGATTGTGAGCATTATGGGCGACGGGCTGCCGGGCTTTTCGGCCGTGCAGGCCGCGCTGAAAAAGGCCGGCACGCAGCTGCAAATCATCCCCTACTCGGTGGGCAAATCCTTCGGCGAAGACAAGCTGATGGGCCCGAAGGAATGGCTCGAGAACCCCAAATCGGCCCTGGGCAAGACCGTGGCCTGCTACCTGCGCGACGGCGACCAGAACATCGCCCTGAAATGGTGCGCCGACAACGGCCTGAAGGTGAACCCCGACGAGACGACCTACGACCCGCAGGCAGTCAATTTTATGTCGGCCAGCGACTTCCTCGCTGCTTCCGATAAATACATCCTTGGCAAGCCCGAAAGCCGCGATAAAATCGTGGATGGCAAGAATACCGGCGTGAAAGTGGACGTGGTGGCCGACGCCGTGGCCACCTGGACGCCCGGCGACGTGAACATCGCCAAGCAAAAAGGCGGCTTGGTGAGCATCGTCTCGACCAGAGAGTACTCCAACCAGATGCCCAACATCATGGTCACCACCAAGCGCTGGTACGACGCCCACCCCAAGGAAGTGGAAGGCATTATGCTGGCCCACGCCGTGGCCGGCGACCAGGTGAAATCGCACCCCGAAGCGCTGAGCCGCGCCGCCGACATTTCGGCCGATGTGTATGGCGATAAGGACAAAAACGGCGCGTATTGGCTGAAGTACTACAAGGGCGTGAGCGAAGCCGACCGCAACGGCGACGTGGTGGAGCTCGGCGGCAGCAAAGCCTTCAACTTCGCCGACAACCTGAACCTGTTTGGACTTAATGAGGGCGGCACCAACATCTACGCCTCGGTTTACAAGGCCTTTGGCGATGTACAAAGCAAGCTCTACCCCAAGGAGCTGCCCAGCTACGTGCCGTTGAATGACATGCTGGACCTGACCCCGTTGCGCAACATTCAGGCCCGCTACAAGGGGAAAACCGTGGCCCCGGCCGAAACGCAGAAGTTTGCCGCCGGCGACGAAATCCGCCGCAACGTGAGCCAGCGTGCCTGGAACATCGAGTTTAATTCGGGCCAGAGCACCTTCACTCCATCGGCGCAAAAGGAGTTGAATTCCCTTTTTGACGACCTGGTGGTAGCCGGCAGCCTGAAAGTGGCCGTGCACGGCCACACCGACAACACCGGCGACCCGCAGGCCAACCAGCAGCTTTCCGAAGACCGCGCCATGGCCGTGCGCCAGTGGCTGGAGCGCAAAAGCACCAGCGCCTTCCCCGAGGGCCGGGTGCAGGTGTACGCCCACGGCGCCACCGAGCCCGTGGCCAGCAACAGCACGCCCGCCGGCAAAGCCAAAAACCGCCGCGTGGAGGTGGTGCTGGGCAACTAAGGCGATGAGGTAATGAGGTAATGAAGCAGAATGGGAATCGATAAATAGGCATTTCCAGGCGTGCTCATTTTTACGGTCCCAACTTCTTCATTCCCTATTGCCTCACCATCCGAATCCTGGCCACTTCGTCTCTCCTTACCCATGCTCAAAGATTTATTCGTTCCCAACGCCAAGCCGCGCCCCGGCGTGTTTCTCACTATGGTGGGCTGCCAGGTGGTGTTTTTGCTGCTGCTGTGGCTGTTTTATCCCTTGCAGCTGTTCCCGACTCTGGGCGAGGTGCTGGCTTCTTTCAAGGATTTGGTTACGACCCAGGGGCTGATTCAGGAGCTGTGGGCCAGCCTGACGACGGCGCTCGGGGCGCTGGCCATTGCCACGGGGCTGGCCCTGGTGATTTCCTACCTGACGGCGCTGCCCT
>CAXTCS010000189.1:0-8613 GCA_964242365.1 uncultured Hymenobacter sp. | reverse complement strand
GTGCCATATATTACTTCTTGCCTTTGCGGCTCACAATCAGGTTCTCCGAATACTTTTTCTTGTCGCGGGTCTTGAAGCCTTTCGACAGCAAGCCGTTGCGGCTGCGTGGGTGACCACCCGACGATTTGCCTTCGCCACCGCCCATTGGGTGGTCGACGGGGTTCATAGCCACACCACGAACGCGGGGACGACGACCAGCCCAACGATTCCGACCGGCTTTACCCATGCGGACGTTCATGTGGTCGCCGTTCGATACCGTGCCGACCGTGGCCATGCAGGTAACGAGCACCATGCGCATCTCACCGGAAGGCAATTTGAGCGTGGCGTATTTCTCTTCGCGGGCCACCAACTGCGCGTAGGTACCAGCCGAGCGGGCCATGGCCGCGCCCTGGCCGGGCTGCAACTCGATGTTGTGAACGATAGTACCGAGGGGAATCTCGCGCAGTGGCAACGTATTGCCTACTTCGGGAGCTACGCCAGGGCCCGACACCACTGTCGTGCCCACCGTCATGCCGGCCGGCGCGATGATGTAGCGCTTCTCGCCGTCAGCGTAGCTGAGCAAGGCGATGCGTGCGGTGCGGTTAGGGTCGTACTCAATGGTCTTCACGGTAGCCGGCACGCCGGCTTTGTCGCGCTTGAAGTCCACGATACGGTACTGGGTTTTATGACCACCACCGATGTAGCGATTGGACATTTTACCGGAAGAGTTCCGGCCACCCGTTTTGGGGAGGGAAGTCATCAAGGACTTCTCCGGAGTCGACGTGGTAATCTCGTCGAACGCCGGCGCAACGCGGAAGCGTTGCCCTGGGCTGGTTGGTCTGAGTTTTTTAAGTGCCATTACTAGCTAGTTGTGCTTTTGCGGCGGAAGAATTGAGGCGAAGCCTAGAGGTTGCTATAGAAGTCGATTACGTCGCCTTCTTTCACAGTGACAATGGCTTTCTTGCCGTGGGCGCGGCGGCCGGAAACCTGGCCGCCCTTTGTGCCTTTCGACTTCATTTTGCCAATGGTGCGCATCGTGTTGATGTCGGTCACGGTCACGCCGTACAGCGTTTCGATGTCCTTTTTGATTTGCACTTTGTTGGCGGTGCGCTCCACTTCGAAAGTGTAGCGACCCTTCTCGTTAAGGCCGGTGGCCTTTTCGGTCACGATGGGGCGTTTCAGCGTACTCATTATTCAGCGGTGCTATAGAGTTGAACCAATGAAGCCATGCCGTCTTCCGAAATCAGGAGCGTGTCCGTATTCAGCAGGTCGTGGGTGTTGAGGCCGATGGGCGTCGACACTTTCACTTTCTGCAGGTTGCGGGCGCTGAGGATAACGTTCTTATTGACCTCACCAGTCACGAGCATGGTCTTTTTGCCAGTGTTCAGCTTGAGGCCGTCCATGATGGCAACGAAGTCCTTGGTGCGGGGAGCGTCCATGGCAATGTTCTCCACGATGGAGATTTTGCCATCTTTCGCCAGGCTCGACAGGGCCGAAAGGCGGGCTACGCGCTTGGTCTTCTTGTTCAGCTTGAAGTTGTAGTCGCGGGGCTGCGGACCAAACATCCGGCCGCCGCCAACGAAAACACCCGACTTCATGCTGCCGGCGCGGGCACCGCCCGTACCTTTTTGTTTCTTCAGTTTCTTCGTGGTGCCGTGCACCTCGTTGCGCTGCTTGGACTTGTGCGTGCCCTGGCGCTGGTTGGCTAGGTACTGCTTCACGTCCAGGTACATCACGTGCTCGTTTACTTCGAGACCGAAGATGGCGTCAGACAGGGTCACCTTGCGGCCGGTGTCTTCGCCTTTGAGGCTGTATACTGCGAGTTCCATCGTATCGTCTATTTCTCGATTACCACGTAAGAATTCTTAGCACCGGGAATCGAGCCGCTCACCAGAATCAGGTTCTTGTCGCCTACTACGCGCATCACCTTCAGGTTCTGCACTTTCACGCGGTCGTTGCCCATTCGGCCACCCATGCGCATTCCTTTGAATACGCGCGAAGGCCACGAGCACGCACCGATGGAACCGGGGTGACGCAGGCGGTTGTGCTGGCCGTGGGTCTGGCCACCAACACCCTGGAAGTTGTAACGCTTTACAACGCCCTGAAAACCCTTGCCTTTGGAGGTGCCCACCACGTCCACAAACTCGCCCTCTTCGAAAAGAGTCGCGTCGATGGTAGCGCCGGCGGCGTAGGTCGATTCGGCGTCGAGGCGGAATTCAACCAGTTTTTTCTTGGGGGTAGTACCGGCTTTCGCGAAGTGACCAACCAAGGCTTTGGTGGTGTTCTTGGCTTTTTTCTCGCCGTACCCGATTTGAATGGCGGTGTAGCCGTCATTCGCGATAGTCTTAACCTGCGTCACTACGCACGGACCCGCTTCGATGAGCGTGCAGGGAATATTTTTCCCGTCCGGAGTGAAGAGGCTTGTCATACCGATTTTCTTACCGATGATGCCAGGCATTCTATTGGAGATTTATGAACACAAAAAGAAAACGACCGAGTGCCGTTTTCGCTAAGGGAGTGCAAAGATAGGAAAAAAGCCTTGGGAATCACAACCACAGCTAGAAATATTTTCTAGGTGAGGCTGTTAGCTCCGCATCCCCTCACGCCGGCAATCTTCAACAGAGTGGAGAGCCGGGCGTCAGGCAGGACGCCAGGTGGCGTCTTCTTCCTCGCAGGGAAGTGAGCCTTGCAAGGCCAGCAGCAGAAAGAACACCACGAAGGCAAGCCCAATCTGGGTTTCCAGCGTGTATTCGACCAGGAAGGATAGGGCAATGCTCATGTACTGGGCCAGCAGTAACGGGGCGTGCTTGCGCCTTGCCCACCAGGCAGGGTAAAAGAGGCCAACGCAGAACACCAGCAGTCCAAGTGCGCCATAAGCCGCTAGGTTGTACAGGTATTGGTTGTGGGGCAGAATGTAAAAGTCGGGGGTCAGTTTGGGGTACAGGGAGGCGTAGCGCTGGGCCATTTCGCCTGCTAAATCCGGCTTGCCTACCCCTAATAATTTATTATCATTCCACACGCTTAGGGCAGTGCGATAAGAATAGACCCGAGCAGATATTGAGAAATTCTTACCTTCCGAGCTCTGCTGGACTTTGCTAACGTCTTCCTGCGTATTGTAGAGCCGGTTACGGAAAGTGGGGAAAGCTAAGAAACTGAATGTAGGCAGTAGAACCAAGAGAGTTGCCAAAGTGCCCGCTCGTTTCCACTGTCTTTTTTGGAGCACCAGCCACAGGATGGCCAAGCCGCCCAGTGCATAAAAAGTCATTTCGCCGCTCCGAACCGCCAGCAGATGGAGAAATAAAGCAAGCGCTACTATGGCAGCTTTTACCCAGGAAAGCCACGCTGGAGGCACTGCCCGGTGGACCAGCAAAAGCACCGCCGCCGCAATCGCCAGGGTAACGATGATGCTAAAGCGAATATGGTCCGGCTCGGTCGGCATGACCTTCGAGTGAATATACGACTCGTTGATTTGCTGGAAGTGGAATAAATAGTTGATGGTTGCACCCGTTGCGGCAGCTATTGTCATGGCGATAAGTAACCCCCATAGCCACCGCAAATACCGGCTTGGCAACGGGGGCAACAGCCAGAATGAGAGCGGCAGAATCAGAAACGGCAGCTGCAAGCCAAGGTCGAAACGGTACTCGTCCATGTTGACGACTTTCGTATGGAAACCAGCCAGCAAGTGCAACACAAACACCAGTGCTACGCTACCAAAAAGCGGCCATAAGGCTCTGTTTGCAATGCGTTTGTGTACGAATGCGTACACGACGCTGGTTGCCGCGAGTCCTCCCATGGCGATGCCCAAGGCTACCCTTAACCAATTGACTAAGAATATGCTGATGATGATGCAAGCACAGAAGAAGAAGGCAGAGCGATGTATTCGTGCAAGAGAAAAGTAAGATGGCATGAAGGTGCAAAAGTGGCGGCGCAAGTTCCAAAGAAAAAGCCCCACCGCGACGAATCACAGTAGGGCTTTAACTCAATTAAGACTGAAATCGATGCCTCAGACTTTGATTTCTACGTCAACGCCGCTGGGCAATTCCAGCTTCATCAGGGCATCAACGGTTTTCGACGATGTCGAGAAGATGTCCACGAGGCGCTTGTAGGTGCAAAGCTGGAACTGCTCCCGGCTCTTCTTGTTCACGTGGGGCGAGCGCAGCACGGTGAACTTTTCTTTTTGGGTCGGCAAGGGAATCGGGCCGCTTACGATGGCACCGGTGGCCTTCACTGCTTTCACGATTTTCTCGGCCGATTTGTCTACGAGGTTGTGGTCGTAGGACTTCAGCTTAATGCGAATTTTCTGGTTCATGGGTGGTTTGGTCCGATTGACCAAGTTAGTGACCGGTATTATTTACTTCCTTTTACTTTGGCAATGATGGCATCGGCCATGTTGCTCGGCACCTGCTCGTAATGCGAGAACGTGAGCGAAGCCGAAGCCCGACCCGACGAAATCGTACGGAGCGCGGTAACGTAGCCGAACAGTTCCGACAGTGGCACGTCGGCTTTAATCAACTGGGCACCGCCTTTGGTGTCCATGCCTTTCATCAGGCCGCGACGACGGTTCAAGTCGCCGGTTACGGGACCCGTATACTCGTCCGGGCACACCACTTCCACGCTCATGATGGGCTCGAGCAATTTCGGGCCAGCTTGGCGGGCAGCTTCGCGGAAACCACCACGGGCGGCGAGTTCGAACGATAGGGCGTCCGAGTCAACGTCGTGGAAAGACCCGTGGTAGAGGCGCACTTTCATGCCCTCAATCGGGAAGCCGGCCAACGGACCCTGCTTCATAGCTTCTTCAAAGCCCTTTTGAATCGGGGCAATGAATTCGCGAGGGATAACACCGCCCACAATGGCGTTGTCAAACTCAAAGCCGGGCTTTTCGGGGTCGGTCTCTTTCGGGCCGAGCTCGAACACGATGTCGCCAAACTTACCGCGGCCACCGGTCTGCTTCTTGTAGGTTTCGCGGTGGTCGACTTTCTTGGTGAGAATCTCCTTGTAGGCCACCATCGGGGCACCTTGGTTGATTTCCACTTTGAATTCACGACGCATCCGGTCGATGATAATTTCCAAGTGCAGCTCGCCCATGCCGCGCAACACCGTCTGGCCCGTTTCGGGGTCGGTGTTAACTTTCAGCGTGGGGTCTTCCTCGATGAGCTTGGCGATGGCCATGCCCATTTTGTCGACGTCGGCCTGGGTTTTTGGCTCGATGGCGTAACCAATTACCGGCTCGGGGAAACTCATCGACTCCAGGACGATGGGGTTCTTCTCTTCGCTCAGCGTATCGCCGGTTTTGATGTCCTTGAAACCAACGCCCGCCGCGATGTCACCGGCCTGAATCCGGTCAATCGGGTTCTGCTTGTTGGAGTGCATCTGCATGAGGCGCGAAATACGCTCCTTTTTGCCGGTGCGGTTGTTGAGCACGTACGAGCCCGACTCTAGCACGCCGCTGTAGCAGCGGAAGAAGCACAAGCGGCCCACGAACGGGTCGGTAGCAATTTTGAAAGCCAGAGCCGTAAAAGGCTCGTCGTTGTCGGGGTGGCGCTCGATTTCCGCACCGTTATCGGGGTTGGTGCCGATGATGGGGGGCATGTCGAGCGGCGACGGCAGGTAGGCCATCACGGCGTCCAGCATGGTCTGCACACCCTTGTTTTTGAAGGCCGAGCCGCACAATACCGGCGAGAACTTCATGTCGATTACCGCCTGGCGGATAACGACCATCATTTCCTCTTTGGTGATGGAGTCGGGATTGTCGAAGAATTTCTCCAGCAACGCGTCGTCATATTCGGCCACGCTCTCAACGAGCTTCTGGCGCCACTCGGCTACGGTTTCCACCAAGTCTTCGGGCACGGGAATTTCGCTGTATGACTTGCCTTCGGTGGCATCGTCCCACACAATGGCTTTGCCGGTCAACAAGTCTACTACGCCTTTAAACGTGTCTTCAGCGCCAATCGGGATTTGCAAGGGCACGGGGTTAGCCCCCAATTTGTCCTTGATTTCGGCCACGGCCTTGAAGAAGTCGGCACCCGCACGGTCCATCTTGTTGACGAAACAGATGCGAGGCACGCTGTATTTATCAGCCTGACGCCATACCGTCTCCGACTGTGGCTCAACACCCGACACAGCGCAGAACAAAGCCACGGCACCGTCAAGCACGCGCAACGAACGTTCCACTTCCACCGTGAAATCCACGTGACCGGGGGTGTCAATCAGGTTGATTTTGTAAAGCTTGGTATCCGCCGTGGGGTCGCCCTTCACGTCGGTGGGGTAGTTCCAGAAAGTAGTCGTGGCAGCCGAAGTAATCGTGATGCCGCGCTCCTGCTCCTGCTCCATCCAGTCCATCGTGGCGGCACCGTCGTGCACCTCCCCGATTTTGTGGGTTTTACCGGTATAATATAGAATACGCTCCGACGTCGTGGTCTTACCGGCGTCGATGTGCGCCATAATCCCGATGTTGCGGAGGTATTGTAGTTCTTTGTTAACGGCCATTTTTGTAGTGATGAGGTAATGAAGTAATGAGGTGACGGGGAAATCAAGTCGGCAACATAAAAAATGCCCACTTCATTATCCCATCACCTCATTACCTCATCACTTATATTAGAAACGGAAGTGCGAGAAGGCCTTGTTGGCCTCGGCCATGCGGTGGGTGTCGTCCTTTTTCTTGACGGCAGCACCTTCGCCTTTGGCAGCCGCGATGATTTCGCCAGCCAGCTTGTCCTTCATGGTTTTCTCACCACGACGACGGGCGTACTGAATCATCCACTTGGCACCCACCGAAATGCGGCGGTCGGCGCGCACTTCAATCGGAACCTGGAAGGTGGCACCACCTACGCGGCGGCTTTTCACTTCCACAGTGGGCATCACGTTGTTCAACGCTTTGCGCCACATTTCGAGGCCGCTCTCCTTGGTGCGCTGCTCCACGAGGTCGCAGGCGTCATAGAAGATGGTGTACGCCAGGTTTTTCTTGCCGTCGTACATCATGTAGTTCACGAAGCGGGTTACCAGCGTCTCCTTGTATTTAGGGTCCGGCAGCAAGATGCGCTTCTTCGGTTTTGACTTTCTCATTGGGGATATAGTTTCTGGTTTCTGGCTGCTAGTTTCTGGTTGCTGGCTTCGTTGATGAACAAGAAACCAGCAACTAGAAACCAGAAACCTTACTATTTATTTCTTTTTAGCGGGTGCGCCTTTGCCACCCTTGCCAGCGGCTGCGGCCGGCTGACCGGGCTTCGGACGCTTGGCACCGTACTTCGAGCGGCGCTGCGTGCGGCCGCTTACACCGGCAGTGTCCAAGGCGCCACGGATAATGTGGTAGCGAACACCTGGCAAGTCTTTAACCCGGCCACCACGAATCAGCACGATGCTGTGTTCCTGGAGGTTGTGGCCTTCACCGGGGATGTATGCGTTTACTTCCTTACCGTTGGTAAGGCGCACACGGGCCACTTTGCGCATAGCCGAGTTCGGCTTCTTAGGCGTGGTGGTATACACGCGAGTGCACACGCCCCGACGCTGCGGGCACGAATCAAGGGCGGGCGACTTCGACTTGGTAGTCAAAGCCTCACGGCCTTTCCGTACTAACTGATTGATGGTTGGCATTTAGCGAATGGTTGGTTTGGAGCCGTTTGCCCCTAAAATTTGGCTTGCAAAGGTAAGATTATTTCACCGCAATAGCAAACAGCGTGAGGATGTTAATTTTTGGCTTCCTGCTTTTCACCCAAAATCGAAAGCGCCTCCACTGAAAAATGGAGGCGCTTTCGTTACTGGAGCTTCCGGTTCAGCTTACCGCTTTCCGTAATGGTACCGACAAGCAATGATGAACAGGGTGTCTCCTTTCGCCTCATACACCAAACGGTGTTCATGATTAATACGTCTCGACCAGAAGCCGGACAGTTCCCCTTTCAGTGCTTCCGGTTTGCCTGTTCCAGCAAATGGTGTCCGCAGGCATTCCTTCAAAAGCTGATTGATTTTACGCAGAACGGCTTTGTCGGCCTCTTGCCAGTACTGGTAATGACCGAGTGCTTCTACTGAGAATGCAACAATGTTCATATTCAGTCTGCACTCTCTACTTGCACGACTTCGCCACGCCGCAACTGTGCAATGGAACGACGTAAGCTTTCCGCATTGGCTTCCGAAGCCAACAGGTATTCTGTCGTGTCCACCTCTTCCGCATCTGCTGATTTGCGAACACGGCGGGGCCGGGGATTTTTGACGTAGTTAATGCTACGCAACATTTCGAGCATGAAAGCAACCCGGTCAGCGGGTACGTCGAAGACAATTTCCATAGATAGTAAAGTTAAAAAGCAGCGGAGAAATTTCCTACGCCTCTCCTACCGCGCCGCCGAAATTCATCGGGTAGCTCGGCGCTTCGTTCTGCATCTTAATGGGGCCGAAGGCGGCTTCAAACCGCTCGATGTTCTCGGTGAGGGCTTGCAACAGGCGCTTGGCGTGCTCGGGCGTGACGACGATGCGCGCCTTCACCTTGGCCTTGGGCAGGCCGGGCATCATGCGGATGAAGTCAATCACGAACTCGCTGTTGCTATGCGCAATCATGGCGAGGTTGGCGTATTCACCCTCGGCCATGGCTTCGGAAAGCTCGATGTTGATGGCGTTGGGGTCCGGGTTTTGGTCGGTTGGTTGCAT
>CAXTCS010000188.1:0-8621 GCA_964242365.1 uncultured Hymenobacter sp. | reverse complement strand
TACTCGCCGCTTTATTCGCTGTGTAACGAGATGACGACGCCGTTTCCGGACCCGTATTTTCACGTTGGCGGCGACGAGAACGACGGGGGGCAGTGGCGGCGCAACCCGCGCATCGTGGCCTACATGCAGGCCAATAAGATGACCAAGGCCGACGGCAAAACCGTCGACAAGCACCAGCTGCAAACCTATTTCAACCGCCGGGTGCTGGCCCTGCTGCAACAGCACGGCAAAACGATGGTGGGCTGGGACGAAATCCTCGGCCCCGACCTGCCCAAGGAAGCCGTAATCCAAAGCTGGCGCGGCAAAAAGGGGCTGACCGACGCGGTCAGGCTCGGCCATCCGGTGCTGCTGTCCAACGGCTATTACATTGACCTGAACTACTCGGCCGCCAGCCACTACGCCAACGACCCGCTGCCGGCCGACACCCCGCTCACGCCCGACGAGCAGAAATTGGTGCTCGGCGGCGAGGCCACCATGTGGTCGGAATTCGCGGATTCGACCATCGTGGATTCGCGCATCTGGCCGCGCGCCGCCGCCGTGGCCGAGCGGCTGTGGTCGCCCCAGGCCGCCACCCAAAACGTGGCCGACCTGTACCGGCGGCTGGCCACGGTTGCCGACGAGCTGGAAACGTTGGGCCTGCGCCACCGGCGCGCTCCCGAGCTGCTGCTCAATCAACTAGCGGGCGCCAACAGCGTGGCCCCCTTGCGCACCCTGGCCGAAGTGCTGGAGCCGGTGAAAGAATACAAGCGCCATTTCCAGGGCTTCGCCTACACCACCCAAACGCCCCTGAACCGGCTGGTAGACGCCGCCCCGGCCGAGTCGGAAGTGGCCCGGCGCTTCGGCGCGCGGGTCGATAGCGTGGTCGCGGCCGGCGCTTCGGCGCGCCCCACCGGCATTGCGCTGCGGCAGCTGGCCGCCCTGCGCATGCAGCTGCTGCGCTGGAAGGCCAACGACGTGCTGCTGCAACCGCTGCTGCTCAGCAACCCCGGCCTGCGCGAATACGGCCCGCTTTCTGCCCAGCTCGCGGCCGTGGCCACGGTGCTGCTGGAGCGCCTGACGCAGCTGCAAGTCGGCCAGGCAGCCTCGCCCGCGTGGCGGGCCGCCGCCCGCACCACCCTCGACGCGGCCCAGGCCCCCGCCGGCCAGGCCGAGCTGGCCGTGGTGCGGGCCGCCCGCAAGCTGGCCGGCATTTGAGCTGCTGTCCTATTCTTTCGCTACCGTTTTGATAAACCACCCCAAGCTGCGCGTCGCTTTCCTTCGGCTTGCTTTGCTGCTGGCACTGGCGCCGTTTCTGCTGCTGACCGCGTTCAACCAGCCGTTTTTCGATGACTTCCGCAATGCCTATTGGGCGCGGGCGCACGGCTTTTGGGGCGTGCAAAGCTGGCTGTACCAGACCTGGACCGGCCGCTTTGCCACCACGTTTTTTATGAGCGTGCTCAACCCCGTCGCCCACGGCTGGCTGGGCGGCGTGAAGGTAGCGGCGGCCGTTTTTTTTGTGGCGCAATGGGCCAGCACAGCCCACTTTTTGCGCGCGCTGCGGTACCCAGCGCTGCGAATTTCCTGCTCCTGGAGCACGGCTTTTTGGGCCGCCGGGCTGCTGCTGGCGCTGTTCTGCAACGCCGCGCCCGCCCCGTTTTCTTTTTTGTACTGGTTTTGCGGCGCCGTGGCCTACCAGCTGCCCCTCATTGGCTTGCTGAACTTCGCGGCCCTGGCCTTGCGCGCGGGCTGGGGGCCGGCGCCCCAGCAGTGGCGGTGCGCCGGGCTGGCGTGCGGCCCGCTGGTGCTGGCGCTGGCCGGCAACGAGCTTACGCTGGTGCAGGCCGTGCCGGTGCTGGCCCTGCTGGGCTTCGCCCTGCCGCCCGCCGCCCGCCCGAAATGGTGGCTTTGGCTGGCAGTTGGTGGCGGGGCAGCGGCGGTAGCCATAATAGCCCCCGGCAACTGGGCGCGGGCGAGCGCCATGGCCCCCACCGATGCCCTCCATGCCTACCGCTGGCTGGTGCTGGGGCCGCGCACCGCCTATTCTTTGGGCCTTTTTCTGGTCCGCCCCATGATAAGCCTCAGCCTGCTCGCGGCGGCACTGGCGGGCTTGTGGCTGGGCTCCCAGCAGCAGGCTCCGAACGGCATTCCGGGGTGGTCGCGCCGCCAGTGGTGGGCGGTGCTGCTGGCGTTTGGGGCGCTGAATGGGGGTGGTTTTTTGCTGTTCCGCTACCTCACGGTGGGCACGCCGCTGCCACGTGCCCAGAACGAAATCCTGCTGGTTATGCTGATTTCGGTGGCTATTCTGGCCTGGGTTGCGGCCCGGCAGCTGCCGGCGCGGTTCAGCGCCGTTGTGTGGCTGCTGGGCCACGGACGCTTGCTGGTCTTGCTGCTGGCCGGTTTGTTTGCGGCCGGGCACGTGCCCCAGGCCTGGCGCGAATTGCTGACGAGCGCGGTGCCGTTTGACGCGCAGATGCAGGCCCGGTTTGCCGCGCTGCGGGCCGCCCACCAAGCGGGACAGCCGCGCCTGGTGCTGCCGCCCTTGCGCGTTCCCTACGGCCGGGTGCTCCTCCCGCTGCGGCAATTCGGTCCCGATATCGAGTTCGACCTCGACCTGAGCACCGGCTGCGAGGGCACTATTAACGGGGTGATGGAGCACTATTTTGAAGTACCGCACGTGTGCTGCGACCCCACGGCGCCGGCCCTTCGGGCGCACAACTAACGACTGGCCGCCCCGGCTGTTTCCGCCGGGGCCGGGTATCTTCCCATCATGGAAGCAGAAATTACCCACGCCCTGGCCAATCTCAACTTTACGGCCATCGACTTCGAAACCGCCAACGAGCGCCGCGACAGCGCCTGCGCCATCGGGGTGGTGCAGGTGCGCGGCGGCCAGATTGTCGGCTCGTTCGAAACGCTGCTGCGGCCCCGCGTGCTGCGCGTGGACTGGCGCAACCACCAGGTGCACGGCATCGCCGAAGCCGATTTGCACGACGCCCCCACGCTGGCCGACACGTGGCCGCAGCTGCTGCCCTACCTGCACCGCCAGCTGGTAGTGGCCCACAATTCGGCCTTCGACGTGAGCGTGCTCGAACACACGCTGCGCGATTTCGGCCTGCCCGTGCCCGCCTTCCACTGCCTGTGCTCGGTGAAGCTGGCCAAAGCGGCCTGGCCCCATTTCGAGCGCCACAAGCTCGACTACGTAGCCGCCCAGTTTGGCCTCGCGCTGAACCACCACGACGCCCTGTCCGACGCCCGCGCCTGCGCCGAAATCACGGTGCGGGCCTTTCGCTCGGGCGCCGCGCTGCCGCTGTGCTTCAAGCAGCGCGAGCTCACGGCCGGGCTGGCGCGGCGCGCGGCGAAGGCGGCCGTCGCGCGCTGGTAAACCAGAACCGACGGTTGGGCGTTATCGCAGCCTCGGTTATGCTATTCTCAACCCCAAAACAGCCCGCTAATTATGACGCCTGTCGCCAACCTTGAACCCATTCCGCCCCGCAAGCCGGGCATTAATTCCTATCGGCCCGAAGACATTAAACGCTGGGGCGTGCAGCGTTTTTTGGATGGCCAAGCGGCGGGAGGTCCTTTTAAGATTCCAGCCATGCACTTCACCGAAGAAGAAAACCAGCGCATGGACGAACTTTTAGCGCAAGAGCGTCAAGCAACAAACAATGGTCTTTGATACCAATCTGGTTATTCAACATATTAGGCAAGGCCAGGCCCTGCCGGCCCGCACGGTTATATCGGTGATTGTGGCCGTTGAGCTAGAGGCATTTGCCCTTAAAGCTGACTGGGGCTATCAGAAAGTAAGCGTGATGCGGGCCATCCTGGAGCGGTTCGGCGTCGTTGATATAACCGAACGGCTGTTGCCGACTTACGCCCGTATTGATGCCTACAGCCAAGGAAAATTGGCGCTCGACCCGCTGCCGCCTGGCCTCTCCGCCCGCAACATGGGCAAAAACGACCTTTGGATTGCGGCTACCGCGCTTTATTTCGATTTGGAGCTATACACCGCCGACAACGATTTCGACCACCTCGCCTCGGTCGGCTTGCGCGTGGTCAAGCCCTAAAACAGCACCGCTACCTGCATGCGCCCGGTGTGCACGGTGTTGAGGCCGCTGGCCTTGCGGCCGTCGTAGGCCAGGGTGATGTTCAGGCCGTTGCTCAGGCGCTGCTCCACGTTCAGGTTCCAGGTGAAGTTGCTGCCGGGGCGCAGGGCGTTGAGGATTTCGATGGCCACCACGGAGTTGGGGTCGGTGCCGTCGAACTTGACGCGGGTGTAGCGGGTGGCGGCCGTGAGGGTGCGCTTGTTCACCTGGCTCAGGCGGGTTTCGAGGCCCAGCTCGTCGAAGATGCCGGGGTGCGTTTCGGCGGGCGTGGGCGCGGGCAGGGTGGGCAAGGCCCCGCCGAGGGTATTTTGCTTGTGGGTATGCAGGTAGGTGCCGGTGAGGCGCAGGGACGGGGTGGGCTGGTAGCTGATTTCGGGCTGAATGGTGTAAATCAGCAGGCGGTAGTTGCGGGTGAGCAGGTACGTGCTGGTGGCCTCGCGGATGTCGCGGGTGCCAATGAGGCGGCCCGTGAACGACGCCGCCAGCGTGCGGCGCACCAACAGGCTCTGGGTGCTCAGGTTGCGCAGGTCGAAGCCTTGCGCGAGCAGGGTTTTCTGCTGGGTTTGCTGCACGGTGAATTCAGACCCAAAAATGGGGTTGGAACGGTTGAAGTAGAGCGTGTTGCGCAGCAATTGATTGAAGGCCAATAACTGGTTGTCTTCCTTATTGAAACTAAACGGGCTGAGGCGCTTGAGCACGGCGGGGTCGGTGGTGCGGCGGTCGACGGTGACGCTGGTGAGCGTGGCGAAGCGGGCGGCCACGGCGCGCCAGCCGCCGGCTTCGCGCCAGCCGCGCGGGGCCGCCGTGGTGAGGCGGTAGGCCAGGCGGTTGGTGAACGCGGTGATGTAGTCGGTGGTCGGCAGGTACACTTTGATGTAGGTGCGGTACTGCGCGTCAGGCGTTTGGGCTTCGAAAAACTCGTCCTTGTCCTCGCGGCCGTTGTTGTTGAGGTCGCCGGCGTAGTAGTGGGTGCCCTGGCCGGCGGGCACGGCCAGAAACGAGTAGTCGCGCTTCAGCTCGCGGCCGGTGGCCACGCTGTAGCTCAGCTCGGAGCGAACTTGGTTTTGCAGCAGGCTGGCGTTGTAAAACACCTGCCCGAGCACCGTGCGGTTGCGGGCGAGGCCCAGCGAATCGAGGTCGCGGTAGGTGGCCAGCACCCGGATGTCCTGGGTTTTGCCGAGGCGCGAGGCCAGCGTGCCCTGCCAGGTTTGGGCGGTGCCGCGCGGCCGCAGGGCGTTTTGCTCGGCGTTGGGGGTTTGGTCGCGCCGGTAGGTGTAGTCGAGGCGAAACTGGGTGCGGGCCGAGTCGCGGCTCTGAATAAAAAAGTCGTGCTCGTCGAAATAATTGGCCGAGCGAATGGTGTCGGTGGTGGCCGAGCTGACGCGGTTTTTATCGAAGCGGTAGGCGTAGCCGGGCACGATTTTGCCGCCCACGAAGCGGCCCGCGGCCTCGCCCCGCGCCCAGTTGGAATGGAAGCGCCCGGCCTCGGAATTGAGCAAAAACAAGGAGCCGCGCAGCTCCAGGCCGCCAAACTTCTGGGCCGCGTCGAGCCAGTGCTGGATGCCGTTGACCTCGCCGGGCCGAAAACGGCGGCTGAGGCGGTAGTTGACGCTGTTGTTCACGTCCTTCACCACGCCCGCGCTGAAATTGAAGATGTTGTCTTCGCGGGCTATCGGGCTGGTGCCGGTGCTGGCCCCGGTGCCGCTGTTGCTCCAGTTGCGGTCAAATTCGATGTCGCGGTAGCGGTCGATGGGCGCGAACCGCTTGCCCGTGTACTCGTAGTCGAGGGTCGAGCGCAGGCGGTAGCCGCGGAGCGCGCCGGCGGCCAGCGCGGCGGGCAGGCGGCGGTTTTGCACGGCGTAGCCCACGTGCAGGGCGCCGTCCTGGTCGCTTTCGGGCGAAAAGCGGTTGCGGTCGAGGCGCGAGCGGGCCACGTCGGCAAACACCGTCGTGCTGCTATCGACCTGGAAGCTAACGCCCCCAGCCACCATTTGCTTCAGCAGCGGCGTCGGAATGAGGCGCACCGGCTGGTAGCGGCCCAGGCGCGGCCCCACGTACCCGTACACGCGGCCGTTGGCGCTCTGAAACTTCGCGTCGGTGCTCAGGGCGTAGTCGCCGTTGCCCTGGCCCACGTCGGTGAAGCGCACCGTGTACGATTCCCGAAGCGAGTCGACGGGCGTAGCGGCGCCCACGTAGGTAAACACCGGCACGGGCTGCGTGCCGCCGGGCGGCACCCGCAAGTCGCGGTGGTACTGCACGATGTGGCGGTCGTAGGCCACCGGCCCTTCGCCGCCGGGAAACGTGGCCACGGCTACGTTGCCGGCCCGCCGCAGCTGGGCCCGCAGGGTATCGTTCAGGTTGAGGTTGGGGGCGTTGTCGGGGTTGTCGGATTCCTGGTAAAAGTTGCCGTGCACGCTCAGCCGGCCCACTTGCTGGTAGTGGCTGGCGGCCACCAGCGAGCGCGAGTAGTTGAGGTCGGAATACTCGAAATCAATCTTAATCCGCGAGTTGCGGGTGATGAGGTGGCGGGGCGTGAACGTGACTTCGGCCAGGTTGTAGTCGATGGTGTAGTCGGCATCAAACCCCCGGGTTTGCAGGCGGCCGTCGAGGTACACCTTCTCCGAATTGGCCAGCACGATGATGAACTGCTCGCCGTTGGGCCCGCTCAGGCGGTACGGGCCCTGCACGTTTTCGATGGGCGCCACGTCGGTGCTGGCAAATTTGCCCTTGGCCACGCCGCCCGCGATGGACGTGGACGAGCGCCACGCCACGCCCTTGCGCACGCCCGCGCTGCTGGCCGTGGCCCCCGCGATGGGGGCCCGGTCGCCCAGCGGCAGCGGCGCGTCGGCGCCGGGCACCTGCCGGTTGGGGTCCGTGAGCTGGGGCTGGCTGATGGCCGGCGGGTTGAGCGTGGCCGGCGCCGACCCGTTGACCACCTGCCCGGCCGTCCCGTTCAGAAACACCGCGTTGGGCACGCCCTGCGTGGCGCCAAACCCGGCCAGGCCCACGATGGGCGGCCCGAAATTGGCTTCTACGGCGGCACCCTGGATGTTTTTGTAGTAGCGCAGGAAGTAGTCGGGCTTGTTGCGCAGCACCACGTCGCCGGCCGTCAGGTTCCAGTTGGGGTTGGTGAGGGTGATGTAGATTTTGTCGAACTGCTGGAGCTGCTGGGTGTTGCCCTCGGGCTGAAACGGCACGTTTTGGTCGCTGATGGCGGCCGTGAGGTGAATATTTTCGGCCAGCTGGCCCTCCAGCTGCAGGTTCAGGGCCGAGTTGACGAACACGTTCTGGGTGTTGCCAAAGCTGAGGCCCCGCGACAGGTTGCCGGTTTTGCTGATGCCCGGCGTGCTGAGAATCTGCTCCTTCACCGAAAAATCCTCAAACCCCATCACCGGCCGCCGAAAGCCCACGCTGTCGATCAGGCTGAGCGGGCGGCTGAAGGGGGCGGCCGTGAGCCGCAGCGGCAGCACCCGGTAGCATACCAGCAGCGAGTCGGGCCGGGGCGCGCCGCTGCTGTCGCGCGGGGCGGGCCGCACGTAGCGGTAGCGGTCGGTGCGCCCGTCGTAGTCCAGGCCGCGCCCGTTGGCGACCACCGACGAGGGCACCACGGTTAGCGTATCGGAAAGCAAAAAGCTGGTGGTGTCGCGGCCCGGCGCGAGGCGCACGTAGCGGCAGCGGCGCGTGCTGGGCGGCGGGGCCTCGCCCACTTTTGCCGGCCGCTGCTGGGCCTGGGCCGCCAGATTTGCCAACAACAGCGCCGCAACGAGCAGGCCCGCAAAGGGGAAGCACAGGCGGAGGCGGCGAATCATGCGGTAAAGGTCGGGTTTGGCCGGTAACGACGGATGCTGGTGGTTTCGTGCCGCTGCGCGGGCCGCCGCGCCGGGATTAGCCGGCCAGCGGCAGCTCGATAAAAAAATCCGTCCCCTCCCCCACTTCCGTGTCGAACCAGATGCGGCCGCCGGCGCTCTCGATGCCGCGCTTGGCCACCGCCAGGCCAATGCCCGAGCCGCTGACCTTGGTGGTGAAGTTGGGCACGAACACCTTTTCGCGCACGTCGCCGGCGATGCCCGCGCCGTTGTCGCGGATGGTGACCCGGACGCTGCCGGCCCCCGCCGGGGCCAGCGACACGTCGATGTGCGGCTCGCGGCCTTCGGGCACGGCCTGGCGGGCGTTTATCAGCAGGTTGTTGAAGGTGCGAACCAGCAGGTTTTCATCGGCATACACCAGGTAGCGGCCGGTTTCGGCGTCGGCGGGCAGGTGCAGGTCGAGGGCGCCGTCGTCGTCGTCGGGCTGGTGCAGGGCCGCGCACTGGCGCAGAAGCAGCGCCACGTCGAGCCGCTCGGGGCGCATGGCCGGCAGGTTGGTGAACGTGCTGAACGACGTGGCAATGTCGCTCAGCACGTCGATTTGGGTGATGAGGGTTTGGGAAATGCGGCTGATGAGCTCCTCGGCGTTGGGGCGGCGCTCGGCAATGGCTTTTTGCAGAAATTGCAGGCTCAGCTTCATGGGCGTGAGCGGGTTCTTGATTTCGTGGGCTACCTG
>CAXTCS010000187.1:0-8663 GCA_964242365.1 uncultured Hymenobacter sp. | reverse complement strand
GCTGCCCGGCGTCGCGCTGACGCACCTGCGCCCCGGCTCCTTCTACTACAACCTGTTCGGCTTTGCCGGCATGATAAAGGGCAAGGGCCTGATTGGCAGCAACTACGGGGGCGACGATAAAATCGTGTGGGCCCACCCCCGCGACATTGCCGCCGCAGCCGCCGAGGAGCTAACCAAGCCCGCCGCTACCGGCCGCACCGTGCGCTACGTGGCCAGCGACGAGCGCACGGCCACCGAAACGGCCCGCATTTTGGGGGCTGCCATTGGCAAGCCGGAGCTGCAATGGCTGACCTTCAGCGACGAGCAAACCCGCAGCGGCCTGGAACAAGCCGGCATCCCGGCCCACATCGCCGCCAACTTCGTTGAGTTGGGCGCCAGCATTCACAACGGCACCTTGCGGCAGGACTACGACCGCCACCAGCCCCACCCGATGGGCCAGGTTAAGGTAGAAGATTTCGCCAGGGAGTTTGCCGCGGCTTTTTAGGCAGGCCGGCCCGTCAAGCCCTGCCTGCAGGTGCCTATTTCCGGTTTGATTTGCTTACTTTTGAGTATGCCGTTACCTGCCTTGACCCCGCTTGTTTCGCCCGACTCGCGTGGGGCGGACGCCCCCGCCGGGCAGTTGCCCGCCGTCGTTGCCTCGGGCCGCATCAATGTGTATGCCCGCGAGCAGTTCCGCACCCGCACGCTGACGTACGGCCGGCGCGACTACTACAAGATTGCGCTGCTCACCGGCAGCAGCCGCTACAACTACGCCAACCGGGGCGTGCTGGTCGACCGGCCCGCGCTGGTGTTTTCCAACCCGTTGATACCCTATTCCTGGGAACCCGTTTCGGAAGAGCAGGGCGGCTACCTGTGCATGTTTACCGAGGAATTTCTCATCGTCAACGACCGCGCCGCCAGCCTGCAGGAATCGCCCCTATTTCGGCTCGGCAGCGACCCGGTGTACCTGGTTGACGAGGCGCAGTACGCCGACTTGAGCCACCTCTTTGCCAAGATGTTGCAGGAGCTAAGCTCGGGCTACCGCTACCAGCAGGAAGTCGTGCGCAACTACCTGAACCTGCTCATTCACGAGGCCCTGAAACTACAGCCGCAGGCCACCTACTACCCGCACCCCAACGCCGCCAGCCGCATCGTGGCCCTGTTTCAGGGGCTGCTGGAACGGCAGTTTCCCATCGACTCGCCCGCCCACGGGCTGCAACTGCGCACGCCCGGCGATTTTGCCCGCTGCCTCTCGGTGCACGTCAACCACCTGAACCGGGCCGTGCGCGAACTCACCGGCAAAACCACCTCTGCGCACATCGCCGAGCGCATGATTCGCGAGGCCAAGGCCCTGCTCCAGCACACGAGCTGGAGCACCGCCGAAATCGCCTACGGGCTAGGCTTCGAGTACCCGACCTACTTCAACAACTTCTTCAAGAAGCAAACCGGCACCACGCCGTCGGCCCTGCGCGCTTTGCTTGGCCTGGGCCACGCGGGTGCTGCGCCCCCGGCCGCAGTTTGAATTTCTTACACTTTCGTTTGAATCCCATTATGGCCCCGCTTCGGGCCGGGGGACCTTTGTACTGTTCTAACAACTCAGCCTCTTCGGTTCACCAACCCCCACGTTCTCCATGAAATACGCTCTTATCACCGGCGCCAACAAAAGCATTGGCTTCGAAACGGCCCGCCAACTGCTCCAGCACGGCTACTACGTGTACCTGGGCAGCCGCGACCTCGAAAACGGCCAGCAGGCCGTGGCCCAATTGCACTCGGAAGGCCTGACCCAGGTCGAGCCGATTCAGCTTGACGTAACCGACAGCGCCTCGATAGCCGCCGCCCGGCAGGTGGTGGGCCAGAAAACGACCGTGCTGGACGTGCTCGTCAACAACGCCGGCATTCTGGGGGGCATGTCGCA
This sequence comes from uncultured Hymenobacter sp., assembly GCA_964242365.1. Taxonomy (GTDB): domain Bacteria; phylum Bacteroidota; class Bacteroidia; order Cytophagales; family Hymenobacteraceae; genus Hymenobacter. The sequence goes on along the minus strand of CAXTCS010000187.1, from coordinate 6,769 downwards.
GCCGGCCCTCACCACCAGCCTCAGCACCATTAAGGAGGTGTTTGAAACCAATGTTTTCGGCGTAATCGCGGTGACGCAGGCCTTCATCGACCTGCTGCGGCAGTCGCCCGCGCCCCGCATTGTCAACGTCACGTCGGGGCTGGGCTCGCTGACGCTGCACAACGACCCCTCCTGGAAGTACTACGCCGTGAAAGGGGCCGCCTACCAGCCGTCCAAAGCGGCCCTGAATGCCTACACAATTATGCTGGCCTACGAGCTGCGCGATACGCCCTTTAAAGTGAACGCCGTGGACCCTGGCTATACCGCCACCGATTTCAACCACCACAGCGGCCCCGGCAGCGTACCCGAGGCCGCCGCGCGCGTCGTAAAAGCGGCCCTGTTAGGGCCAGACGGCCCGACCAGCCAGTTTTTCAGCGATGATAATGCGCCCCAGACGGGCATCAGCCCCTGGTAGCACCGGCCCCGCGGCTACCCGAAATCCTCTGGGTGGCAGCTGAACCAGACTTTTAACCAACCCTTTACTTAATCAAAGCCGATGAAACTCTCTGAAAAAGGCCCCCTGGCCCCGGCCCCCACGCTGGTCGCCGTACTCGAACCGGTTTCGCAAGCCATTCAAGGCTGGTCCGGGGTTATTACCGCCGCCCACTGGGACCTGTTTCGGGTGGGGGAAGTGGTGGACGGCACTGATTTTTACGTCGGCGATGATGAGTTGGGCCACCTGCACCGCAACGGCGAGGCGCACCTGGCCACCAGCCCGGCGCTGGGGCAAGCCTTGGTAGCCAGCGGCTCGGCGCGGCCGCTGCGTTGGGGAGGGGCCGCGTACCAGGGCTGGACGGAGTTTTCGGTGCGCACCGCCGCCGACGCGGCGCACGCCACCTGGCTGTTCGAGTTGAACTACCAGCGCCTGCGCGGCCGGCCCGAAAGCGAGTTGGTCGCGGAGATTGTTGCCCGCCAGCCCATTTCGCGCCAGGCGTAGCCATAAAGTCGCGCCGTGGCGGCGCAACTCTTCCCGCGTGAGCAGAACGGTACGGTCCCAGCAGCGCTTACCCTCCGCCACTAAAGCCTATTTCGGGTCTATGCTCCGCAAGAAGCAGGGCGCGGGGCCGCAGCACCGAACCCAAAAAACCGCTTTTACGCCTTCCCTCCCGCCTTGCGCCGCCGCGCCAGCGTCACCCGCGCCCGGTGGCAGATGCCGCCCAGCGGCGGGTTGAACTTGCTGACGCTGATGCGCACCTTGCGCACGTGGGGCAGCTCGGCCATGATGCGGTCGAGGACGCGGTGGGCCACGTGCTCCAACAGCCGGGCGGGCGCCCGCATTTCCTCGGCCACGAGGCGGTAGAGCACTTCGTAGTTCACGGTCTGCTGCAACTTATCCGACTCGCCGGCGGCCAGCAGGTCGGTGCTGATGTACAGGTCCACGCCGTACTTATTGCCAATTTTCTGCTCCTCGTCGTAGTAGCCGTGGAAAGCAAAAAACTCCAGTCCTTCGAGTGCGATTTGGCCCATGTGGTGAGGGGGAAAGGTGGGAAGGGGGAAGGTGGAAAGATGACGATTTGTGGCTGTGCGGCGGCAGTTCAGCGACCGCCGCCGCAAAGGTTGCCTCCAAAAAAGAAAGCCCATCCAAAGGACAGGCTTTCCGGGAAAGACAATTACAAAATCCGACCCATCCGACGAATCTGATTAATCCGTGGTCTAGATTTCGTCGAAGAATGACTTTTCGGCCACTGCTGCTTCCGCTGGCGCGGCCGCCATGCCCGGCTGGCCGGGGTGCGTGGTGGGCGATGGCTGCGTAATCTCGGGGTGGCCGGGGCCGATGGGCTGAATGTCGGGCGCGGTGGGCTGCACGTAGGGCGGGTTGGGCTCGGGCACTTGCGAAGGCGCGGGCGGCTCGATGTGGGGCGCGGGCGCGATGCCGGGGTTTTCGGCTGGCGCGCCGGGGCGCTCAATGTCGGGGTGCGGCGTTTGGGCGGGCGCGCCGGGGTCGGGCTGCTGGCCGGGCTTGGGGTTGTAGCCGGCGGGCTCGGCGGCGCGTTCGAGGCGCTCCTCGGCCCGGCCGAGCGCCGTTGGAGCAAAAGATGCGGGCGTGGCCGCCGCAACGGCCGCGGCGGGCAAAACAGCGGAGGCGGGGTTGATTTGCATAGCGGGCGTGGGCTCAGAAGTGGGTTCGGCCGCCAATTCTTTCGGCCGCTCTACGTGTACGCGGGCGGCGCGCGAAAGGATGGCCGCCGTGCCGCCCTTGGGCCGGTTGCGGGCTTTTTCCACCTTGTCCAGCGCATCGGAGGCCAGGTGGTGCAGGTCGCGCACGAGGCCGTCGAGCTGCTGCTCCAGGCGCTGGCACTCCTGGCCCAGGCCGGTGACTTCGCGCTGCATGTCGGCCACGGTTTTTTCGGCCTGCTGGTAAGCTTCGTCCACCACGGCGCGGGCGCGCTGGCGGGCTTCGTTGAGGAGGTTTTCGGCTTGCAGCTGGGCCTCGCGCCCGCGCAGGTCGGCGTCGCGCTGGGCTTGCTCGGTGATGTGGTTGCCGGTGTCTTCGGCCGTTTTCAGGGTGCGGTAGAGGCTGCTTTCCACTTCGCGCATCTTCTGCACGTCCTGCTGGGCGTGCTCCAGCTTGAGGCGCAGCTCGCGGTTTTCATCGCCCAGTCGCTCCCACTGCTGCGACACGGTGGTCAGAAAAGCCTGCACTTCGTCGCGGTCCACGCCCCGAAAGGACTTTTCAAACGTCTTCTGCCGAATATCGAGGGCGGTAAGTTTCATCTTTTTGGCTGTTAGCTTTTAGCTGCTGGCTGCTAGCTTCTGGGTTTAACAAACTTATAAATCAGCACATCAACGCGAAAAAGCTAACAGCCAGCAGCTAAAAGCTAACAGCTCCCTCACCCTCAATCGCCCACACGGCCAGGCTGCGGTCGTCGCTGCACGAAACTAGCCGGTTTTCGGTGCCCGGCCAAACCAGGCGGTTCACCGACGTGCCGTGGCCGGCCGAGCGGGCACGGTCGAGCACGCGCAGCAAACCAAGGTCGGTAGCATCCCAGATTTTAATGCTTTTGTCGAGGCTACACGAGGCCAGGTAGCGCCCGTCGTGGCTGAACGCCAAGTTGTTGATGGTGTACATGTGGGCCGCCACGGTTTGCGCGAGGACGTAGCCGGCGGCCACGTCCCAGGCCCGGATCTGGGCGTCGCGCCCGGCCGTGAGCAGCGTGCCGCCGTCGGGCGAATAAGCTACCGCGAACACCGAGTTGGTGCTTTCGGCCAGCGTATATTTCAGGGCCAGCGAGTCGAGGTCGAGCACGCGGGTGAGGGCGTCGGAGCTGCCCACGGCCAGCTCGGCGCGGCCTTCGTGCAGGGCCAGGCAGCGCAGGCTTTTGTGGGCGAGGCGCAGCAGTTTTTCGACCCGAAAACCCGGCACTTGCAGCACGGCCAGCGTGCCGTCGCCCAGGGCCGCGTAAAGCCGCTGGCGGCTGGCCGAAAACACGATTTCGAAGATGGCCACCGGCGGCAGCGCCGTGGCCTGCACCAGCTGCCGCCGCGCCAAATCGATGGCCTGAATGCCCTGAAAATTGTGCCCCAGCACCAGCAGGCCCAGCGCCGGCAGGTGGCGCAGGGCATACACCGAGTTTTCGACGCGGGCCAGCAGCTCGCCGTCACGGGCGGGGTCGGCCGCGTCCCAGCCCACCACCATGCCGTCGGCACTGCCCGAATAGATGCGGTTTTCCGGTCCGGCCGTCAGGGCGTACACCGCGTCGCGGTGGCCGGCCAGGGTGGCGGTTTTGGTAATGAGCGGGCGAAAAATCTCGGACATACGGGCGCCGCAAAGGTAGCTTTGGGATTAATGGTTAGTGATTAGTGGTCAGTGGTAAATGGTCAGCGGCCAACTATTGCAAGTCAAACCCATTGGCTTTTAGCGAGCTTAAAACCCCAAACATTAATCACTAATCATTGACCACTAACCACTACCTAATGCCTCTGCACTCCTTTCAGCGCCTCTCCCCCACCGCCGTGCTGGGCCTTTGGCACCTCACCGAAACGCCCGCCGCGCTGTGGCCCGGCCTGCCCCAACCCGAGGCCTACCAGGCCCTGATGCCCGCCACGGCCGATGCCGCCCGCCAGGCCCAGTGGCTGGCCGGCCGGGCACTGATTCACGCGGTATTGGGCGAGCTAATGGCCCGGCCACGCGCCGATTTGGTGGTGCAAAACGATGCCACCGGCCGCCCCTGGCTGGCGGGCGATGCGCCCGGCCTGGCCGTGTCCTTATCGCATTCCGGCGCGTGGGTGGCGGCGGTGGCGGCGCGCGGCGGCCGGGCCGGGGTCGACGTCGAAATCATCCGCGACAAAGCCCAGCGGCTGGCGGGCAAGTTCCTGGCCCCGAATGAGTGGGCCGATGCCCAGGCCGCCGCCCACGCGGCGCCCCACGGCGCCAGCGCCCACTACACCTTGCTTTGGAGCGCCAAGGAAACGCTCTATAAGCTGGCCGCGCAGCGCGGCATCCTCTTCAAAAATCAGCTGTTGCTGGGCTCTTTTGTGCCGCGCGAAACCGGCGAAATCCCCGCTACGCTCGTGCTCGATGGCGCCCAGACGCGGCACTGCATTTGCTATTCTCAGCCGGCGCCCGGCTACGTGCTCACGCACTGCCACGAACCGGCTGCGTAGCGCTTGCAAGTGCTTTCTTCGATTTTGTCTTACCTTCCCCCATGTCTTTTCGCCGAATTTCTATCCTTGCCGCCGTGGCCCTGCTGGTCGTCACGCTGGCCGTGGGCGCAGCCCGCGCCCAAACCGGCGGCACCGTTGCCGATTTCACCCTCAAAACCGCCGCCAACGCCGACGTGGCCCTCAAAAGCTACGCCGGCAGCAAGGCCGTGGTGGTGGTGTTTCTGAACCCGGCGTGCGCCTTTTCGCGCCTCTACCAGCAGCGGCTGGCGGCGCTCAGCAGCGCCTACCGCGGCCGGGGCGTGCAGTTTTTGTTCATCAACGTGCCCATTAATCTCGACGCGCCCGGCACCGCCGCCCCCGGCGAGGTCGAGCTGCCCACCCTCACCGATGCCAGCCAGCAGGTAGCCGGCCTGCTCGGCGTGAGCAAAACCGCCGAAGCCGTGGTGCTGGAGCCCGCTGCCGGCGGCTTCGCCATCCGCTACCGCGGCGCTATCGACGATAACCCGCAGGTAGCCAGCAGCGTGCAGCAGCCGTACCTGAAGCAGGTGCTCGACAACGTGCTGGCCGGCCGCCCCGCCGGCGTGGCCGACAAGCGCGCCGCCGGCTGCTTGATTAAGCGGTAGGAGAAGACCTGTCATTGCGAGCGCAGCGAAGCAATCCGTCCCGTACTCAGCGACCAGCCCTAACTTGTGACACGCCCTTTTTATGGACCGCAAAAAGCCCCGATTCTGAGCAGAATCGGGGCTTTTCACATTTCAGAGCGGGTCGCTGAGAACAGCTCGGACCTGCTATTCCAGAATGCTCAGCAGCACCGCTACTTCGGCGGCTTTCACCGATTCCTGCAACTTCTCAAAGCTCATCTGCAAATTGCGCAAGGCCCGGCGCACGATGTCCAGATTGGAGCAGGGCTCGAAAAAAATGGGGTTGGAAGTGATGTTGAGCTGGCTGACGTAATGCTCGATGTCCGTCCGCGACAATATCAACCCGCGGTTGTAGCAGTTGATGTAGAACGGCTCGGCGCCCGGCAGCTCGGGCCGGAACGTGAGCACGAACAAGTTGGGCAGGTTCACCCCAAACACCGGCAGGTGCAGCCGCTGAGCCACCAACAGGTAAATCACGCAGAGCGTGAGCGGGTTGCCGCGCTTGGTTTCAATCACGCGCTGGAGCATGGAGTTGGCCGGCGAGTGAAAGTGCTGGGTGTTGGCCGCGAACTTGTGCTGCCGAAACATGACGTAGTTCAGGGTTTGCACCTGGTCGGCGGGGTGCATTTCGGGCCGCAGGGCCGTCCAGGCCTCGAAGCGAAGCTGCTCGATGGCGCGGTTGAGCGCCTGATAGTCAGCGTCGGGGTATTGGTAGGTATTCAGCAACCACATGCCTTCGAGCAGGTCGGTGGCGCCGGCCTCGCGCCACACGCGCAGGCGCTGCTGCAAGCCCTCAAATTGCAGGTGGTGAATCAAATCCTCCAGCCGCTGCTGCTGCTGCGAGTCCAGGGTTTCTTCCCACGACTCTTCCAGAAACGGGATGATGCTCTCGCCCAGGTTCTGGATTTTGTCCTGGATTTGCGGCGCGATTTCCGGGTCGTCGAGCAGCGAGATAAGGGCTTTGATTTCTTTGTTGGTCATTAGTTAAAGCAGCACGGCCGGGCAAATTTACGCCCGGATGCAATTCGTGGACCGCATCCGGGCGTTTTTCCAACACAACCGCTAGCGGAACAAGTTCGTTTTGGCCACTTCCAGCAGCTCGCTGCCGCGCCCGTTCATCAGCGCTTTGATGGCGTAGAGACTAAAACCCGCTGCCTGCTCCTTGAAAATAGTCGGCGGCATGCTCAGCTCCTGGCGTTTCACCACGGCATCGACCACCACCGGGCCGTCGTGGGCCAGCGCGGCGCGCAGCACGCTTTCGAGCTGCGCCGGGTCGCCCACCCGAAAACCCTTGATGCCGGCGGCCTCGGCCAAGGCCCCAAAATCGGGGTTGTCCAGCTCGGTGCCGTATTCGAGGGTGGCGGCGGCCTTCATTTCCAGCTCGACAAAGCTGAGCGCGGAGTTGTTGAAAACGATGATTTTGACGGGTATTTTGTGCTGGCGCACGGTCAGCAGCTCGCTCAGCAGCATGGCAAAGCCGCCGT
>CAXTCS010000186.1:0-8670 GCA_964242365.1 uncultured Hymenobacter sp. | reverse complement strand
GCTCGCGGCCCCTGCTCTACGGCCCGCAGTTCAACGCCCAGCCCGACCACTACGAGGAAGGCGCCCCGCGCTACGCCCGCGACGTGAAATCGGGGACGTACAAGGAAATTCTGCCCCGCCAGCAGGAGCCCGGCTACCGCGACGAAGACAAGATGCTGCTGCCCCGCATCTACAGCTACGAGCCCGACCAGATTGCCAACTACAAGAAGTGGGTCGACATTCAGGACGGCGTGAAGCCCACGATGGGCCAGAACCTCGGCTTCCTGTTCCGCTACCAGATGGGCCACATGTTCTGGCGCTATTTCATGTGGAACTTCGTGGGGCGCGAGTCCGACATTCAGCAGGCCGGCGTGGTCACGCCCCTCAGCCCCAGCGCCCGGAGCCTGCCGCCGCGCGTGGGCGAGAGCCCGGCGCACAACAACTTCCTGGCCCTGCCGCTCATTCTGGGCCTGATTGGGCTGTGGTTCCAGAGCCGGCGCGACAGCAAGGACGCGTGGGTCACGGGCCTGCTGTTTTTGATGACCGGCCTGGCCATCGTCCTCTACCTCAACCAGCCGCCGCGTGAGCCCCGCGAGCGCGACTACACCTTCACCGGCGCCACGTTTGCCTTCGCCATCTGGATAGGCCTCGGCGTGCTGGGGCTGGTCGAATTGTTTGGCAAAGTGGTGAAGGCCGACGGCCTGCGCGCCGGCTTGGCCCTGGCCGTGGGCCTGCTCATTCCGGGCATCATGGCGGCCCAGGGCTGGAACGACCACGACCGCTCGGGCCGCTACAACTCGGTCGACTCGGCCAAAAACCTGCTCAACAGCTGCGCTCCCAACGCCATCCTGTTCACCAACGGCGACAACGACACCTTCCCGCTCTGGTACGCCCAGGAGGTAGAAGGCATCCGCACCGACGTGCGCGTGGCCGTGCTCAGCTACCTCAACACCGACTGGTACATCGCCCAGATGAAGCGCCGCTCCTACAAGTCGGCGGGCTTCCCCATCAGCATGGGCAACGAGGCCTACACCCAAGGCACCAACGACATGGTGCCCTTCGCCGCCAACCCGGCCGTGCAGAGCGTGAACCTCAAGGAGTTCATTCAATTGGTGAAGGACAACAACCCGCTGCTGCAAGTGCAGTACCAGGAAGGCGGCCCGAGCATGATGTCGTTTCCGACGCCCAACTTCTTCCTGCCCATCGACACGGCGGCGGTGAAGAAACTGGGCATCATCCCCAAAGGCCGCGAAAAGCAGCTGGTGGCCCGCATGGACTGGAGCATGGGCAAGCGCGCCATCGAGAAGAAAAACCTGGTGATTCTCGACATGATTGCCACCAACAACTGGCAGCGGCCCATCTACTTCAGCAGCACCGTGGCCCCGAGCGACTACATGAACCTGCAACCCTATTTCCAGCTCGAAGGCATGGCCTACCGCCTGCTCCCGCTCAAAGACCCGAATTACGACCCCCGCAGCGGCGACGAAGGCTACGTTGAAAAAGACCTCACCTACCAGCGCCTGCTGAAAGATTTCAGCTACCGGGGCCTGCAAAACCCGCGCATTTTCTACGACGAAAACAACCTGCGCTTCCCGGCCAACTACCGCGACAAGTTCGCCCGCCTGTCCTCGGCCTACCTCTCGGCCGGCAACGTGGCCAAGGCCAAAGAAGTAGCCGACAAGTGCCTGGAGCTGATGCCGGACAACACGATTCCCTACGACTACTACTCGCCCCAGCTGGTGCCCGCGCTAATAGCCGGCGGCGAGAAGAAGAAAGCCGACGACCTGCTCGACACCATGACCCGCCGCTCGGAGCAAATGCTGGCCTATTACGCCACCAAGCCCGACGCCAGCCTGTTTGAAGACGACCAGCGCGGCTACCTGCTCAGCCTGCAAAGCGTGTACCGCGCCGCCGAGCTCAGCGGCGACAAAGCCCGCGGCGAAAAGGCCCTGGGCCTGATGAACCAGTATTACCGCCGGTAAGCTGTGACTGAGCAGCTGAGCGGCTGAGTGATTTTTGGTTGAAAAAAGGCCGGTTCGCAGGGTGCGGGCCGGCCTTTTTTGGGTGCGGCTGCTCGTGGGCGCGGTGCGCGTGGGCGCGGCACGAAAACGCGGTCCGGTCGAGACGCGGCGGATTATTTACGTCGAAATTGAAGGCTACGCTGTTTAAGTACATAGCGGACCGCAGGCGCTCAGCCAGTGTTGCGGGCTGGTTTTGCCGGTGGTAGGCTTCGGCTTCTTCGTGCGTGCCCGCGTGAAAAGCCGTTCGGTCGAGGCGAAAAGACATGAGGCGTTGGTTGTTGCGGAAAGCGGTAATCCATGCCAAATTTACGTAGACGAACGGGGCCGCCGCGGCCGTCAGAAACCAGCCCGGCCATCACCAACGACTCAACCAATGAAACGCATGGCTAAAGTGAGCGGAATAAGCTGGTTGCTGCTGCTGACGGTTGGCAGCGTCAGTTTCAGGGGGGCGACCCGTGCGCCTTTGGGGCCGCGCCCCGACTACGCCGGCCTCTACCGCGACGTTCCGCACCTGGACGTGGACACCCGCCGCGAGGGCGACAGCCTGCGCCTGTACCTGCGCCTGCCGGCCCCCGCCCGCCTGGGGCCGGGCCATGCCCTGCGCCTGGCCGTGTGGCCCAGCTACGAGGCCAGGCTGCCGCTGTGGCAAGACAGCATTGCGCGCCGCCAGCAGCACCCACGCCCCGAGGCCGACGGCGTGCGGCTCAGCTTCTGCGTGGCGGCGGCCCGCGTGCCTGCCGGGGCGGTGCTGGAAATCGACACCGGCGTGGCCGATGCCAAGGACGATTACCAGGAGCCCGGCACCACGGCCTGGCTGCGCCTGAGTGAGGGCCAGCTGGCTCGTTCGTTCGTGCTCACCGATTCGGCCGGGCGGCCGCTGCTGCGGCGCTACGTGCGGGCCGGCGAAACCTTTGGCGTGGACTGCTACGGCCTCTACCAGCCCGTGCGCTGGAAACGCTACGCCGTGGGCCCGGTTCCGGCCCTGCCGCCCATGACCAACGCGGCCGCCCTGCCCGCCGGGCCGCGCGTGCTGCCGGTGCTCGACTCGGCCGCAACCCGCCCCGGCGAGCCGCTGCGCTTTGCCGAGCCGGGCCTCTACGCCCTGCGCGTGGGCGGCAACGGCGCGCCCCTGTCGCGCACGCTGGCCGTGATGGTGGCCGCCAATTCCTACCCGGCCCTCACCTCCGCCGCCGAGCTCATCGAACCTCTGCGCTATCTCACCACCAGCAAGGAGCGCCAGCGCCTCACCGACGCGCCCGACCCCAAGCGGGCGGTGGACAAGTTCTGGCTCGACATCGCCCAGGGCAACCAGACGCTGGGCAAAGACCTGATAAGGCGCTACTACGGCCGCGTGACGGCTGCCAACCGCCTTTTTGCGGCTCACAAGGCCGGCTGGCTCACCGACAGGGGCTTGCTGTACGTGGTGCTGGGGCCGCCGCCGAGCGTGCGGCGCCTGTTCAACGGCGAGGAACGGTGGTTTTATCCCGACGGCAGCCTGGGCGGCGGGCCGATTACCTACACCTTCCGCCCCCGGCCGAGTACCTTTGCGCCTGATTACTACGAATTGGTGCGCCGGCCCGAGTACGAACTGCTCTGGTATGCCGCCGTGGAAAAATGGAGAACCCCCCTGACCGCCCTGACCGGCCCGAACGTCCCAACCGACCCGCGCGCCCGGTAGCCGGCCGCCGCTTCTACGACGGCGCCAACCGGCCCGTGACCCCAAAACAGTTCCGGCCCGACCGCCGGGCCGACGAATTCAGCGACCAGCCGGCCCGGCCCAAAGGCCGCGGCGGCAGCGACAACCGCGACGAAACCGCCGGTGACCGCCCCGTGGGCCGCGAAGAGCGCGGCGAAGCCCGCCCGCCCTACCGCGAACGCGGCGGCTCGGACGACCGGCCGCGCTACGAGAACCGCCCCGCCGCCGACCGCAGCATCGACATGCTGTTCGGCCTGCGCCCCATTCTGGAAGCGTTGAGCGCGGGCCGCACCCTGGAAAAAATCTTCCTGCTGCGCGGCACCAAAAACAGCCTCGTGGCCGACATCTCGGCCGCCGCCCGCGCCGCCGGAATTCCGGTGCAGCTGGTGCCGGGCGAAAAGCTCGATGGCCTCACCCGCAAAAACCACCAGGGCGCCGTTGCCTTCGTGTCGCCGATTGACTATGCGCCGCTCGACGGCATCGTGTCGGGCTTGTTTGAGGAAGGCAAAGTGCCGTTTCTGCTGCTGCTCGACCGGATTACGGACGTGCGCAACTTCGGCGCCATTGCCCGCACGGCCGAGTGCCTGGGCGTGCAGGCCATCGTGGTGCCCGGCCGCGGGGCCGCCCAAATCAACGGCGACGCCCTGAAAACCTCGGCCGGCGCCCTGAATATTCTGCCGGTGTGCCGCGAGAACAACCTGCACGAAACCATCCGGTTTTTGCAGCAGTCGGGCGTCACCGTCGTGGCCTGTACCGAGAAAGCCGGCGACGCCGTGGGGGCCACGGAAGTTGATTTCACCGGCCCCGTGGCCATCCTCATGGGCTCAGAAGAAGACGGCATTTCGCCCGACCTCCTGAACCTGGCCGACGTGAAGCTGCGCGTGCCCATGACCGGCCAGATTCAGTCGCTGAACGTGAGCGTGGCGGCGGGCATTATGCTGTTTGAAGTGGCGCGCCAGCGGGTGAGCGCCTAGCTGTCATTGCGAGGACGAAGGACGAAGCAATCCGTCCTGTCAAAGCGACTAGCCTTAAAATGTGAAAAGCCCCGGCTCTGCTCAGAATCGGGGCTTTTTGCGGTCCATGAAAAGGGCTTGTCATAATCAAAGGTGAGTCGCTGAGAACAGGACGGATTGCTTCGTCGTGCCTCCTCGCAATGACAAACGCGTCCTAATTATACCCTACCCCCTTTTTCGCCTTTACGTCGGCTACGAATTCCTTTACGCGCTGCTCTTCGCTGCGCTTGCAAATCAGCAGCACGTTGTCGTATTCGGCCACGATGTAGTCTTCGAGGCCTTGCACTACCACCAGGCGTTCCGACGGGGTTTTGATGATGCAGCCGGTGGTGTCGTAGAGGAGCACGTCGCCGCTTACCATGTTGCCGTTTTCGTCGTGCTGGCCGATGCGGTGGAGCGAATCCCAGGTGCCGACGTCGCTCCAGCCGTAGTCGGCGGGCAGCACGAACACGTTGTCGGCTTTTTCCATCACGCCGTAGTCGATGCTGATGTTGCGGCAGCGCGAGTACGCCTGGCTGATAAATTCTTCTTCCTGGGGCGTGTCGAGGGCATCGAGGCCTTCGTCGAAAACTTCGGCAATGTCGCCCAGGTAATGGCGAAAGGCGGCGAGGATAACATCGGCCCGCCACACGAACAGGCCGGAATTCCAGAGGAAATCGCCGCTTTCGACAAACATGCGGGCCAGCTCCAGGTTCGGCTTTTCGGTGAAGGTTTTGACTTTGTGCAGCTGCCCGCCGGGCAGCGACTGGTCGTCCATGTACTGAATGTAGCCGTAGCCCGTGTCGGGCCGCGAGGGCTGGATGCCCAACGTGATGAGCACGTCGTGGGCGCGCGCGGCGGCCACGGCAATGCCGATGAGGCGACGAAACTCGTCTTCGTGCAGCACGGCGTGGTCGGCCGGGGTCACGATGATGGTGGCTTTGGGGTCGCGCTTGGCAATGCGGTAGCTGGCGTAGGCGATGCACGGCGCCGTGTTGCGGCCAATGGGCTCGCCCAGAATCTGGTCGAGGGGCAGGTTGGGCAGGTGCTCGTGCACGAGGGCCTGGTAGTCGCGGTTGGTTACCACGAACACGTTTTCGGGCGGGCACACCCCCGCAAACCGGTCCACGGTGAGCTGGAGCATGGACCGCCCGATGCCCAGCACGTCGTGAAACTGCTTGGGGTGGTGCGTGCGGCTGAACGGCCAGAACCGGCTGCCAATGCCGCCGGCCATTACGATGAGGTAGGTGCTTTGCACGGGTGACGAGTGACTGAGTGACTGGGTGACTGGGTGACTGAGCGGGCTTACGCTAGCAAACGAAGCTCAGCGGCGGTGGTTTCCCGGAGGAACCGTAATGCAAATTGCACCGAAAACCCCAAGCCGGCGCCCCACCCCCTCCGGCCGCGCAGCCACTTAGTCGCTGAGGTTACGCGGTTGGCATCAAACCTCAAGGGGCCCGCTCAGAAAACGGAAAATATAGCACGTCAAGGGCCAAAAATAGGCGATGGAGCTTAATGTCCGTTTCAAGACCTCCGGCTCGGAGGTTTTACCCTGTTTGTTTATAAGCTGTTTAGGAAGTCATCAAAACGTCATGCAGAGCGCAGCGAACCGGAGGTCGGCGTAGCCAAGCAGCTTTTTTCGACTTTCTAATTCGACTTTCTAAACAGCTTCTTACTATGCAAGCGGAACTCGTGGTTTGTCAACCATAAAAAAAGCGGCATACTGCCGCTTTTTTTATGTTCATACTTACAGTTGACCTGGCGCTTATTTATACGCATAAGTTGCATAGCCTCCGTCAACGAGGAGCTCTGCACCCGTAATAAAGCTGGCATCATCCGAAGCTAGAAAGAGCATTGCTTTGGCAATTTCTTCCGGTTGCGCCAACCTTTTCAGCGCGTTAAGAGAGGTCACATGTTCCAGTGCTTCTTTAGGCATTAGCTTTAATAAAGCTTCTGTTTCAACGGTCCCAGGACTCACGATGTTGACCCGTATTTTTCTGTCTGCTAGTTCGTTCGCAGCTACTTGCGCAATTTTGTTCAACGCGCTTTTGGTAGCGGCATAGACACTCGTGGCGAGATTGGCGGCGGTTGCGACCAGCGAAGAAGTGAACAACACGACTGACCCTTCCGCCAAAGAAGGTATCAGCTTCTGCAAGGTAAAGTAATGCGCCTTAACGTTCGTGTTGAACTGGGCATCAAAATCGGCTTCGGTGGTGTGTTCAATCGGCGAAAAAATCCCAATTCCCGAGTTCAGCAGGAGCACGTGGATGGTTTTGACGCGCTCCGCGACCGCCTTTTCTAACTCGGCGACGCCGGCCAGACTGGCGGTGTCGGCCACAATCGTGTTTAGGTTCGGACTATTGAGCTTGGCAGCGGCGGCCTGTAAGTTGTCTTCGCTTCTGCCCGTTATCCAAACAGTGGCCCCGGCCGTGAGAAAGGCTTGCGCGGTTGCAAAACCGATGCCCGTGCTGCCGCCGGTGATGACTACATTTTTTTTCGAGAAATTCATGTTGGTTGCGTGAGGTTGGGGGAGGTACACGATGGCGAGCGGCGTGGTAAAAAGGGGTACCTTTGCTTGCACATTGCAAGTGCAAAGGTAAAGCAATTAACTTTTAGTTTGCAAGTTAAATTAACCCCTTTTTTTATGAAGCCGCAAAAGCCCCGTTCTGATTGTCCCATCAGCTTTACCCTGGATGTATTGGGCGATAAATGGATGCTGTTAATTCTGCGCGACCTGGTGTTCGCGGGCAAATCGACCTACGGGGAGTTTTTGCAATCGGCCGAAAAGATGGCGACCAACATCCTCGCCAACCGGCTGGCCACGCTCGAATCCCAGGGATTTGTTACCAAGCAAGTCGCCGCCGACAAGAAGTCAAAATTCACCTACCGCCTCACCGAAAAAGGCCTGGATTTACTGCCCCTGCTGCTGGAAATCACCCTGTGGGGCGCTACATACAGCCCGGCGGGGGGCAACGCTACGTTGCTCCAGCAATTGGCGACGGATAAGGAGGCTACCCTGACGTACTACCGCCAACTGGTGCAGGCCCAAAAGCCAACGAATGCGCAATGATTGTCAAATGGCTGCTAGCCAGCTCAGTGGCTCGTCATTAAACAAACAAGGTAAAACCTCCGAGTCGGAGGTTTTGAAACGGACTCTTAGCTCCATGGCCTATTTTTGGCCCTTAACGTGCTATATTTTCCGTTTTCTGAGCGGCCCCCTTCAACGGGAGCTTTGCCAGCGGGGCGACATTTGGAGCACGGTGCCGCCTCGCTGGGGCTTTCACACGGAAAGCAGCGTATTTGCTGCCGAGATGCCGCCCCGCTGGGGCTCACGTTCAAATCTCCGCAACTTGGGTTAATTAACCAGGAACGAGCAACCAGCAACCACTTGCCAGGGCCAGCGGCGTGAAGGCCCTGCGCAAGAGCATTTAGTCGTTCGGCCGCGCCGGCACGCCTAAACGAGGCCTTCGCGCAGCAAGTCGTGCAGGTGAATGAAGCCGGCAAACTGCCCGGCTTCCGTCACCACCAGCTGGGTGATGTTGCGCTGCTGCATGCGGGCCAGGGCTTCGGCGGCAAAATCGTCGACGTCAATCGTGGCCGGGTGCGGGGTGAGAATGTCGCGCGCCTTCAACTGTTCAAGGTCGGAAAAGCTGCCCAGCATGCGCCGCAAATCCCCGTCGGTGATGATGCCGGCGAGCTGGCCGGCGGCGTCGAGCACGGCGGTGGCGCCGAGGCGCTTGCCCGATATTTCGAGCAGCACTTCTTTGAGCGGGGCGTCGGCGGCCACCTGGGGGCGCTGGTTTTGGCGGCTCAGGTCGCCCACTTTCAGGTAGAGGCGCTTGCCGAGGGTGCCGCCGGGGTGCAGGCGGGCAAAGTCGGCGGCGGTGAACTGGCGGCTTTCGAGCAGGCACACGGCCAGGGCGTCGCCCAGGGCCAGGGCGGCGGTGGTGCTGGTGGTGGGGGCCAGGTTGTTGGGGCAGGC
>CAXTCS010000185.1:0-8685 GCA_964242365.1 uncultured Hymenobacter sp. | reverse complement strand
AGACCACGTGCTCAAGCTCATCACCATCAGCAAGCTGGAGTCGGTGCTGCACATCTTGCCCACCGTCGAAGAGGGCATCGACCGGGTGTTTTTGCACGCCATCGAGCGCGACCTGACGGACAAGGAGTAGCTTTTTTAGTTGTCAGTAGCTGCCTCGACGCAGCCCGTGGTTGTCAGTTGTCAGTTTATTGAAGCTGGCAGCTGGCAACCACCTTTTGTTTCCGTTCTATCCGATGGCCGCCCGACAACGGCCAACCATCAACCGACACCCCACTGCCTTGACTTTTGAGCTGAAGATTTTAGGCTCGGCCTCGGCCACGCCCGTGCAGGCCCGCCACCCCACGGCGCAGGTCCTCACGGTGGGCGCGTCTAATTACCTGATTGACTGCGGCGAAGGCACCCAGTGGCAGATGCTGGAGTACCGCGTGCGCCCCCACCACATGCGGGCCATCTTCATCTCGCACCTGCACGGCGACCATTATTTTGGGCTGTTTGGCCTGCTGGGCACCATGCACTTGCAGGGCCGCACCCAGCCGCTGACCATCATCGGCCCGCCCGGCCTCGACGAGGTGCTGGTCGCCCAGGCCCGCGTTTCGGACATGAAGCTGGGCTTCGTGATGACCTTCACGGCCGTGGACACCGAAATTCACGCCGTCGTGTATGAGGACGAGCACCTGACCGTGGCCTCGCTGCCCATGCGCCACCGCATTCCGTGCGCCGGCTACCTGTTTTCCGAAAAGCCGCGCCGCGCCAATTTGCTCAAGGAAAAGCTGCCCGCCAATTTGGCGCCCGCCCAGCTGGCCCGCCTCGCCCAGGGCGAAGACCTCGAAGCCGACGACCAACAGCCCGGCCTGCGCCACGCCGACGTGTCGGGGCCGGCGCCCGCGCCGCGCCGCTACGCTTTCTTCTCCGACACGCTCTACACGCCCGCCCTCGCCGGCCTCATTCGCGGGGCCGACTTGCTCTACCACGAAGCCACTTTTCTGGAAGACCTCAAGGAGCGCGCCGCCCAAACTCACCACAGCACCGCCCGCCAGGCCGCCCAAATCGCCCGCGATGCCGGCGTGAAGCGCTTGCTGCTGGGCCATTTCTCCAGCCGCTACAAGGCCCTGGAGCCGCTGCTGCACGAGGCCCAGGGCGTGTTTCCCACCGCCGAGCTGGCCACCGAAGGGCTGGTGGTTTCTCTTTAATTAAAAATGACGAATTAAAAATTAAAAATGCCCCGCATCCATCACAGCAGTTGCTTTCGATGGGCTGCGGTTGCCCGTTTTTAATTTTTAATCCGTCATTTTTAATTCTCTTCCCCATGAACACTTACGCCCACAAGAAGCAGCAGCTTTACCTCGTCCTCAGCGGCATTTTCCTGGTGAATGCGCTGCTGGCCGAAATCATCGGCGTCAAGATTTTTTCGGCCGGCAAGCTCCTGGGGCTGCCGGGCAACCTCACGGCCGGCGTGCTCATCTGGCCCGTGGTGTTCATCACCACCGACATCATCAACGAGTATTTTGGCAAGGAAGGCGTGTTGCGCATCAGCTACCTCACGGTGGTGCTCATCCTGTTTGCGTTTGGCGTTATCTACCTCACCACCAAGCTCCCACCCGCCGATTTCTGGCTCGATGTGAACAAGACCGATAACCTGGGCCGGCCCTTCAACATCGACTTTGCCTACCAGAGCATTTTCCGGCAGGGGCTGGGCATCATCACCGGCTCCATCGTGGCCTTCGCGGTGGGCCAGGTGCTGGACGCCACCATTTTCTCGGCCATCCGCAAAGCCACGGGCGGCCGTTTTATCTGGCTGCGCGCCACCGGCTCGACGCTGATTTCCCAGTTGGTCGATTCCTTTGTGGTGCTGTACGTGGCCTTTTACGTGTTCGGCAACTGGACGATGGACCAGGTGATTTCCGTGGCCAACACCAACTATTGGTACAAATTCGCGGCCGCTATTTTGCTTACGCCGGTGCTGTACCTGGCCCACTTTCTGATTGACCGGTATTTGGGCCAGAAGGAAACCGCCGAGCTGCAAACGGAAGCCGTTGCTGACGCCGCTGCGTAGCATACTTTCACCTTTATTTCACCAAACCCCAATCCATTTTCTCATGCGTTTTCTCGTACTCTTTCTGGCTGCGGCCATGTGTCCATTGATTAGTGCGGCACAAGCCGAATTTGCCGCCGGCACCTACGAGTTAGCCGACGGCACCAAAGGCACGGGCAAACTTGATTACCAAACCGGTGCCCACCCAAAATTGGTTATCAAAGACGATGCAGCGGACCCCACGAGCAAAGCGGGCAAGAAAGGCCAATCTTACTCGCCCGAACAAGTGCGTTCATTCGACATCGGCAGCGACCACTACGTGATGCTCCACAACATCAAGCTTAACATGCCCATGACGATGAGTATGACAAAGAAGAATGACTTTGCTAAGGTGGTAGAAACGGGCAAGCTTGAGCTGTTGGAATACCAAATGTCTTACTATGTAAGGGGCCATTTCGGGGCACTGGGCAACATGGACAACTCAACGGTGTATCTGCTTCGTCGCCAAGGCGAGGACACCGCGGAAATGGTGCCGTTCATGGGCAAAAAACACGCGGAGGTAATGACCTCTTTCTTGGCTGGCCGCCCAGACCTAATCAAGCGAGCGGACAAAAAATCCAGATCCATACCTGAGTTTCGTGCTTTGATTCAAGAGTATAACGCTGTCAAATAGCGGCTGTTGCTTTTCAAGCAACCGGCATATCTCCGCCGGCAACGCGGGCAGGTAGCGGTTTAAACTGCCGCTTGCCCGCGTTGCGTAGTTATAGTTGTGGCCAGGCCATAAAACTAGCAGGTCGTTCCGTACTTAAAGGTTATGAGTTCTACAAGAAATTTTTATGGCGTTGCGTCTATTGGTTGTCCTTGCTTTGACTGCGCTGCTACCCGTCGTGGCGCAAGCCCAGTTCAATTTCGCGCCCGGCACTTACGAGCTGGCCAATGGCGCCAAAGGCACCGCTTCGCTGAAGCTGGTGCTGGCCGAAGGCGGCAGCCCGACCATGCTGATTGGCACCAAAAACGGCCGGGAGCACAAGTTTCGAAGCAGCGAAGTTGCCGCTTTTACCATTGATAATCACCGGTTTATTCCAGTAGCTAACTTCCGTTTCCGCGGCGGGGCCGATGCGGATTTTAAGGACCCCGCGTTGCTGGAAATCCTGGAAACCGGCCCGGTTGAGCTGTTCTATTATTACTACCTCGTTGAAATGGGGCCCAATTTCAAGGCCCACGTCAAGCTGCCCGTGTTGCGCAAACCCGGCACCACTGTTTTCTTTGCCTACAGCCCCAGCCGCACGCCCGGCTTCGATGCGAAGCTGGCCCCCGGTGGCTTCGTGGCGGCGCTTTTTCCGGCCGACCCGGTGTTGCAGCGGCAGTTTGCGACCAACGCCGTGAGCCGGGCCCAACTGGCCGCCGTCGTGCACGCCTACAACCAAGGCGTGCGCTTAACTCCTTAATTTTCTGTATGTCCCGCATTCTTACCGGCATCCAAAGCACTGGTCGCCCCCACCTTGGCAACCTGCTCGGCGCCATTCTGCCCGCCATCGAGCTGTCGAAAAACCCGGCCAACGACTCGCTGTATTTCATCGCCGATTTGCACTCGCTCACCACCGTGCGCGACCCCGAGCTGCTGCGCCAGAACACCTACGCCGTGGCCGCCGCGTGGCTGGCCTGCGGCTTCGACACCGGGAAAAACCTGTTCTACCGGCAGTCCGACGTGCCGCAGGTAACCGAGCTAACGTGGTACCTGAGCTGCTTCACGCCCTACCCGATGCTGGCCAACGCGCACAGTTTCAAGGACAAAGCGGATAAATTGTCGGATGTGAACGCGGGCTTGTTCACCTACCCGGTACTCATGGCCGCCGATATTCTGCTGTACGACGCCGAAATCGTGCCCGTGGGCAAAGACCAGGTGCAGCACCTCGAAATTGCCCGCGACATCGCCCACGCCTTCAACAGCCGTTACGGCGACACGCTGGTGCTGCCCCAGGCCCGCGTCGATGCCGAGCTGATGACCATTCCGGGCACCGACGGTGCCAAGATGAGCAAGAGCTACGGCAACATCATCGACGTTTTTGCGCCCGAAAAGGAGCTGCTGAAAGCCATTAAAACCATTATTTCGGACAGTACGCCATTGGAGGAACCCAAAAACCCGGATACTGACACCACCTTCAAGCTGTACTCGCTGCTGGCCACGGCGGCCGAGACGGCCACCCTGCGCGCCAACTACGCGGCCGGTGGCTACGGCTACGGCCACGCCAAAAATGAGCTGTATGAGCTAATTCTGCGCCGGTTCGCGCCGGAGCGGGAGCGGTTCAACTTCTACATGAGCAACCTGCCTGAGCTGGATGCGCAGCTGGCCATCGGGGCAGAGCGGGCGCAGGGATACGGCGCCGGCGTGCTGGCCAAAGTGCGCCGCAAAGTGGGCTACGGCCGGTAAAGTTTCGCACAGCGAAAAATCAATAGTTGGGTGTTGTTAAACAAATAAAACCTCCGGCTTGGAAGCCAAGTCAAGGTGGTCAACAGCTACTCGACCATTATGTGGCCGGCAATCTGCCGGCCTTGGGCATCGGTCGCGCGCAGGATGTAGTAGCCGGGCGCCAGCCCACGCACCGACACTTCTCCTGCCGCCGAAACGGTCGTCTCGCGTGCCACGCGTCCCAGCACATCGACCAGCTGCACGGAACTGCCCGTCGCCAGGCCCGACATCTGAACATAACTCGTTGCCGGATTGGGACGTAGCGCGAGGCGGCTGGCGCGGGCCGCTGCCAAGGACAAGGCCGTGGGCATGAAGTCCGTCGGCGAGTTACTCGTGCCAGCCGCTGTGCGCACACTTACCGGGCCCGCCGTGACGCCCGCTGGCACGACGGCCGTGAACTGCATGGTCGACTGGACCGCAAAGGAGGCCGCCGGCCGGCCGTTGAACAACACCGCCGTCACGCCCACGAAGCCGCTGCCGGTTACTGTCACGGTTTGGCCGGGCGCGCCGTTGCCCGGGGCCAACGTACCCACCAACGCCAAGGGCCCTTGGTCGTACACTTTAGTTAGGAACACTTTGCTGAATGGCTGGGTGCCCGGCAGGGTGGTGCTGCCAAACTGCCCCGCGCCCAGGCACGTCCCAATGAGGTACATGCCGCCATCAACGTCGAGGGCCAGGGCATGGCCAATTTCTTCTACCGAACCCGACGAACCCAGTGCCCATTGCCAGGCGCCGGCGGCGTCCAGCTTGGCGATGAAGGCATCGGACTGACCTTGAGTGCCGCTGAGCGCTAGGCTAGCGGAGCCAAATTGAGCGCTGGGACTGAAAAACTCGCCGGTTATGAGCAGTCGGCCCTTCCCATCCAAGGCCAAGTCGCTGCCGGCATCGGCATCGGCACCGCCGGCCCGGGTGGCCCAGCGCCAGGCACCGTTGGCATCAAGGGAAGCCACATAAATGTCGAAAGCGGCTCCTTGGCTAGCCAGCGAGGTGGCCCCAAATGCGGCCGAACCGCCAAAGCCTCCCGTGAGATATACCAAGCCGTTACCATCGACCGCAACGGCTTGGGCGCGGTCTTGGCCCGGGCCGCCGCCGCGGGTGGCCCACTGCCAGTTGCCCGCCGGTGTTAGCTTGGCCACGAAGCTATCGGTGGTGCTGGCGTCGGCATTGGTGAGCGTAGTGCTGCCAAAGGTCGCACTGACCCCGGCAAAGCTGCCGCACACATACGCGCTGCCCGCCGCGTCGAGCGCGACGTCGCTGCTCGCGATAGTTCCCTGGCCCATGATGGCGGTGGCCGTGAGCCAGTTGCCGCCCGCGTTGAGGCGGGCCACGAACCCCGCCCGGGCCGAGGTGCCCGCTGACGTATTGGCCAGCTGGGTAGTGCCAAAGGTGGCCGAAGCCCCCCCAAAATTGCCCGCCACCGTGAGGACTCCGGCCGCGTCTACGGCCAAGGCGGTGCCGTTGTCGTCCTCGACACCGCCACCGCTCGTCGCCCAGAGCCAGTCACCGGCCGGGTTCAGCTTCGCCACAAAGACATCGGCGCGGCCCGCGGGGGCCGGCAGCGTGATGGCCCCAAATTGCGCAGGCGAAGCATAATTGCCTGTGATGTACACGTTGCCGCCGGCGTCGAGCGCCAGCCCCATGCCGTAGTCCGGCAGGTCGCCCCCGGCGCTCACGGCCCACTGGTGGTTGCCCACCGCGTCGTACTTCACCACAAACACGTCCAGGTTGCTGAGCCGGCTGTTGAGCTGCTGTTTGCCGAAGAGGAGCCGGCCGCCAAAAGTGCCCGTGAC
This sequence comes from uncultured Hymenobacter sp., assembly GCA_964242365.1. GTDB lineage: Bacteria > Bacteroidota > Bacteroidia > Cytophagales > Hymenobacteraceae > Hymenobacter. The sequence goes on along the minus strand of CAXTCS010000185.1, from coordinate 2,393 downwards.
ATAGACGTTGCCCTGCGCATCGGTCGCCGTGCTGCCCGCATAGGCCTCGGCCCCACTCACACTACTGCCCACTGAAGTAGTGGGTCCAAAAAACGGCGTCTGGGCTCGGCCGGCGCCCATGGTGCCGGCCAGCAGCAGGCCGACTAGGCCCGGAAGGCAGCGGAGGTGGTAGAAGCGGAGTAGTAGCAGGCGCATAAAAGTATGATATCAACGGAAAGCTAATGAGAGAATGTACTGCTCCCCAAAAACTGGACAGCTCAGCGGGGGTTTTTAAGTAATCGGGTTATGTTTGAATGAAGGGGTTTGGACAAAGACGTGCGCGGGCGTTTGGCCGCGCACGTCTCTGGTAAGGTCGGCGGTGGCGGTGGCAAGCAAAGTACGCGTGTAATTGACTAGTGCAGGTGGTGGCTGTCGGCGGCAGGGTTGAAGTAGATGCGTTCCCATTTCACGGTGCGTTCGATGAAGGCCCTGTCGGTGGCCCAGCGCAGGGCTGCGTGGAGGTCCTGGAGGCAAAAGCTCACGTCAAGCGTGTCGGAAAGCTGCCAGCTGGACACGCAGCGCGAGTGCCAGTCCAGCACGGCGGCCAAACATCAAAAACCCTTGGCCATGGGATGGTCTTAGCATGTATGTGATGTCGGTGCTCCAAACTTCATTCGGGGCCGTGGCCGGGCGGTCGCGCAGCAGGTAGATGAAAAGCAATTAATCGGGCACTTTTTTACCTTTAGTCCTCTTAAAGGAGGCCCCCGGGTTCATCCTGTGTAGCCTCGGCGCGTTTATGTGGCCGGGGCTACTTCTTTTTCGGCCACGAGGGCCGGCGGCTACGGCCACGCCAAAAAAGAGCTGTACGAGTTGATTCTGCGCCGGTTCGCGCCGGAGCGGGAGCGGTTCAACTTCTACATGAGCAACCTGCCTGAGCTGGATGCGCAGCTGGCCATCGGGGCAAAGCGGGCGCAGGAATACGGCGCCGGCGTGCTGGCCAAGGTGCGCCGCAAAGTGGGCTACGGGCAGTAAAATTTCGCCCAGCGTCAGGAGCCGAAAAAGGGGCTTCACAGCGGGGGCGTACTCCGTGAAGCCCCTTTTTCGGCTCCTGACGCTGGGCGAAAAATCAATAGCTCTGCTCGTGCGAGAAGCTGAAGCCCACTTTGCTGCCGCGGCTAACCTGCTGGTTTTCCAGCTTTTGCTTGACGCTGATTTTCTGAATCTCGGGCAGCGGCGGGGCAATCAGGTCGTTGTTGACGGCCGCAATCATGGCGCTTTCCACGAACAGGCGCATGGCCTCGGTCGTTATCGGGTTGTCCGACATGTCGTTGTTGGGCAGCTCCAGCTGCTGCACGCCTTCGAGGAAGTAGTGGTTGTCGATGTTGACGAGCAGGCGGCCGACGAGGTAGCCGGGGTCGTTCAACCGCTGGTATTTGATGCTGTCGGCCATGAAGTTATAGGCCATGATGTGGCCGAAGAAGCGCCGCCGAAAATCTTCGACGACGTAGGGGCTGGGCATGGGGCCGTAATCGTCGGCAAACGTGACCACGTTGGAGTGCATGACGAACACCAGCAAATCGCCCGAGAACCGGATGTGAAACTCCATGTCGTTGATGGAGCGGTACTCAATCATCACGGTCGAATCGAGGGGCGTGAGCTTGCGCGTGAGCTCCACCACCAGCTCTTGCGACACCAGGCGCAGGCAGTCGAACGCCGCCTGGGTGTTGCGGAAAATCGCCTGCTTGGCGGTTGATTTCTGCCTGAGGCCTTCAAAAATCTGGTCGAGGCGGTCGGCGGGCGCCTCGATGGGCGAGCCCGGCTCGGCGGTGGGCAGGTTGTCGGTGGCGGTGGCGCCGATGGGGCTGGCCTCGGGCGCGGCGGCCACGGCCTCTTTGCGGCCTTTGCTGGTTTTAGCCGATTTCCGCTTCGCTGCCGGCGCGGGAATTTCGGGAAGACTGGCCGTTTCCGGGGCGATGAGCAGCTCGGATTTGGCGGTTTTTCTAGTGGATGATTTGGCCATGCAATATGGAAATAACGCCCCGTGAATCGGCAGCGCGAAATTAGGCAACAACGATGGACGCGATTTCGGTGCAGAACCCGGCTTTATTGCTGCGAAACCGGCGGCACGAAAGTAAGCGGGGCGCTGGTTTCGGCCGCGTTGGCGGGGTTTTCAGGCCATTCCTTTTCCAACTCCGGCCCCAGCGTCGGCGGGGCGGCTAGCCGGGCGGCCACCGCCCATTCCTCGCTGCGAAACGCCACCGTGCGCAACCCCGCCCGAACGTAGCCGGCCGCGGGCAGCAGCATGGCCTGGGCCGCCGGCTGGGCCAGCGCCTCGCCCACCGAGCGCACCGCCCCGGCCGGCACCGCCCGGCGCGCCAGCTCGGCCAGCAGCTCGTCGCCATCCACGGCGGCGA
>CAXTCS010000184.1:0-8720 GCA_964242365.1 uncultured Hymenobacter sp. | reverse complement strand
AACCAGCAACCAGCAACCAGCAACCAAAGCGCTTGCTTCCGCAGCAACTGCGTAACATCAGTACCTAATGGGCAATGCAAGCTTTTGGTTTAGCCTGGCCTCCCGGCTGGAAGTAGTGCCGCTGCTGCTGGCCGGGGTGAGTGGCCTGGTGCTGTTTCGGCGGCTGCCGGCGGGCCTGCGCTACCTCGTGGGGCTGGTCTGGTTTGGGCTGGGCGTGGAGCTGGTGGCGCGCTTCCTGAGCCAGCACCACCGGCCCAACCTCTTCCTGTTTGCCGTGGACGCGGCGGGCGAACTGTGGCTGCTGGCGCTGGTCTACGACCGGGCTTTGGAGTCGGCGGCTTTCACGCGCCTGCGGCCGTGGCTGGCCGGCGCGTTTGCGCTCTACGCCGCGCTCAGCGGCTGGCTGGTGCCGGCCACGCAGTTCAACCCGACCCTTCAGGTGCTCGAAAGCCTGCTGGTGCTGGGGCTGGTGGGGCTGTATTTTCGCAAGCTGCTGCACGAGCTGCGCGTGCAGCACTTGTCGCACGACCCCATGTTTTGGGTGTCGACCGGGGCGTTGCTGTTTTTTCTGGGCAAGCTCCAAATCGCGCTTTTCAGTAATTACGCGTTGCAGCGCTACTCCAATGAGCTGAATATCTGGATTTGGACCGTTCACGCCCTGCTGCTCGTGGTGCTGCACAGCTGCTATTGCCTGGCCCTATGGATGCGCCCACAGAAGTAAACTTCGGGCAGCTGCTCATGGGCGGCATCGGGCTCATGCTGCTCGCGGCGGGCGCGCTGGTGGTGTTTCTGGTCACCTACCAGAAGCGCCTGCTGCAACAGCAGCTGCGCCTGCACGCGGCCGAAGCCCTGCACCAGCAGCAGTTGCTGGAGGCCGTCATCGAGGCCCAGGAAATGGAGCGGGAGCGCATCGGCCGCGACCTGCACGACGACATTGCTTCCTCCATTGCCATGGCCAAGCTGCTGGTCGACCGCCTGGAAAGCAGCCCGGCCGACGACACTGCCGCCCTGCTCGGGCTGGCCAAAGACGTGCTGGCCACGGCCGTCGAAGAAGTGCGCACCGTGTCGCACAACCTCTACCCGGCCGAGCTGGCCCGCCTGGGCCTGGCCAAGGCCCTGGAATACCTCGTGGAGGTGTGCCGCCAGTCGGGCGCCCTGGCCGTGGCCCTCGACGTCGACTACCCGCAGCCGCTGGCCCTGGCCCAGGAGCTGGCCCTGTACCGCATTTGCCAGGAGCTGGTGCACAACACCTTAAAGCACGCCCACGGGGCCACGCAGCTCGGCATCCGGCTGCGGCAGCAGGGCGCGCACCTCACCCTGGCCGTGGAGGACGACGGCTGCGGCTTCGACATTCCCGCGACGGAGACCGGCCGGCCGGCCGGCGCGGGCGTGGGCCTGCGCAGCGTTGGCGTGCGGGTGCAGATGCTGCACGCCCGCCTGCGCCACCGCTCGGCGCCCGGGCAGGGCACCTGCATCAGCATCGAAATGGAGAACCCACCGCTGGGGTAAGCCAGCGATGAACCGGCCGTGCGCAAGAGGACCGCACCACGGCCCCGGCGGGACGGCCCAGCGGTAGTAACCAATTGAGTAGCAATGCAAAGCTCCGGAGGAGCGACCCCGGCCGTGGCCAAGCGGAGGGTCGCTCCTCCGGAGCTTTCCCGTTCGGTGGCCGCCCGTGGCTACCGATGGGCCGCCCCGCCGGGGCGCCAAACTGCGATGCGTGCGGAAGCCCTGGAAATAATGAAAATATTTTTATATAAATGTTCTTATTCGCTCGTATTGAATGCCAGTCCACACCACCACTTTTCATCCTCTCCTGACATGAGCAAGCAGAAATCTGAGAAGAACCACAACGCCAAGCTCGACGAGCTGGCGCAGAACCGCGAAGACGGCGCCGGCCAGTTCCTGACCACCAACCAGGGCCTGCGCGTGAACGACGACCAGAACTCGCTGAAAGCCGGCGAGCGCGGCCCGACGCTGCTGGAAGATTTTATCCTCCGCGAAAAAATCACCCATTTCGACCACGAGCGCATTCCGGAGCGCGTGGTGCACGCCCGCGGCGTGGCGGCCCACGGCTATTTCGAGGCCTACGACACCGGGGCGGGGTACTCGAAAGCAGGCTTTTTGCAGGCCGGCACCAAAACACCGGTTTTCACGCGCTTCTCGACGGTGGCCGGCTCGCGCGGCTCGAGCGACCTGGCCCGCGACGTGCGCGGCTTCGCGGTGAAATTTTACACCCAGGAAGGCATTTTCGACCTGGTGGGCAACAACATTCCGGTTTTTTTTATCCAGGACGCCATCAAGTTTCCCGACTTCGTGCACGCGGTGAAGCCCGAGCCGCACAACGAAATTCCGCAGGCGGCCTCGGCGCACAACACGTTTTGGGACTTTATTTCCATTACCCCGGAGGCCATGCACATGATTATGTGGGTGATGTCGGACCGGGCCATTCCGCGCAGCCTGCGCATGATGGAAGGCTTCGGCGTGCACACCTTCCGGCTGATTGACGCCCAGGGCAAGGCGCGTTTCGTGAAATTTCACTGGAAGCCCGCGCTGGGCGTGCACTCCGTGGTGTGGGACGAGGCGTTGCAGATTTCGGGCAAAGACCCCGATTTTCACCGCCGCGACCTGTGGCAGGCCATCGAAGACGGCGACCGCCCGGAGTGGGAATTGGGCGTGCAGGTGGTGGAAGAGGCCGACGAGCAAAAGTTCGACTTCGATGTTCTGGACGCGACCAAGCTGATACCCGAAGAGCTGGTGCCGGTGATTAAGCTGGGCAAAATGGTGCTCAACCGCAACCCCGACAACTACTTCGCCGAAACCGAACAGGTGGCTTTTCACTTGGGCCACGTGGTGCCGGGCATCGATTTCAGCAACGACCCGCTGCTGCAAGGCCGCCTGTTTTCGTACACCGACACCCAGCTCAAGCGCCTGGGCGGGCCGAATTTCCACGAAATTCCGATTAATCGCTCGCTGGCGCCCATTCACAACGGGCAGCGCGACGGCCACATGCGCCAGCAAATCAACGTGGGCAAAACCAGCTACAGCCCCAACCTGCTGAACGCCAATACGCCCAAGCAGGCCACGCAGGCCGAAGGCGGCTTTGCCAGCTACCCGGAGCGCGTCGAAGGGCCCAAAATCCGGGCCCGCAGCAAGAGCTTTGTGGACCATTACAGCCAGGCCCGCCTGTTTTGGAACAGCCAGGCCGACTGGGAAAAGGCCCACATCGTGAAAGCCCTGCGTTTCGAGCTGGGCAAAGTGGAGGAAGAATCGGTGCGCCTGCGCATGCTGATGCTGCTCGCGCAGGTGGCCGGGGAGCTGGCCAGCCGCGTGGCCGAAGGCCTGGGGCTGGCCGTGCCCGCCGCCAGCGGCGTGCCGCTGAACCTGGGCGTGCCGGCCGACGCCGACTCAGCCGGCTACCAATCGGCCCCGGCCCCCGACAATGCGGGGAAGTCGGCCGCGCTCAGCATCGCTGATACCCCGCTGAATGCCGACAAAAGCATCAAAACGCGCCAGGTGGCCATTTTGGCCGCCGACGGGGCCGACGGCGCGGCCATCAGCGCCCTGAAAAAGGCCCTGGCCGCCGGCGGCGCCAAGGCCAAGCTGGTGGCCCCGCACCTGGGCAAGCTGCGCACCGCCGCCGGCGATGCGCTGACCATCGATTTCAGCCTGCAAACCACTGCTTCGGTGATGTTTGACGCCGTGTACGTGGCCGACGGCGCGCCCAGCGTGCAGGCCCTGCGCCGCCAGCCCGACGCCGTGCATTTCATCAACGAGGCTTACCGGCACTGCAAGCCCATTGGCGCGGGCCAGGGCGGCGAGGAGCTGCTGCGCGCCGCTGCCTACGCCGGGGCCGAAGACATCCTGACCGGCGACGGCGTCGCCGTGGCCGCGCCGAACGGAGGCGCTGCATTCGATAGGTTCTTGGCGGCCTTGGCCATTGGCCGTTTCTGGACCCGCGAGCTGAAGTCGGAGCCGAAGGTGTGATTTGGTTCTGCTTGCAAAAGGGAAATCCCCCGGACCACGGCAGTGCGGGGGATTTCCTTTGCACGGAGCCAAGCCATCGACTGGGCCACAAAACCCCTCATTTTGGGGCGCTGGCCGGTTATTTGCCGAGGTACACGCGGAACGTGGCGCCGGCCCCCACCCGGCTGTCTACTTCGAGCCGGCCGCCGTGGGCGCGCACCAGGCGATTGACGAGGTAGAGGCCCACGCCCGTGCCCTCCACGTGGGCGTGAAAGCGCCGGAAAAGCTGGAACAGCTCGGGGCCGTGCCGGGCCGCGTCGAAGCCCACGCCGTTGTCTTCGACCCGCAGCACGGGCTGGCCGCCGTCGAGCCAGAGCGAAAGGTGCACGCGGGCCGGGCGCGCCGGGTCGGCGTATTTCAGCGCGTTGCTGAGCAGGTTGAGCAGCACCGTGTACAGGCCGGCCCGCGAATACACAAGGGTGGGCCGCACCGCGAAGTCGGTGGTGATGCGGGCTTTGGCGGCCCGCACCTGGGGCTCCAACAGGTGCAGAATGTCTTCGACCATTGCCTCCAGCGCCACGGGCTCGGCCGGGGCCTGGGCCGCTTGCTGGGCCTGCCCCAGGGCGGCCAGGTCGTCGAGCGAGGCGCTGAGCTGGCGCAGCGACTGCGTAATCAGGGGCACGAGCAGCTGTTCCTCGGCGGGGTCGGCGAAGGTGGCGCCCCGGCGCAGCTCCTCAAACAAGCCCGTCAGGTTGACGAGCGGCAGCTTGAGGTCGTGGCTGGCCGCGTGCACGAAGCTGTCGAGGTCCTGGTTGGTGAACGTGAGCTGGTCGTTGCTTTGGCGCAGGGCGGCGTTGGCCTGCTCGGTCTCGCGCAAGGCCGCCTGCAGCTGGGCCGTGCGCTCGGCCACGCGGGCTTCTAGCTGCTGGTTGAGCTTGCGCAGGGCCAGGTGGGCGTGCCGCAGCTCGTGGGCGTGGGTCTGGATGTCGAGGTTGGAGGCCTGCAACTGCTCATTGGCCACGGCCAGCTGCCGGTTGGCAAGGCCCAGCTGCTCGTTGGTGCGGGCCAGCTCCTCGTTGCTCACGGTCAGCTCCTCGTTGGTCACGTCGAGCTCTTCGTTGGCCACGGCCAGTTTCTCGTTGGCCAGGGCCAGCTGCTGGCGGGTCGCCACGGCCGGCTCTTCGCCGGCTTCTGCCCGCTCGCGGGCCTGCACGTGGGCGCTCACGTCGTAGGCCGACAGGAGCAGGCCCGTCACCGCGCCCGCCGCGTCGCGCACCGCCTGGCCAATAAAGGTGAAGTACACGACCACCCGCCGGTACGCGGGGTCGGGGCCGAAATAGGCGACTTCCTCGTGCCCATAGTACGTGCGGCCGGTGTGGTACACCTCGTCGAGCAACCCGAAAAAGGGCTGGTTGGCCAGTTCCGGCAGAGCCTGGCGCAGCGGCAAGCCCACCAGGGGCCGCCCCGCAAACAGCTCCCGGAAGCGCTGATTGGTCACGGTCACCATCTGGGCGGGCCCCGCCAGGCTGGCCAGGCCCGCCGGGGCATCCCGCAGCAGCGCGTGCAGCCGCTGGTGCTGCGCCTCGGCGGCCGCGTCGGGGCGGGGCGGTTCGGAAGGGCCGGAAAGTGGTTCGAGCGAAGCTAAATCGGGCATGCGGGAAAGGTAGTCATTAGTCCCGAAAAAAAAACCAAGAGCGCCGCCGTAGTCGCCGCAACTGCCGCCCGGCCAGCCCGAAACCGGCGGCCAGCCCCCTGGCGCGGGCGGGGCCGCGCACGGGCAGAAAGTGCCGGTGCTGGCACCGGGCCGCCGGCTTAGCCTCGCAAAAAAGGGGATATTTCCAGCCCTAGGCCCTACTGCGGGAGCTGCTTTTTCTGAAACTGCAGGTCGCCGCTCAACGACTCGTGCTTGAGAATGGAGTCGTGCACCACGCGGGCCTGCTTGCCGGTTTCGTCGGCCTTGCTGAAAAACAGCGCGGCCACGTCGGGCTGGTGGTTCTCCACGAAGTGCATGCCCAGGTTGTGGAGCAGCATTTTGGTTTCCTCCAGCCCGCGCATCGACTGGTACAGCAGGCTTTCGACCGATTGCGTCACTTCGCCCAGCAGCGCGCTCACGGTGTAGGCGTGCCCGGTGTGGCAGCGGTAGCGAATCAGCTTGCCCTCAATGAGCTGCGTGAGCGCCCCGTGGCAGTCCGGGCAGGTAAACGGCGTCAGCTTGCCCTTCTCGATGATGCCCATTTCGAAGGCATTGTCCTGCTTGGCGATGGTGAGCTCGATTTGGAGCAGGTCCAGCTCGGCGGCCCCGAGGCGCGGCTTGCCAGGAGCGGGCTCCGCGGTCAGGCGCACCAGCAGCGAGCCCAGCTCGGCCAGCGGCACCACGTAGTCGGCTTCCACAAAGGCCAGGGCGTTGGTGGGCATGGCCGGCTGCTGGGCGTCGTGGGGGTCCTGCACCACGGCCAGCCCGCCCAGCCGCTGCACCGTCCACAGCCCCGAGGTGCCGTCGTCGAGGTAGCCCGTGAGCACCACCCCAATCACGCGCGGCCCGTAGGTGTAGGCCGCCGAGCGAAACAGCGCGTCGATGGACGGCCGGAACCGGTTTTCCTTCGGCCCCCGCGTCACCAGCACCTGGTCGCCTTCGAGCAGGAGGTGGTGGTCGGGCGGCGCCACGTAAATAACGCCCGGCGCGATGGTTTCGCCGTTCTGCGGGTGCCGGGCCTCCAGCGCCGACGCGGCGCTGAGCAGCTGCGGCAGGATGCTGGCGGAGTCGGCCGCGACGTGCTGCACCACGAAAATGGCGGCCGGAAAATCGGCCGGCAGGGTCTTAACAAGTTCGAGCAGCGCCGAAACGCCCCCCGACGAGGCCCCGATGACGACGATGTCGCGGCGGTGTTTGCGGGTTTTTTCGGGTGGGTGGGCGGCCATGTCGTTTGGGCAGAAAGGGTGAATGCGGCGCTAATCAGCGTACGGGAAAAGCCGGCCGCCAGTCCAGCAGCTATCCGGACAAGTGAACATAACAGACAAGCAATTCAGCAACTTTGCCGAGCCAGGCCTGGGCAGCTTTTCAACCACACAAACCAACTGATTGAGTCAAAATAAATTAAAATACTATAATATATAGTAAATTAATTTAAAACCCCTGCCTGTTTGTCGTGTGATTTAACGGGTTGTCCCAAAAATTGTTCAGCTTATTGCGTACTTTGCTAAAAGTAGCCGGCCCGGTGCCATCTTTTGGGTCCAGCGCCGCACACGGCACCGGCGCCGTGTGCGGCGGCGTGGTTTGGGGTAGTTGCCACCAGGCCTTTCGCGCTCGTTGCTGGGCGTTTATTTCTTTTTGGTTGGCGATATGGCAGAGCAACCGCTGAGTATTTCGCTTTTGCTGAGTGCTTGGTGGCAAGCGTTTGGCGCGGGCGCGGCCGCGACGGCGGTGGCCGCCGGCCTGCTTTACTGGCTGGCGCGGTCCTTCGCCAACCGGCAGGCGCGGGGCAAAGGGCAGGAAGCCCAGATACGGAGCCGCATCGCCGCCAACCTGCACGACGAGCTGGGGTCGATGCTGATGCGCATTCAACTCCAGGCCGAATTGCTGCTCGTGCGGCCCGGCGGCAACCAGGCCGGCCTGCAGCAGCTCCTCGACGCCACCCAGGCGGCCAGCGCGGCCATGCGCGACGTGGCCTGGGGCCTCGATGCCGAGGCCGACACCCTGAACTCGTTGCAGGACCGCATGCGCGACCTGCTCGACCAGCTGGCCCTGAGCACGGCGCTGCCCATCCGCTTCGCCGTCGAGGGGCTGGAAGGCGTGGCGGCCGTGCCCGCCCGGCTGCGCCAGGAGCTTTACCTGGTGTTCAAGGAAGCCACCACCAACGCCCTCCGCCACGCCCAGGCCCCCACTTACCTGGCCGTGCGCCTGTACCGGCAAAAAGACGACGTGGTGCTGGAAGTGCAGGACGACGGCGGCGCCCCCGAAGGGCCCGACCAGGACGGCATGGGCCTCCGCAACATGCGGCGGCGGGCCCACGCGGTCGGCGGCACGCTCGTGGCCGGCCCGCTGCCCGGCGGCCTGGGCTACCGCGTGCGAATGCGGGCGGGCCTGGGGGCACTTGGGCTGAATTATTAGTTGTCCGTTGTTAGTTGTCCGTTGTTCGTCTGGTGGTAACTGATTGCCAGCCAACGGCCAACGGCCACCTAACACACCTGCCGCTTCAGAGGACTCCCCTCAGGTGCTGGCTGAGGAGCTGGGTGCGGGAGTTGACCTGGAGCTTGCGGTAGACGTGCTTGACGTGGGTGCGCACGGTGAGGGTGGAGAGGTCGAGGCGGCGGGAGATTTCCTTGTCGGAAAGGCCGTCGACGATGGCCTGCAGGACCTGGCGCTCGCGCGGGGTGAGCAGGTCGGGGTGGGTGGCGGGGGTGGGGCGGAAGTGGGCGAGCACCTTGCGGCCGACGGCCCGGCTCATCGGGGCCCCGCCGCGGGCCACCTCGAGCACGGCGGCGTGGAGCTGGGCCAGGGGGGTGCTTTTGGCCAGGTAGCCGGTGGCCCCGCAGCACAGGGCCTGGTAGATGTGCTCGACGTCCTCGTGGGCCGTGAGCATGAGGGCCTCCATCTGGGGGAAGCGGCGGCGCAGCAGGGGCAGGGCGGCCGTGCCGCTCAGGCCGGGCAGGCCGATGTCGAGCAGCAGCACCTGCGGGGCCAGGGCCTCGTCGAGCTGGGCCAGCAGGTCCTCCACCGAGTCGGCCACCAGCACCACCCGCAGGTCGGCTTGCTG
>CAXTCS010000183.1:0-8732 GCA_964242365.1 uncultured Hymenobacter sp. | reverse complement strand
TACGAAGCCCCGCGCGACGTGCTGGCCGCCCTCGACGCCGACCTGGTGGAGATGAAGCGCAGCCGCGCCAACGGCCTGTGCTGCGGGGCCGGCGGCGCCCAAATGTGGAAAGAAGCCGAGCCGGGCCGCAAAGAAATCAACATCGAGCGCACAGAGGAAGCCCTGGCCACCCTCAGCGGCGCGGCCGAGGCGCTGGCCAACCTAGGCGGCGTCGAAACCGAAACCAGCGCCCCCGGCCGCCACGACTTGCAGGGCAGCATCATTGCCGTGAGCTGCCCGTTTTGCATGACCATGATGAGCGACGGCGTGAAAAACAAGGAGCAGGAAGGCAAGGTGCAGGTTTTCGACCTGGCCGAGCTGGTGGCTTCGGCCGAAGGCATCAACGCGTAATTCGGCGCGGCGGGGCTGGATTTTTGGCGCGCGGGCCGGCACGAAACGCCGCATTCATTCGTTTACTCCCAGTAACTTTAACTTTGGGAAGAAAGGATGGCGGGACGGACCTGGTAAAACCCGAACCCGTGCCCGCCCCAACCGCTAAATCCGTGGCTTATGTACGTTGCTTTTGACCAGCTTCCGTCCACTGCGCGGGTCTGGATTTACCAGGCCAGCCGCTTGCTGACCGGACCGGAAATAGTGGCCGTGCTGCCCGGCCTGGCCCGCTTTGCCGAGGAATGGACCAGCCACGGCCGTACCCTGCACGCGTCGGCCGAGTTCCTGCACCAGCAGTTTCTCGTTATTGGGCTCGATGAAGGCGTGGCCGGGGCCAGCGGCTGTTCCATCGACGCTTCGGTGCGGTTTGTGGCGCAACTGGGGCAGCAATTGGGCGTGGAATTGCTGGAGAAATCCCGGCTGGCCTTCATGCGCGACGGCGCGGTGCACGTGCTCAACCGCGACGAGCTGAAGGCCGCCGTGGCCAGTGGCACCGTGGGCCCCGACACCTATTATTTCGACAATACCCTGGCCACGAAGGGCGAATTGGACGCCCGCTGGCCCCACCCCGCCGGCCAGACCTGGCTGGCCCGCTACTTTGGGCAGGAAGCCAAAAACCGGCTCCCGGCCGGAAGCCCGCAAACGTAGTATTATTGCTAACCCAAAAAATGCCTTTCCGGGAATATTTCCCAGCTTCTTGGTCCTACCCGCTCCGCTGCTTCACTTATGAGGAACTTAGTATTCATCTGCGCCGCGGCGAGCGCTGCCGCGCTGCTGGGCAGCTGCGCCACCACGGGCAGCATGAGCAAGGGCGACAAGCAGTTTGCCCGCGGCCAGTACGAGCTGGCCATTCCGCTGTATCAGGCCGACGTGGCCAAGGGTAAGAACGCGCCCCTCACCAACTTCCGCATCGGCGAAGCCTACCGCCTCTCCAACCGGGTCGAGCAAAGCGAGCCGTACTACAAGGCCGCGCTCGATGGCAAAGTGAAAAACGCCGACGCGGGCTTTCGCTACGCCGAGGCGCTGCGGGCCAACGGCAAGTACGACGAAGCCGCCGCGCAGTTCACGAGCTACGCCACCAGCGGCACCAACCGCGCCCTGGCCGCCCGCGCCGAAGCCGAAAGCAAAAACGCCACCGCCAGCAAGGAAATCGCCACCATCAAAAACAAGTACGACGTGACGCCGGTCGACGCGCTGAACTCGCCGGCGTCGGACTTTGGCGGCGCACTGCTGGCCAGCACCGGCGACCTGGTGTTTACCTCGGGCCGCGACGGCAAGAAATACCTCGGCAACGGCGAGAACTTCGACGACCTCTACGCCATCAAGTTCGACAACGCGGCCACGATGACCGGCGGCACGGCCCGCAAGCTCGAAGGCCCGTTCAACTCCGAAAACCGGCACGAAGCCAGCGCCACCTACACGCCCGACGGCAAAACGATGGTGTTTGCCCGCTCCAACAGCGGCAAGAAAAACGACTACCGCAGCCCCACCGGCGACAAAACGACCCTGCTGAGCGTCGACCTCTGGATTTCCTTCAACAAAGCGGGCGTGTGGACCGACCCGATACTGGCCAACATCAACGACCGCACGGCCGATGATTTTTCGCCGGCCTTCGCCCCCGACGGCACTACGCTGTATTTTGCCTCCTCCCGCAAAGGCGGCCTGGGCGGCAACGACCTCTACAAGACCACGCTGGGCACCAACGGCCGCTTCTCGCCGGCCGAAAACCTGGGCGACAACATCAACACGCCCGGCAACGACAACTTCCCCGGCGTGGCCCCCGACGGCACGCTGTATTTTGCTTCGGATGGGCGGCCCGGCCTGGGCAAGCTCGATATTTTTGTGGTGAAAGGCGGCCGGGCGCTGAACCTCGGCGCCGACGTGAACAGCATCGCCGACGACTTTGCCCCCGCCCCGACCGGCGCCGACGTGGGCCTGTTCAGCTCGAACCGGGCCGGTGGCAAAGGCTCCGACGACGAGTATATGTTCAAGAAGAAGGCGCCGAAACTGGTGACTTTCGCCGCCGACGGCACCGTGCTGGAGCGCGACAGCAAAGCCAACACCATCCTGCCCATTGCCGGCGCCCAGGTGGCCATTATCGGGCCCAACGGCCAGCGCCAGACCATCACCAGCGGCCCCGATGGCAAGTTCACCGCGCGGCTGGACTCGGTGTCGAGCTACACGCTGGTGGCCGAGCGGCCCGGCGATTTCACGGCCCGCGCCGCGCTGAGCACCGTGGGCCGCAAGCCTACCCAGGACCAGCTGCCCAACCCGACGAATGAAATTGTGCTGCCCGTGACCCTGACGCTGAATAAAATCGTCGTCAACAAGGCCATCGAGGTGAAGGACATTTTTTACGACTACAACAAATACAATATCCGCCCCGATGCCGCCATTCGCCTCGATACGCTGGTGCAAACGCTGGTCGACAACCCCAAAATCTCCATCGAGCTGAGCTCGCACACCGACCAGCGCGGCAAAGACGCCTACAACCTGAAGCTTTCGCAGCAGCGCGCCCAGGCCGCCGTCGCCTACATCGTGAGCAAAGGCGTGGACAAAGCCCGCATCACGGCCAAAGGCTACGGCGAAACCCGGCCCATCGTGGTGAAACCCAAAAACGAGGCCGAATACCAGCGCAACCGCCGCACCGAGTTTAAGGTGACGCGAATAGCCCAGTAGCGCCGCCCGCCACTACCCGCAAAAGCCCCCGCAGCCATCGTTGCGGGGGCTTTTGCGTGACAAAGCAGTGCTCGATGCTGGCGTGCGTGGCCAGCCATAGTGCGCGCGGCCAGCCTGGCGCCCCTCAACGTGGCATACCTTTTGAAAACGGGTGAGACAGGCCGGGTTTTCCGGCCCTCTTCTCCCCTGTTGGCGTCATGAAAAAGGCCCTGTTTCTTGCCCTGTTTGGTTGGTTCGCGGCGGTAGTTCCCGCGCTGGCTCACCCACCCGCGGCCAATGTCAACTTTTCGTCGGAGCGCGGCATGCCGTTTGGGCTCGTGCTCGACGGGCGCCCGCTCACGCGCGGCGGGGCCCGGCAGGTGCACGTCAACCAGCTGATGCCCGGCCTGCACTGGGCCGATTTCATCCTGCCAACGCCCTACGGCGGGGCCGTCCGGTTTCGCAGCCGGGTGTGGCTGGAGCCCGGCCTCGAAACCTCTTTCGTGCTCATAACCCGGCCCGGCCGCCCGCTCGATTTGCGGCAGGTGGGCGCCGTGGCGCTGTATGACCGGGGCGACGGCTACGGAGGCAGCCACCAGTACCAAGGCTACGGCTACGGCTACGACAACCGCTACAACAACGGCCCGGCCCCGCGCAGCCAGGGCGGCGACTACGGCCGCAACTACCCGTACAACGGCGGCTCGCCCAACGGCCACAACGAGCACGCCCAGGGCTACAACCCCGCGCCGGCGCCCAACTACAATAACGGCAACGGCTACGGCAGCAACCCAACCGGCGCGGCCGACGACGACGACGACGCGGGCTACTACCCCGGCCCGGCGGCCAGCAGCTCCCGCACCCTGCCCCCGCAAGCCGTGGACGCCCTGGTGCAAGCCGTGCAGCAGCGCCCTTTCGAAGCCGGCAAGCTGAGCCTGGCCAAGGAAGCCCTGAGCCAGCACCGCATCCAAACCGATGACCTAAACCGCCTGCTGCAAACCCTGAACTTTGAGTCCTCGCGGGTGGAGCTGGCCACGTTTGCCTACCCGCACGTGGCCGACCGCCAGAATTTTTACCGGGTGTATCAGTATTTTAATTTTGAAGCCAGCAAGCGCGAAGTAGAACAAGCCGTGGCCAACGCCCCGCAGAGCTGAAGGCCAAAAACCCGCCACCAAAAAAAGGCCGCTGTATGCACAGCGGCCTTTTTTGTGTGCAACAAACCGGGCTAGCGCAGGCGGTCCATGCTGCGCACCAGCTGCTCGTCGCGGCGGATGAAGCGGTTGGCCAGCAGGTTGAGCAGCAAGGCCAGGGTGGGCAGATAGAAGCCCATTTGGGCCTGGCCTTCCAGCTTGAGGTTGAGCAGCTGCTCGCCTTTGTTGGAGAAATAAAAGGCCGCGCCGAGCGTGGCCGTGATGAGCAGCAGGTTGACCGAGCCCAGCAGCAACTGCCGGCCACGGTTGCGGAACTGAAAAATTTCGAACACCGCCACCGCGGCCGACGCCGCGGCCAGCAGCCCGATAACCCACGCCAGGCCCGTGGCCGCCGGCAATTGCAGCCCCTTGGCCTGGAAGCCAAAGGCGGTGAGGGTCAGCTCCTGGCCCGTGAGGCCGTCGATTTTGTGCCACAGCGGCAGGGCCAGCACGCTCAGCATGGCCAGGGCGAGCAAGAGGAGAAACACGCTTTGGATTCTTTGTATCATCTTTGTTGTATTATAGAAAGAGGTTCGGGCTTGTGCCGGAGCCGCAAATTTAGTCTCATCCGGCGCTTGCGCCGCTATCGATTACCTCGAATGCCAACTGCTTATATCGTGGACGCGGTGCGTACCCCGATTGGAAAATTTGGCGGCGCTCTGAGCAGCGTCCGCCCCGACGATTTGGCCGCCCACGTCCTGCGCGAGCTGCTGCGCCGCAATCCCTCCGTCGACAAAAGTGCCGTGGAGGACGTCATCATCGGCGCCGCCAACCAGGCCGGCGAAGACAACCGCAACGTGGCCCGCATGGCCGCCCTGCTCGCCGGCCTGCCCATCACGGTGCCCGGCAACACCGTCAACCGCCTCTGCGCCTCGGGCCTGCAAAGCATCATGGACGCGGCCCGCGCCATCAAGTGCGGCGAGGGCGACGTATATCTGGCCGGCGGGGCCGAGAGCATGACCCGCGCCCCGTTCGTGATGGCCAAGTCCGAATCGGCGTTCGGCCGCGAGCTCACGGCCCACGACACCACCCTGGGCTGGCGCTTCGTGAACCCGCGCCTGAGCAAGCTGCACTACCCCTTCGCCATGGGCCAGACGGCCGAAAACGTGGCCAAGCAGTACGGCGTGACCCGCGAAGAGCAGGACGCGTTTGCCTTCGAAAGCCAGCGCAAATACGCCCGCGCCTTCGAGAAAGGCCGCTTCCGCAAGGAAATCGTGCCCGTGTTCATCCCGCAGCCCAAGGGCGACACGGCCTTGTTCGACACCGACGAGCAGCCCCGCTTCTCCTCAATGGAAAAGCTGGCCACCCTGCGCCCCGCCTTCCAGCCCGAAGGCGGCACCGTGACGGCCGGCAACTCGGCGGGCATCAACGACGGGGCGGCCGCCGTGCTGCTCGTGAACGAGGACGCCCTGGCCCGCTACAACCTCAAGCCCCTGGCGCGGGTGGTGGCCTCGGCCGTGGCCGGCGTCGACCCCTCGGTGATGGGCCTGGGCCCGATTCCGGCCACCCGCAAGGTGCTGGCCCGCGCCGGCCTCACCCTCGACGACATCGGCCTGATTGAGCTGAACGAGGCCTTCGCGGCCCAAAGCATCGCCTGCGTCCGCGAGCTGGGCCTCGACATGGCCAAGGTGAACGTGAACGGCGGCTCGATTGCCCTGGGCCACCCGCTGGGCAGCTCGGGCGCCCGCATCACGGCCACACTCCTGCACGAGATGCACCGCCGCGAAGGCGTGCGCTACGGCCTGGCCGTGATGTGCGTGGGCGTGGGCCAGGGCGCCGCCGTGATTTACGAGAAGGTGTAGGGCGTGCACCTCACGGGACCCCTCCGGGGCATGACCCCCTCTCCAAAAAAGAGGGGGCACTGGCTCTGCACCGATGGCATTCCTCAGTATGCCTCGCCGCAACAAACCAAAAAGGCCTGCTAAAAAGCAGGCCTTTTTGGTTCCGAACAAATTATTGCGGCCTAACCGGTTCCCCCTCTTTTTTGGAGAGGGGGTCAGGGGGTGAGGTGCACGCTAGGCCTTTGCCGCCGCCGGGGCCGGCGCTTGCAGCAGCCCCACCCGGAAATACGCGGCGCAGCGGGCCTCGTCGCGCAGAAACCGGGCGGCCACCAGCTTGGTGGCGTCGGTGAGGCGGGCGGTGAGGTCGGCGCGGTGGTGCTGGGCTTCGGCGCGGGCCTTGGCGCTTTGCTCGTCGCCGGCCCCGGTGCCGTCGCGGGCCTCTTTGAACGCCGCGTAGTAGCCCGCGTAAGCCGAGGGCTCGAAATCGGCCCCCAGGGCTTTGGCATACGTGGCGGCCGCGGCCTGGGCACGGCTGAACAGCAGGTCGGCGGTGAGCAGCGTGGCACGGCTGTACTCGGTGCGGCCGTTGGGAAAGAAGGCCAGGCGAATGGCCGGGTCCTGCTTGCTCTTGTAGTCGATGAGGTCCTCGTCGTCTTCGAGCTGGTGCTGCAAATCGGCAATGGCGCCCCACAGCTGCTGGGCGCTGGTGCGGCGCTGGCTGATGCCGGCATCGGCGCCGGTGACGGCGCCAAACAGGGCCGTGTAGTAGGTGGTGAGGTCGGCCGTGAGCGTGGTAAACGCCCCGTCCGGGTTGTCGAGGGTGAGGCGCTGGATGACGTCGAGCGAGAATTTTTGCAGGCGCGGCAGCGTCACGTCGGTCGTGGCGAAGTAGTCGGGCGTGAAGAACGGGGCAGGGTTGAGCATAGTAGACGGTGCGCCAGCAAAAAATGAAGTAGTGGAAAAGCCCGGTACTGGCAGCGCACAAGGATACAACCATTCTCCGCGACATGCCGGCCCGGCGGCCCGGTGCCGCCCGGCGGGGCGCCCGGCCCCGCCTCCCCCGTCCGGCCGCCTAACCGTTTTAGGGCCCACCCCAGCTCAGCCGAATGGCTACCTAACGCTTTTAGGGTACGCCCCGGCCCAGGCGAATGGCTTCCTAACGCTTTTAGGGTACGCCCCGGCTCAGCCCGATGCCCTCCTAAAACCTTTCGGGCACGCCCCGGCTCAGCCAAGGGGCAGGCGAAGGGTTTTAGGGGGTGAGCCGCCGGAAGCACGGCCGTTGCCCATCGGTTTCCAATCCCCAGCGGGTCGGCGTTGGTTGAACGACTGCCGCTCCGCGAGCAGAGCTTTTGCCCCAAACCGACCGGCGTCTTCTTTGCCCGGCGCTTTAGCGCCGGGAGCCGGGGGCCGGCGTCTTTGGGGGCTTTAGCCTTGGCTGACGGCCGCAACGACCAGGGCTAAAGCCCCAAAAAAGATAACCGCTCCGCCTCCCGGCGCTGAAGCGCCGGGCAATACCCCCCCCCAAGCAGAGTTTTGGTGCGAAAGCCCGGCCAACCCTGCTGGCGCGCGTCTGCGACGCGCTGCCGCCTGGCGTCGAGTCTGTGACTCGCCGCGTGAACGATGCGCGAACGAGTCGTTCGAACAACGAGTCTGGAGACTCGAACCCAGGCGGCAGCGCGTCGCAGACGCGCGCCAGCGAAGCGGGCCAGCCCCGCACCCTACTTCGCAACGAGTACAAATCCGTCTCGCAGTGCTTTGCGCCAACGCCGCCACGCCAGCGGGGGCGCCGCTGCCTCCCCCGTGCTGCCCGTACTTTTGTGCCCGATGCGCTATTTTCTTCACCTCGCCTACGACGGCACGGCTTACCACGGCTGGCAGCTCCAGCTCAATTCCATCACCGTGCAGGCCGAGGTCAACCGCTGCCTGAGCCAAGTCCTGCGCCAGCCCACCAGCAGCCTGGGCAGCGGCCGCACCGATACCGGCGTGCACGCCAGCCACCAGGTCGCGCATTTCGAGGCCGAGCTGCCGGCGGGCCTCGACGAAGCCCTGCTGCTCTACCGCCTGCGCCGGGCGCTGCCCGCCGACATCGGGGCCCTGCGCCTGCACCCCGTGCCCGACGCCACCAACGCCCGCTTCGACGCCGAGCGCCGCACCTACGACTATTTCGTGGTGACGCAGCCCGACCCGTTTCGGCGCGACCAGGCCCTGCTCGTCGACCGGCCGCTCGACGTGGCGGCCATGAACGAAGCCGCCGGCTACCTCGTCGGGCAGTTCGATTTCACCACGTTTTCCAAAGTAAAAGGCGCCGAAAGCCACTACGTCTGCTACTGCACCGAGGCCGGCTGGCACCCGGCCCCCGGCGGCTGGCGGTTCCGCATCCGGGCCAACCGCTTCGTGCGCGGCATGGTGCGGCTGGTGGTGGGCACCCTGCTCGACGTGGGCCGGGGCCGCCTCACGCCGCGCCAGTTTCAGGCGCTGCTCTGGGCCCGGCAGCGGGTCGATGCCGGCGGAGCCGCCCCGGCCAAAGGGCTTTTCCTGAGCCGGGTGGAGTACGCGGCGGGCATCGTGCCGGAGTAGCGCAGCAAGAAGGAATAAAACAGAACGTCGTGCCGAGCGCCCACCCGTCATGCCGAGCGCAGCCGAGGCATCTCGCGTGGGGTAGTAACTCAATCGATTG
>CAXTCS010000182.1:0-8735 GCA_964242365.1 uncultured Hymenobacter sp. | reverse complement strand
GTCAGGTTCGAGGCCATCGTGTTCACGTTGTCCGTCAGGTCTTTCCAGGTGCCGCTTACTTTCGGCACGTTGGCCTGACCGCCCAGGATGCCCTCGGTGCCCACTTCGCGGGCCACGCGGGTCACCTCGCCGGCGAAAATATTGAGCGAGTCCACCATCTGGTTCAGGTTGTCCTTCAAATCCAGCAGTTCGCCTTTTACATCAACGGTAATCTTCTGCGACAAGTCACCTTTCGATACGGCGGTGGCCACGTTGGCGATGTCGCGCACCTGACTCGTCAGGTTCGAGGCCATCGTGTTCACGTTGTCCGTCAGGTCTTTCCAGGTGCCGCGCACGTTGGGCACTTTGGCCTGCCCGCCGAGCTTGCCCTCGGTGCCCACCTCGCGGGCCACGCGGGTTACTTCGTCACCGAAGATGTTCAGCGAGTCCACCATCTGGTTGAGAATGTTCTTCAGCTCCAGGATTTCGCCCTTCACGTTCACCGTCATCTTCTGGCTCAGGTCGCCGCGGGCAACCGCAGTGGCCACGTTGGCAATGTCGCGCACCTGCGAGGTGAGGGCCGCCGCCATGTCGTTCACGTTGTCGGTCAGGGCTTTCCACACGCCGGCCACGTTGGGCACGCTGGCCTGGCCGCCCAGTTTCCCTTCGGTGCCCACTTCCTGGGCCACGCGCGTTACTTCGCCGGCAAACAGGTTCAGCGACGCCACCATCTGGTTCAGGTTCTGCTTCAGTTGCAGGAATTCGCCCTTGACATCGACGGTCACTGTCTGCGTCAGGTCGCCTTTGGCCACGGCCGTGGCCACGTTGGCGATGTCCCGCATCTGATTGGTCAGGTTCGAAGCCATGTAGTTCACGTTGTCGGTCAGGTCCTTCCAGACACCGGCCACGTTCGGTACCACGGCCTGGCCACCGAGGCGGCCTTCGGTGCCCACTTCCTGGGCCACGCGGGTCACCTCGCCAGCAAACAGGTTCAGCGAGTCCACCATCTGGTTCAGGTTCTGCTTTAGCTGGAGCAGCTCGCCTTTCACGTCCACCGTCACTTTCTGGCTGAGGTCGCCTTTGGCCACGGCGGTGGCCACGTTGGCAATGTCCCGCACCTGAGAAGTCAGGTTCGAGGCCATGTAGTTCACGTTGTCCGTCAGGTCCTTCCAGATGCCCGCCACGTTGGGCACGCTGGCCTGGCCGCCGAGGCGGCCTTCGGTGCCCACTTCCTGGGCCACGCGGGTTACCTCGCCGGCAAACAGGTTCAGCGAGTCCACCATCTGGTTCAGGTTCTGCTTCAATTGCAGGAATTCGCCCTTGACATCGACGGTGATTTTCTGGCTCAAATCGCCTTTGGCCACGGCCGTGGCCACGTTGGCAATGTCCCGCACCTGCACGGTGAGGTTCGAAGCCATGTTGTTCACGTTGTCGGTCAGGTCTTTCCAGATGCCGCCCACGTTGGGCACGCTGGCCTGGCCGCCGAGTTTGCCCTCGGTGCCCACTTCCTGGGCCACGCGGGTTACCTCGCCGGCAAATATGTTTAGGTTGTCAATCGTTTTGTTGATGGTTTCGGCCATCAGCTTGAAGTCGCCCGACACCGGAATCTGGAAGCTTTCGTCCAGGTTGCCGCGGCTGATGTTCTTCAATACCTTGCCTACTTCCAATACCGGCACGGCGATGCTGTCCACCAGGCCGTTGATGTTGTTAATCATGTCGCGCCAGAAGCCGGCGGCGCCGTCGGCCGACGCCCGGGCCTTGAGGTTGCCCTCCACCCCGGCCACTTTCGAGATGCGCGACACCTCGCCGCCCACCCCGCCAATCATTTCCACCATGGAATTGTAGGCTTCGGCAATTTCGGCAAAAATGTCGTCGTTCTGCTTGGTCAGGCGCACCGACACGTCGCCTTTTTTAAAGGCGTCGAGGGCAAACAGCACCCGGTTGAGCTGGTCGTTCACGTACCCAGGGTCCTGGGTGTCGACAGAGCCGCGCGAGCCGCCTTTTTTGCGGGTCAGGTCGTTGTTGGTCCGGACGACATCAAGGGCCGAAACAGCGCCGGTATCCGGCAT
This sequence comes from uncultured Hymenobacter sp., assembly GCA_964242365.1. Lineage (GTDB taxonomy): Bacteria > Bacteroidota > Bacteroidia > Cytophagales > Hymenobacteraceae > Hymenobacter. The sequence continues at coordinate 6,687 of CAXTCS010000182.1, read as the reverse complement.
TCCATTGATAGCATCATCCGAAATAGCCACCGCGGGGGCCCGACGAGGCTTAAGTTGCGGAGTCTTGGGGGAAGCCATATAGTATAGGTATCAATCGGATGAAAGAAGGACAAAAATGGAAAGGCGAAGTACGGGGTTCTCCGGCAATAAGCAAAGATACGCCGGTATGGTTGAGGTAATGAACTACGCCGGGGGGTTGGCCTGTTGGGAGGCCGGACGCGGCCAGATAATTACGGCGTGCGCCTTTACCAGGAATAATCCGGCATCTTTGCGGCCGATTTCAACTTTTCGGCCCGGCTGGCCGTTTCAACTCACCTCACACCCTTCCGGCTTGCCGTTACCCTTTACCCGCCCACATGGTTAAGAATTTAGTTATCGTCGAGTCGCCGGCTAAGGCCAAAACCATTGAAGGCTACCTCGGCCAGGATTTCGTGGTGCGTTCGAGCTACGGCCACGTGCGCGACCTGCCGAAAGACAACAATGCCATCGACATCGCCAACGGCTTTAAGCCCACTTACGTGGTTTCGGCCGACAAGCGCGAGCTCATCGCGCAGCTGAAAAAGCTTGCGAAGGAGGCCGAAACCGTGTGGCTGGCGAGTGACGATGACCGCGAGGGCGAAGCCATTTCCTGGCACCTGGCCGAAACGCTGAACCTGCCCGTGGCCAAAACGCGCCGCATCGTGTTCCGCGAAATCACCAAAAACGCCATTCTGGGCGCCATTGCCAACCCGCGCGAAGTCGACCAGAACCTGGTGAACGCCCAGCAGGCCCGCCGCGTGCTCGACCGCCTCGTGGGCTTCGAGCTAAGCCCCGTGCTGTGGAAAAAGGTGAAGCCCGGCCTGAGCGCCGGCCGTGTGCAGAGCGTAGCCGTGCGCCTGGTGGTGGAGCGCGAGCGCGAAATCAGCCACTTTCTGAGCGCCAGCGCCTACCGCGTGGTGGCCTGCTTCGACGCCGGCCGCGGGGCCGTGCTCGAAGCCGACCTGCCCACCCGTTTCAAAACCCGCGCCGAGGCCGAGGCCTTTTTGAGCAACTGCGTGGGGGCCACCTACCAAATCGAGAGCCTCGACAAGAAGCCAGGTAAGCGCAGCCCGGCCGCGCCGTTCACCACGTCCACGCTGCAGCAGGAAGCCTCGCGCAAGCTGGGCTACTCGGTGGCCCAGACCATGAGCGTGGCTCAGAAGCTGTACGAAGCCGGCAAAATCAGCTACATGCGAACGGATTCGGTGAACCTGTCGGGGGAGGCCCTGGCGGGGGCCCAGGCGGCCATTACGGCCGCCTACGGGGCCGAATACCACCACACCCGCACCTTCAAGACCAAGTCGGCCTCGGCCCAGGAGGCCCACGAAGCCATCCGGCCCACCGACTTCGGGGCCGTAAAGGCCGGAGCCGACGCCTCGGAGCAGCGGCTCTACGATTTGATTCGCAAGCGGGCCCTGGCTTCGCAGATGGCGGAGGCCGTGATTGAGCGCACCACGGCCGTCATCGGCATCAGCACGCTGCCGGGCACCACGTTCGTGGCCACGGGCGAGGTCATTACTTTCGAGGGCTTCCTGAAAGTATACGCCGAAAGCAAGGACGACGAAGACGAAGACGCCGCCAAAGACGGCGAAAGCAGCTTCTCGCGCGGCTTGCCGCCGCTGAGCGTGGGCCAGGCCCTGCCCTTACAGCGGCTCAGCGCCACCGAGCGGTTTTCGGCCCCGCCGGCCCGCTACACTGAGGCGTCGCTGGTGAAGAAATTGGAGGAGCTGGGCATCGGCCGGCCCAGCACGTACGCGCCCACCATCAGCACGGTGCAGAAGCGCGGCTACGTGGAAAAAGACACCCGTGAGGGCAAGGAACGCAAGTTTCATGTGCTGACGCTGGACGGCCGCCTGGTTAATACCGAAATAAAAACCGAGAACTACGGGGCCGAAAAAGCCAAACTTTTCCCGACCGATACGGCCATGGTGGTCAACGACTTTCTGGTGGCCCACTTCCCGGTAATCGTGGATTACCAGTTTACGGCCAAGGTGGAGGACGAATTTGACCAGATTGCCAACGGCCGCGAGAACTGGACCCAGATGCTGACCGGCTTCTACGGCAAGTTCCACGCGACTATCGAGGCCGGGCAGGACATCGAGCGCAACACGCTGGGCAGCACCCGCGAAATTGGCGTGCACCCCGAAACGGGCGAAAAAATAACGGCCCGGCTGGGCCGCTACGGGCCTTACGTGGCCTTGGGCGACACCGAGGGCGAAACCAAGCCCGCCTACGCCAACCTGCGCAAGGGCCAGTTCATCGAAAGCATTACGCTGGAAGAAGCGCTGGACTTGTTTAAGCTGCCGCGCATCATCGGGCAGTTCGAGGACAAGGACATGACGGCGGCATTGGGGCGGTTCGGGCCGTACATTCGGCACGACAGCAAGTTTTTCTCCCTCACCAAAGAGCAGGACCCGCACACTGTGACGGCCGAGGATGGCGTGACGCTGATTGAGCTCAAGCGCAAAACCGACGCCGAGCGCCTCATCAAGTCCTTCGCCGAAAACCCCGACATCCAGGTGCTGAACGGGCGCTTCGGCCCCTACATCGTGGCGGGCAAGAAAAACGTCAAAATTCCCAAGGGCGAAGAGCCCACGGAACTGACGCTGGAGCGCTGCCAGGAGCTGGCCGACGCTACGCCCGACAAGCCCGCCAAAGGTGGCCGCTTCGGGAAAAAGGCCGCGCCGGTTGCCAAGGAAGAAAAAGCCGACCAGCCCGCCAAGAAAAAACCGGTGGCCGCCAAGAAGCCGGCAGCGAAGAAAACCGCCAATGCGACGCCGCCCAAGAAGCCTGCCGTTAAAAAGCCCGTGGCCAAAGCCAAAACAGCCAAGCAAGCCTGACCCATCGAATCATGAATCCTCACCAATCCGCTGAAGAGCGAATTCTGCTCACCGTTGCCGACCAGAGCAAGCTCGATTTGGTGATGGAATTACTAAGTCATTTTGACCTCGTGCGGGCCAAGCGCGTCAAGCGATGGCCGGAAGTTGAATTAACTTCCGGTTCGCTAACGGGCTCGGAGGACGATTTTTGGTCCTTGGCCGGTGCTTGGGATAACCGCGACATTGACGCTCAACAGCTAAAGCAGCAAGTATGGCAGCGCGCTAACGGCAGCCAGCTATGATATTGTGCGATACCAACATCATTATCGAGTTGCTTAAAGGTCGGCAGCCCGTTTTGAGCCATTTGAGAGCCATTGGATTAGCAAATTTGAGCATCAGCGCAGTAGCCAAGGCAGAGGTAATTTACGGAGCACTCAATAAATCCGATCTGGCATTCATACTCAAAGGGCTCACGCCACTCCGTGTGCATCACATCAACGTTACCATCAGCGAATGGGCCGTAGCCTTGATGCAACAACACGGCCTTAGCAACCGCTTGGCGCTACCCGATGCCCTCATCGCAGCTACCGCGCCGCACCACGGCATTCCGCTTTACACGCTGAATAAAAAGGACTTCCGTTGCATCACCGGCTTACAACTCCACGAGCCCGCCTGACGCAGGCTCGTTTGCTTTACCAGTTAGCCGTCTGCTGCGGAGCCGATTTGAGGCCCACCCCATAGAGCACCCGAACGGCTCTAGGCGACTGCAATTGCCTCGATGCCCACGGCTGTCAGCTCCGCAAAGGCGTGAATGATGCGGTCGGCCTGGTGCTGGTCTTGTCCGGTTGGGTGCGGGCCGGCGTAGGCAATGCAGTAGATGCCCGCGGCCTTGGCCGCCGCCACGCCGTTGGCGGCGTCTTCGATGACGAGGCATTCGGTCACGGGCGTTTCGGCCACGGCCGCCGCGCGCAGGAAAATGGCCGGGTCGGGCTTGGAATGCTCAAAATCCTCGCCGCTCACGATGTGGGCAAAATACGGCCCCAGCCCAAACCGCCCGAACACCCGCCCGATGGTGGCCTTGGAGGCCGACGAGGCCACGACCAGCTGCACGTCGTGCCGCCGCAGGTCTTCGATGAGCGTGCGCACGCCGGGCAGCAAGTCGAGGGTGGCATTTTCATCAAACGCTTTATTGAACAGCTCCCGCTTGCGCATCAGCAGGGTTTCGACGTCCTGCGGCAAGCCGAATTTCTCTTTGAGGTGCTGGAAGACGTTGCGCGTTGAGCGGCCCACGAAGGTGGCGTATTCGGCATCGGAAACGGCAATGCCCAGCTCGGCAAACTGCGTGCAAAAGGCGTGGTGGTGAATGGGTTCGGTGTCGATGATGACGCCATCCATGTCAAAAATTACGGTACGAATCATAGGGGCCGGAGGCAAGTGAGCGGACTGCGGGCAAAGGTACTGGCCCGCGCCGTCTCGCTTGGCAGCGCCAGTACCTGGCCAGGCTTCTCAATGGAAGTGCCGATGGAATTTTAACCCGCCGCGTTTTTTTCGGTTCTTTCGGTATGAAATCCCGCATCACCCGCGCCGCCGACCGCGGCCTGAAAGACATCGGCTGGCTGAAAAGCAGCTTATCGCTCAGTTTCGGCCCTTTTCCCGACCCCGAACGCAGCGGCTTTGGCCTGTTGCGCGTGTTCAACGACGACTTTGTGCAGCCCGGCGGCGGCTTCGGCATCCACGGGCACGCCAACATGGAGATTATTTCGGTGATGCTGGCCGGCACCATGAACCACAAAGACACGCTCGGCTACACCGAAGTGGTGCACCGGGATTGGGTGCAAATCATGAGCGCCGGCGCGGGCCTGCGCCACGAGGAGCACAACGTGGGCGACGACGAGGTGAATTTTCTGCAAATCTGGATTGAGCCCAAGCTCCAGAACGTGGGGCCGCGCTACCAGCGCCGCCAGTTTCCGGAAGCCCAGCGGGCCAACCGGCTCACCACCATCGTGAGCAACGAGGAAGGCCCGGCCCACTGCTGGATTAACCAGAACGCCCGGCTTTCGCTCGGCTACTACGAGCAGCCGCAGACGGTGGAGTACGCCTTCCGGCCGCTGAACAAACTGCTGTTTCTCTTCGTCATCAGCGGCTCGGTCACGGTAGCGGGCCAGCAAGTGGGCCGGCGCGACAGCATCGGGATTTGGGAAACGGACAACATCAGCATCGAAACGGCGGCCGACACGCGGTTTCTGCTGATTGAGGCGCCGATAAATCATTAGGTTTTAGGGCCCGCCCATAGAAGGAACGAGCCGCTGCTCCATAACGGGAGGGGCGGCTCGTTTTTTTGGCCCCACCTGTGCGGCCCAACGCGCGCAGCCCTCCAAAAAGTCGTATTTTTCGGCCCTTACTTTCTGGCCAGAGTTTATCCAAACCTGCTATTATTACGAGCCATAACCACCCATTCATGCCACACCTCGTCGTTCTCACCGGTGCCGGCGTCTCCGCCGAGTCCGGCATCCGCACCTTCCGCGACACCAACGGGCTTTGGGAAGAGCACCGCGTCGAGGACGTGGCCTCGCCCGAAGGCTTTGCCCGCAACCCCGAACTGGTGCTCGATTTTTATAACCAGCGCCGCGCCCAGGCCCGCACCGTGCAGCCCAACGCCGCCCACCTGGCCCTGGCCGGCTTCGAGGAAGCCCCCGGCTGGCGCGTCAGCATCATCACCCAAAACGTGGACGACCTGCACGAGCGCGCCGGCTCGACCCACGTGCTGCACCTGCACGGCATGCTGAACCAAATGCGCTCGGTGGCCCGCGAAACCCCCGTTTACGACTGCACGGGCAACATTCAGCTCGGCGACCTGGCCCCCGACGGCCACCAGCTGCGCCCGCACATCGTCTGGTTTGGCGAGCTGGTGCCCGCCATCGAGGAAGCGGCCGAAATAGTGGCCACCGCCGATGCCCTGCTCGTGGTGGGCACTTCGCTGCAAGTGTACCCGGCGGCCGGGCTGCTGCACTACGCCCCGGCCACCTGCCCGGTGTTCGTCATCGACCCCCACCAGCCCGAGGCCGGCCGGCGCGGGGTGCGCTACGTGGCCGAAGCCGCCAGCACCGGCGTGCCCAAGGTGCTGCAAGAGCTGGCCCGGTAACGGCCGCAACGTTTATCATGCGCTTATGCGCCGACGGCAGTGCACCTACAATAGCGTCTGATTTCTACCTTCGCGGTATGTATAGACTCGTAACAAAATATACCCTTCTCGGACTTCGACCCGATAGCGAAACAGTAGGCCACATGCACAACCTGATGCTCAGGCCCATTGCAGGCACGCCGCACGACTTCGACACCGAACAAGCCGCCATCGATTGGGCGCTCGGCAACCACGACGACATGCGCCACCACCGCGAGTTTGTGGTGCTGCCGGTGCACCACATGGTGCTCAGCGACTCCTGAAACCGGGCGCGCCAATGCCCCGTCGCCCTGAGCGCACCTTGTGGCGCGCCTTTTGGCCCAAAGCCCTCGTCATCGTCGTGGTAGTAGTGGCGCTGGCCGTCCTCGAACGCTGCGGCATCATTCGCCGCTGGTAAAGAACTGGCGCGCCCAACATTCGCTTTTCGTCGTCGTTTCCGACCAGTCATGGGAAGAAAACGTATTAACGCAGCTCAGTCTGGGCTTTTGGATAACTAAGAAAGCCCAAACGGGCCGCTTGGCGGCAGTGTTTTAGAAGCTGTTTGAGTTAGTTAGAACGGGGTAGAGACGCAACATTTTGCGTCTCGTCGTTGAACGACTGGCGTTGAACGACCTGCGTTGAACGACCGGAAATAGGCCCCTACCGCGCAGGCTAAACAACATCCGCAAC
>CAXTCS010000181.1:0-8876 GCA_964242365.1 uncultured Hymenobacter sp. | reverse complement strand
GCGTCCTGGCGGCGCTCGTAGTTGGTGGCCGAGCCGCTGGTTTCGTGGTGCATGATGATGTTGACGCCCTTGGCGGCGGCGTAGCGTTGCAGCTCGTCCACGTTGAAATCGGGGTAGGGCGTCACGAAATCGAACACGTCCTCTTTCCAGTTGCCCACCCAGTCTTCCCAGCCCACGTTCCAGCCCTCCACCAGCACGCCGGGGATGTGGTGCGCGGCCGCGAAGTCGATGTAGCGCTTCACGTTGGCGGTGGTGGCGCCGTGGCGGCCGTTGGGCTTGAGCTTGGTCCAGTCGGTGCCGGCCAGCTTAATGTTCGAAGAGTCGGAGTAGCTCCAGGTGGCGCGGCCCACCTGCATTTCCCACCACACGCCCACAAATTTCTGGGGTTTAATCCAGCCGGTATCGGCGAGCTTGGTCGGCTCGTTCAGGTTCAGGATAAGCTTGCTGGCCAGCACGTCGGGCGCGTTGTCGCTCACCACGATGGTGCGCCAGGGCGTGTGCTCGGGGGCCTGCAAATACGCCTTGGCGCCGGTGCCCGTGCCATCGGGCACGAGCTGGCTGGTGAGGCAAAACGTCTGGGTGTCCACGTTCAGCATCATGGCCGGGTAGTTCACCAGCGCGGCTTCGTGAATGTTGATGTACAGGCCGTCGTCCGACTTCAGCATGAGCGGCGTCTGGATGCGGTTGGCGGCAGCCTGCTGCTCAATGGCTTTAATCGGGGTGGTGTTCACCTCGCTCACCCGGCTGGTGGTGTAGGCATATTCGTTGGAATCGTAGTCGCCCGGAATCCAAAAAGCCTTGTGGTTGCCGGGCAGGTTAAACTCGGTGTGCTCGTCCTGCACCGTGAAATACTGCAGGCCGGCCTGCCGGGGAAACTCGTAGCGAAACCCCACCCCGTCGGCAAACACCCGGAACACCACGTCGAGCCTGCGTCCGTCGGCCGCCGGCTGGCGCAGGTGCACCGTGAGCTGCTGGTAGCGGTTGCGGATGTTTTTCACCTCGCCCCACACCGGCTGCCACGTCTCGTCCACGTCCTTCATCTCGCTGCCCACCAGCACCAGCGGGCCCTCAAAGCCCTTGCCGTCGGCAAACGACAGCCCCAGGCGCGAAGGTGTAATCACCGGTTTCGGGCCGTACGCCACCGCGTAGGTGGGCTGGCCTTCCGGCCCCAGGGCAAACGTCAGGCTGACTTTACCTTGGCGGGCCGTGAGCGGGGCGGTGGGCTGCGCCTTGGCGTAGCAGCCGGCCGTCGTCAACAGCAGGACCAACAGAAAATCTTTCATTGTGCGGTTTTTGGGTCGTGGACGGCTTCCGGCCGTCACTTCTGTAGAATCAGGTATTGAAAAGGCTGCAAGATAAGCGGGCCGCGCAGGGCCACCGGCTGGCCGCCGAAAGCGTTGCGCCAGCCCGCGTCGCCCGCGCCGGGCGGCAGCTGGTAGCTCACCGGCGCGTTGCGCAGGTTCACCAGCGCCAGCACTTTTTCCCGGCCAGCGGTTTTGGTGAAGGCGCACACGTCGTCGCTGCTGTACGAAGCCAGCACCCCGTTGCGCACGGCGCTGCTGCCGTTGCGGAACCGAATCAGCCGCTTGTACTCCTGGGTCAGCTGGGGGTTCAACGACCAGTCAATCGCCTTGCGCGGGCCCATAAACGGCACCCGTTCGGGGTAGCCCACTTCCTGGCCGTTGTAAATCATCGGCACGGCTTTCATGTACGCCGCCACCACGAAGGCGGCCATCGCGCCGCGCTCGCCCCCAAACAGCTGCTGGGGCGTGCCCTCCCACGCGTTGATGTCGTGGTTGGAGGTGTAGCGCAGCATCCGGGCCGTGGGCGGCGCGCCCCGGTAGTTGGCGGTGTTCACCGAGTCGATGAGCTTGACGCTCTTGTGCTTGGCGAAAACCTCGTGGTTTAGCACGTTGAGAAAGCCGAAGTCGTAGCACAGGTCGAAGCCGCCCTGGAGGTAGTATTTCTTTTTGTCGCCCTCAGCCAGCATCAGCAGCTTGTGCTTCGGAATGGCGCGCAGGTTGGCCAGGGCTTCGGTGAAAAACGCCTGGGTGGGCCCGTCGGCGTAGTCGAAGCGGTAGCCGTCGATGTTGGCCGCCAACACCCAGTAGCGCAGGGCACTAATCATGGCCGCGCGCAGCTCGGGCTTGGCAAAGTTGAGCTGGGCAATGTCTTTCCAGTCCGGTATCGGGTTAACGATGGCGCCGCTGGCGTCGTGCACGTACCAGTCGGGGTGCTCCGCAATCCAGGCATGGTCCCAGCTGGTGTGGTTGCCCACCCAGTCGAGCATCACGGCCATGCCGCGAGCGTGGGCGCCGTCCACGATGGCCCGCAGGTCGGCCAGGGTGCCAAACTCCGGATTCACCGCCGTGTAGTTTTGCACGGCAAACGGCGAATCGACGGCCCGCAGCTTGCCGATGGGAAAGATGGGCATCAAATACACCACATTCACCCCCAGTGCTTTGATGGAATCCAGCCGGGCCAGCACGCCCCGAAAATTGCCTTCTTTGCTAAAGCCCCGCATGTTGACCTGGTAGATGGCCGCGTTCTGGCCGTCCGGCACCCCGGCAAAGGGCTTGCCGTACTGCACCGGGTCTTTGCCGACGGATAGCGTCGTGGCTTTTTGGCCCAGGCACGGGTTTACATAAGCCAGCCAGGCAAAGAGAATAACAAAGGAATAGCAAACGGTATTTTTCATCAAATTAAGCAGTAATCAAACCGGGCGTTTCGCCTCACCCCCGGCCCCTCTCCGCCGGAGAGGGGCCGGGGGTGAGGCGAAACGTAAATGGCAGCATTCCGCCCGGCTGGCGGAAGTATTCAGGCGTTATTCAACCGCCACTTTGCCGGTGTAAGTGGTGCCATTGGCGGTGGCTTGCAGCAGGTAGAGTCCGGTAGCGAGGCCGGTCACGTCGAGGGTGGTTTTGGTGTCGTTCACCGAAGTTTCGCGGTCGATAACGACCTGGCCCTGGCCATCGAGGAGGCGCAGGTGGGCCGTGGTGGCGCGGGTGGGCAGCAGCAGCGTGAGCGTGCCCCGGCCGATGGGGTTCGGGTAGATGGCAAGCGGCGCTTTTGCAGTGCTGGCGCTGCTGGTAGCCAGGGCCGTGCGGGCGCCGGGCACCGTCTGGAAGGTCCAGTGGCCGCTGTAAAAAGTCGCGTCCACGGCCCAGCACTGGGCATTTCCGGTCTGGTTTTCCACGTTCACGTAGGTGCCTTTCCACACGTTGCGGATGCGGGTGTAGCCCGCGTAGGGCTCCAACACCCATTGCCCGCTGGTGAAAGTGTCGGGCACGTTAGTGCTTTCCACCGAGGCCAGCTGGTTTTCGATATTCATGTAGCGCCCGGTGCCCACGTTCTTGATGCGCTGGTTGCCATTAAAGGCTTCCAGCGTCCACTGATAAGCGGTGCCGGCGGGCGCGGCAGCGTAGCTCACCACCTGGTTATTGTCGTAGAGATAGGTGCCTTTCCAGCGGTTGATGATGTAATAAGCCGTGACGCCCGTGCCGGCGGCCACCACCACTTGCACCTGGTCCGTCGAGGAGAGCGAGCCGTCGCTTACCGCCACCTGAAATACATAAGTGCCGGCGGCCAGCCCACTCACCGTGGGCGCCACGGCGGTGGTGCTGCTGAACGTAGCGGCCGGGCCGCTCACTTTGGTCCAAGAGTAAGTCAAGGCGCTGCCTTCGGGGTCCGAAGAGCCGGCGGCCGTGAGCGTGGCGCTGGTGGTACCGGCCGCTTTGGCCTGGTCGGGGCCAGCATTGGCCACGGGCGCTTGGTTGCCGGTAGCGGCGAGGCCGTAGGCTTGAATTTCGTAAATGCTGTAGCCGTACGGCTGCGACTTGTGGTAAGGATAAATGGCGAGGTAGCGCCCGGTCAGGGCTACCGTCTGGTTGTCGAGCCGCGCCTGATTCGGCAGGCCGGTGTAGTTCACCTTGGCCCAAGCCGCATTGGCGGGGTCGGGCGTGATGTTGCTGTTCGACGCCATGATGTAGTAGGAATCAGCGTTCGCATTCTCCCACGAAACGGTCACGCGGCTCAGATTATAGCTCGCCCCGAGGTCAATTTTAATCCACTCGGTCTGGGTAGCGCCGGCGCTGGTTACCGGGGCCGACCACCGGCTGTTGAAGGAATTATCAATCCCATCGACGGCCAGACCGGGGACGTACGTCACGCCGTTGAACGTCTCAATGTTCGAAGCCGTGGCCGTCTTATTCAAAGCCAGGTTGGGCAAAGTCAAAGCAAAGGTGCCCGTGATGGCGGCGCTGCTGCCGCTGGCGCCGTAGGCTTCCACCCAAAAATTGTAGGTGGTCTGCATGCTCAGGCCGGTGGCGGTGTAGCTGGTGGCGTTGGCCGCGAGGGTCACGTTGGGCGTGGCCGGCTTGGTGGCCGAAGTCGACCAAGACACCTTGTAGCCGCTTTCACGGGTCGAGTTGTCTGCCCAGCTCAGGCTAACCGACGTGGGGCTGGCCTGGCTCAGGCTCAGGCCAGTAGGTGCTTTGGGCAGGTCCGTCACCGTGGCCGTGAAGGTGCGGCTGAAGGTGTTGATGCCGCCGTTGGCCGTGCCCCCGTTATCGGTCAGGGTCACGGTTACGCTCGACGTACCCACGGCCAGCGGCGTCAGCGTCAGGCTGCCGGTGCCGGCCGCGCAGGTGGCCGCCACGCCGGGGGCACCCAGCACGGTCGCATTAGCGCGGGTGGCGCTGGGGGTCAGCGTCTGGCTGCAATAGTCGCCGTCCGATACGCCGGTCAGGCCCACGGTTTTGGGGCCGTCTTCGATGTTAACGGTTTGGTTGGCAATGGCGTCCAGTGTCGGGGCCGCGTTGGGGCCGCCGGTCGCGGCGTTCAGCCGCAGCACGTAGTAGCCGTTGGCCGGAATAGTGGCGAAGGGAATCCAGCCCGTAAAGCTGCCGTTGGTCACCGTCACGCTGGCGGCGGCGGGCTGCGTGGCGTCCAGCAGGTTGGTGAGGGTGTAGGTGCCGTTGGGCACGCCGTTGGGCAGGGCGGCCGTCAGGGCCACGTTGTTCTGCGCCGCCGCGGCCATGTTCAGAATCACGAAAATGGTTTCGGAGCCGGCCGTGCGGGCAAAGGTGTACACGCCCGTCGAGCCATTGCCGACGGTGGTGTACTTGCCCTGGCGCAGCGCCGCCGAGGCCAGCCGCGTCTTAATCAGCGTGCGGTACAGCTTCAGGATGGAGCCGGTGGTGGCGTCCTGGGTTTGCACGTTGTACGTCGGGTAGTCGGCGCCGATGGGCTCCCACACACTGCCGGCGGCCGTGAAGCCGGCATTGGCGCCGGGCGTCCAGCGCATGGGCGCGCGCGACCAGGCCCCGCCGCTAGCCCCTATTTCGTCTCCAAAATACACGAAGGGCACGCCCGGCGTGGTCAGCAAAAAGGTGGCCGCCACCTTGGCTTTGGCGTCCTGGTTGTTGGTGAGGCGGTCCTTAAAGCGGCGCGGGTTGCCGCCGTCGCCGTTGGCGCCCATGTCGTGGTTGCTCAGCATCACCCCAAATTGCAGGAAGGGATAATATTGCATGGCTTGCTCCACGGGGTTTTGCAGGGCGGCTTTGGTTTCGGTGTTCAGGGCGTATTGCACGCCGTAGGCCACGTCGAACTGGAAGCCGATGTCGAAGCCCTGGTACACGTACTTGGCCGCCGTGGGCACGTCGTTCTTGTTGGGCAGCCAGGTTTCGCCCACCGAAAACGGGTTGGCCTGGGTGGCCGTGTTGGCGTTGGTTTTGATGAACTTGCGCCAGTTGCGCCAGTACTCGTAGGTGATGGGCAGGTTGCGCTGGTCGTTTTCGGCCACGCCGTTGTTCTGCTCATACAAAAACATCGGCGCGTCGAGCCGAAAACCGTCGGCGTTCTGGTCGAGCCAGTACTTGCTCACGTCCTTGATGGTGTTGCGCACCGACGGGCTATTGAAGTTCAAATCGGCCGTGGTCTGCCCAAAAAAAGCGTAGTAGTTGTTGAAATTGGCGTCGGAGTGGCTCACCGGGTTGGCAAACCAGTTGCCCGACGGCGCGGTGGACTTGTACACGTAGTAGTCGCTGAACTTCGAGCCCGTGCCCGTGCCGCCCTGCGTAAACCAGGTGTTCTGCAAAGAGCTGTGGTTGAACACCATGTCCATAATCACCTTCATGCCGCGGGCGTGGGCGGCGGCGATAAACTGGTCGAAATCCGTCTTGGAGCCCAGCTCGGCAATGATGCTTTTGTAGTCGTTCACCTCGTAGCCGCCGAACCAGGGCTGCGTGGCGTCGTGCACGGGCATAATGTAGAGGGCCGTCACGCCCAGGTCGGTGCTGGTGTTGGGGTTGCCGTCGTTGAGGTAATCCAGCTTCTGAATCATCCCCTGCAAGTCGCCGATGGCCCCGCCGTTGCGGCTGTCGGTAATGCCGCCGGTATCGAAAAAGCTGCGCGGATACACCTGATAAAACACGGCGTCGTTCCACCAGCCCAGCGCATCCGAGGTGGTCGAAACCACCGTCACCGTCATGCTTTTGGTGGTCGAAACGCCCGCGCCGGTGGCCGTCAAACTCACCATGTAAGTACCGGGAGCCGACCACGTAGTCGTCGGGTTTTGCGCCGACGAACTAGCCGGGTTGGCTCCCTGGAACGACCAGCTCCAGCTCGTGGCCGCGCCGCCCGCCGAGCTGTCATTAAAGCGCACCACCTCGCCGGGAATGGTTTTTACCGACGAGGCAAAGAAATTGGCGTACGGGTACGGCGGCTGCTGGTCGTTGAACCAGTCGTCGAGCACGTTGGCCACGTTGTACGACTGCACCACGTACTTGCGGGCGGCCACCGATTCATTGGTGGTAGCGCCGCCGTGAGTGAAGCGGTAGTTGTAGGTAATCTGATTGTTAACCGTTTGGCCCGTCACCGTGCCGGTGTAGATTTTGTCCCCGTCCGGGTCGGTCAGCGCCACGCCGCCGGCCGAAAAGCTGCCCAGCACCACCACCGCATCGGTGCCGACGGTGAACTGTCCTTGCTGAATCCGATACTGCATGTTCACATTGAACGTGATGTCGGCGGCGTGAACTACGGTCATGCTCGTGCCGAACAGCACGCCCAGAACCGCCAATACTCTAGCGACTGTCTGTTTCATGTGTGGTGGGATTTTGGGTTGGAGATGGGAGCGCGGCGGGCGCCCCGGACGGGGCATAGGGGTAGCAGGCAGGCCCCTTTTTCGGGTCCTGCGAAATTTTTCTAGTCTGAAATCAGTGGAACGTCATGCAGCGCGCAGCACTGCGCTGCGCGCTGCACGGCCGCCTCTTTTACCGGGTTACGGCCAGGCGGCGGGTAGCGATTTTATCGCCTACCTGCACTTTCACCAGGTAAATGCCGGTGGACAAATCATTCATCGCCACTTTCAGCTCATGAAAACCAGCGCTTTGCTTGGCGTTGAACAGCGTCCGCACTTCGCGGCCCAGCAAATCGGTCACGCGCACGGCCACGGCCTGGGCGCCGCCCTGCACCTGGTACGAAATGGTCGATTCGCCCTGGGCCGGGTTGGGGAATACGCTCATGGCCACCACGGCGTCGTCGGCCTTGCGGGTGCTGAGCACCACCACGTTCAGCGTGGCGGCCTGGGTGCCGGGAAACTTCGTCTGGTCCGTGAAGTCGGGGCTAAATTCTAGGTTTTTGTTGCCGTTGCCGGGAATTTCCGGAATCACATCCGACGACCAAAAGGCGTCAGGGCTCACGTAGGCCGCCATTACGTGCACGATGGAAGCGCCCGAGGGCAGGCCCAGCGACGCGCGGTTAAACTCGTATTCCAGCGCGTAAGAACCGGCCCCGCCGCCGTTGTCGTTGCCAGGGTTCGTGGTAATGTTGCCGGTGGGGGCCCGGTAGGCCACGCGCGTGCCGGCAAACAGGCTGTAAGCGCCCGTGGTTGAGGACGCCGGCAGCGTGCTGGGAACCCCGTTGCTGGTAGCGGCGGCGCTCAGGCCGTCGCCCAGCGACTTGGCCACGCCCGTGGTGGCCGTGTAGATGGCCGCCTGCACGTCGAGCGTGCCCGTGGTGGCAATGGCCGCGTCGGCTTCCAGCTCCAGCTTGGTGCCGCCGATGCTGTGCGGAACCCCTTTGCTATCCACGAAGGAGCCGAATACCGTGGTAGAGCCCGCGATGACGGGCAGGCCCGTGCCAACGGGGACGCCGGTCTTGTTCGGCAAGTCGATGTACAGCTGGAAGTTGTTGCCGCTGGGTTCCAGTGAGCCCGCCAGCCCGATGTAGAGCTTGGTGGCGCTATTGGCCCCGTACATCCGCAACAGGCCTTCGAAGCCGAAGCCCGCGTTGCCAACGTGCGGCGTGGTAAAGGCGCCCAACGAAGTGTATTTGCCGGCGCCGGTCCCGATTTCATTGGCATTGATAATACCGTCGAGCGTAATCTGGGCCTGGGCGCTGAGCGCGGCTCCTGTGAGTGTGGCAGCCACGGCCAGAGTAAGAATTTTTTTCATGAGCAAAGGGAAGAGATGGATGGGTGAAAGATGAAAAAGCTTGGTTAAGGCGGGCAATGCGCGGCCGGCGCTTTGCTGTCTAGGCTGCGCTGCCGCCGGTTTGGGCTTCGGACTTAGTGCCTGGCGCTGCTCCATAAGCTGGCATTACCAGTGCCATTCCGAGTTTTTCACCCGGTTTCCCACCATGAGAGCACCAGACACTAAGTCCCAAACCGAATAAGTATTCTCGCAAAGGCTAATAGCCAGGATTTTGCACCAGCGTGGGGTTGGCCACGAGGTCGGTCGAAGGCAGCGGGTAGAGGTTGCGGGTGGGGGCTATGCCCTGGCCGTCCTTCACCCCGCCCTTGAATGGCCACAGGTAGTCGGCGCTGGTGAACTTGCCGAAGCGGATGAGGTCGGTGCGGCGCGAGCCTTCCCAGTACA
>CAXTCS010000180.1:0-8892 GCA_964242365.1 uncultured Hymenobacter sp. | reverse complement strand
GCCTCAACGCCAGCGGCCTGATTGCGGCCTCGCAGCTCAACAACTGGCTGCTGCGCCACTACTCGTTTCCGCAAATTCTGCGGGGCGTGACCCGGGTGGCGCTGCTCGCGGGCCTGGCCTTGTGGGGGCTCGCCCGCACGGGGTGGGGCGGCCTCTACGGGCTGGAGGGGCCCCTGTTCGTGGTGGTGAGCTGCGTGGGCTTCGCCGCGCCCAACGCCACGGCCGGGGCCTTGCAGCCGCACGCCGCGCACGCCGGCAGCGCGGCGTCCCTGCTGGGCACGCTCAGCTACAGCTGCGGCACCTTGGCCGCCCTCACCACCAGCGCGCTGGCCGATGGCACGGCCCGGCCGATGGCAGGGGTCGTGGCCGCCTGCGGCGCGCTGGCCTGCGGGTTGTATCACTGGCTGGTCGGGTCGGCTTCTGAGCCGGTTCCGGCGGTGAGCTTACCCGGCTAAGCGCGACGCTCTTTGCGCCCTCCCGGTTTGCCTCCTACCCCCCGGCTGGGTGCCAGCAGCGACTTGCTAAGGCAGATACTGACCCCTTATCGTTTCATTTTCAACCAGCTCCTACAAGTCATGCACATCCAACGTTTAAAATGGGCCGGCCTGCGCCTCGAAGCCGCCGGCCGCGTCCTCCTGATTGATGCCGTGGAAAACTTCGCGGCCTTTGCAGGGGGGGCCGCCACCGGCCAGGTAGACAAGGGCGGCCCCCTGGTTTCCGGGGTCACCACCCCGGCCGACTACATCCTGCTCACGCACCTGCACCCCGACCACTACGACCCGCAACTCATCCGCGACTGCCTGCGGCCCGAGGGGCTGGTGTTTTGCATCGATGCCGTGGCCGACACGCTGCGCGCCGCCGGCCTCGACCGGGTCGTGGGCTTTGCGCTGGGGCAGGAATTTCGGCGGGGCGAGCTGAGAATCACGGCGGTGTACGCGATGGACGGTTTCGGTGACCCGCAGTGCTCGTGGGTAATCGAGGACGGGGAGCACCGCATCCTGCACGGGGGCGATACCATCTGGCACAACCAGTTCTGGCGCCTGGGCACCCGCTACCAGTCGTTCGACGCGGTTTTCCTGCCCATCAACGGCGCGGTGGCGCACTTGCCCCACCTGATGTTTAGCCCGGTGCCCGCCACGCTCACGCCGTTGCAAGCCGTGTCGGCGGCCCAACTGCTGCACGCCCGGCAGCTGGTTCCCATCCATTACGGACTCTACGTTCCGGGGCACTACGAGGAGTACCCGGAGGCGCTCGCCGAAACCCAGCGCCTCGCCGCCGAGCTGGATGTGCCCTTAAGCGTCCTGGATAACGGCCAAGAGCTGTCCTGGCGGTAGCCGCCCTGCCTAGCATCCTTTTGGTTTAGCAGGGCGCCTGAATTTTACAAAGAAGGCCCATTCGTACGACGGACTCCACGGGCGATAACGGCGATGCGCTATCTTGTCGGAACATGGAGCTGCTTCGCGCTTTCGTTCAGTCGCTCTACCCGGTGCCGGAACCGGATTTTGCGTTGTTGACGCCGCACCTCGTGCCCCGGACGGTCCCCAAAGGTGCCCACCTGCTGGAAGCGGGCCAGGTATGCGGGGCCATCTTTTTTGTCAATACGGGTTTCTTCCGCTTGTACTACGCGGGGGCCGATGGGCACGAAGTCAACTGCCGCTTTGCCGGAGCCGCCGGGTTTCTGACGGACTTCCAGAGCTTCCTGACGCAGCAGCCCTCCCGCTACGCCTGGCAAGCCTTGCAGGCAGCGGAGGTCCTGGTGCTGCCCTACGCGCTGGTGCAGCGCCTCTACCGCGAGTCGGCGGCCTGGGACCGTTTTGGGCGCCTAATGGCCGAGCGCGCGTACCAGCAAGTGAACGAGCGCGTGGAGCTGCTGCAATTCCTGACGCCCACGCAGCGCTACCAGCACGTGCAGCAACACCACCCCGAGCTACTGACGCAGGTATCGCAGGCGCACCTGGCCTCCTACCTGGGGGTACAGCCCGAGTCGCTCAGCCGCATTCGCCAGCGGCTGAGCCAGAAATAAGCGCCGGTTTGGCGGCTCTTAACCAACGTCAACGAAAACAAGCAGTTGGGGGCAGGACCTTTGTGCAGGTAATCGCACTTATTATTCCTCTCCCATGAAACAGGCAACTTCGACGAGGGCGCTCATCACGGGCGCTTCCGGTGGCATCGGCTACGAGCTGGCCAAACTCTTTGCCCAGGACGGCACCAGCCTCATTTTGGTGGCCCGGCAAGAAGACAAGCTGCGCGCCAAGATGCTCTCGTTCGGCGCCGGATTGATGCCTTCGCGGCGGCGGCGGCTGGCCATTGCCACGCGGGTATCGCGGCCCACCACCCGCTAGCCGGCTGGCGCACGGGCAGCCGGTTGGCAAGGCCGGATTTTCACTTTTCTTACTCCCCCTGTTTTTTTAAATCATGGTAAAATTCACCATTCTGCTGCGCAAGCGCGCCGACCTCACCCACGAAGAGTTCGTGCAGTATCACAAGACGCAGCACGCGCCATTGTTCACCTCCCTGCCCGAAGTACAGCAGTATGTGCGCCGCTACGTGCAGGGCCATACGCAAGCCCTCGACCTGCCCGGCCTGCCCGGCCCCGCCTACGACGGCACCACCGAGCTGTGGTTCGATTCGGTGGAGGACATTGGCAAGGTCTTCACGGCCGAGAGCTACCTCCGCATCATTCGGCCCGATGAGGCCAAGTTCCTGGACCTGCCCGGTTGCGGCTTTCTGGTCCTGGCTGAAAACCCGGTGATATAACTCAGGCCGTTGTTAGCTGAGTCAGGCTACATAGAAAGCCAGGCACCGCGGCGATGAACGCGAACGTCGTGCGGTTGGGCCTCGCCGATTGGGCGTGTTTTCCGCCCCTGTACCAGCGTTTGAACAGTAACTATTTCACGACCGTCGCTTCCAGTTCCACCTTTAACTGCTGTTACGCAGTGGCCGCAGCGACTGCCGTCTGGTTTCTCGTTGCTGGTTTCTCGTTGCTGGTTGCTGGTTAGACAGCAACCAGCAACGAGAAACCAGCAACGAGAAACCACTTGGTACAGCGGATACGGGAGCACCACTGCGTAACAGCAGCTTTAAGGTTCCAAACAGGCTCTTACTTCCAGCAACGTAGTCGCTTGCTTGATGCCGTGCCGGGTTGTCCAGGCTTGAAAAACATCAAAGCACGCCATCAGCTCGGCGGTTGACGTGGTGTAAATATTAAGCGCACGATGCCGCGACAACCGTAGCCGGCCGCGTGGATGACTTGCTCCACATTTTGCGGGGACTGAATTAGCTGGGCCCTCATGTCGCCGGTGCTGTCGCGGCCGTTCGCGTCGATGGCGGCCGGCCCGGAACAGTAGAGCATGCCCGCGCCCTGCAGAAGTTGCCGAAGGGTAGGCGAAACGCGGGCCTGGAGCAGATTCGCAGTCAACGCACATGGTAGCCGCGGTGGTCAAACCAGTTTTGGGCGTCGCCTTCGCTAATGCAGTCCAGGGCGGCCCGCAAGGCAGTGGTCAGGCTTTCGCGGGGGCCGTGCGCAGGCAGGACTTGAGCTTGCTGAAGGCCGGTTCAACCGGGGTGAAGCCGGGCGGGCACGGCGGCAAAAACAAGAGGCCGGCCGCCGTGCGCACGCGCAGGTTGCCGGGCACGACGACACCGCCGGGCACCAGCGCAGGGCCCAGTACGTGGCCGAGGTACATGCTCCAAAAGAAACTTTTCTGCAATGCTTATGCGGGTTGATTGGGGCCAGCCGGGCAAAACAGCCTTTTTGGTAGCGGCCCTGGTGCCTCAGTCCAGGTAATCGGGCGGAAACACTTCCTGGCCGTACTTCAGGGCGATTTCCTTCATTTTCTGCTGCGCGGCCGGGTCGTCCATTGGCGGGGGCGGCAGGAAAGCCCCGGCGGCCACCGGCTGGCCGATTTCCTGGAAGAACTTATCCAGGCCGGCCGGCACGACCAGGCACAGCAAACGCGCCGGGGCCCCCGACTCGTTCTTGAAATCGTGCACCACGCCGCCCTTGGGAATGCTCACGAACGCGCCTTTCCGGGCCGTGTAGGTCTGGGCCTTGGTCTTCACCACGACTTCGCCTTCCACGACGTAAAACGACTCCTGAAAGCCGGCGTGCGCGTGGGGACCGGGGCCCCCGCCGGGCGGAATCAGCATGTCGATGACGGCAAACGCGTCGCCGGTCTGCTCGCTGCCGACGAGCACGCGGTAGGTGTCGCCGACGACGGAAATAGCCGGGCCGGCCTCGGCATCAACGGTCAGGACGGGGCTTACGGGATGGTCCATAAAACAAGAAGTTGGTGGAAAAAAGAAACGCCGCATCAGGCGGGCAATAGTCTGCAATACTGCGGACCGGCTTTGCCCCTGGTAAGGTAAGTGCTTTCCTCGGCCACATGGCCAAAGCCAGCCGCGATTCCCGTATCAGCAGCACGCTGGCTACGAACAGCAGCAACGACCCGAGCACGCTGAGCAAGGTAATGGCCCAGGCACCCGAAATATGCCTGGATTCGAACAAGCCGATGGCGCAGATGCTGGCAATAAAGAACCCGGGTGCGAGGTGCAAGACGGTCAGGGCCTGTTGCAGCAGCTGCGCCGGGGTGGTCACCGCGGACAGTTACTTCCTAAACAGGTTTTCTACCAGGGAATCTCCCCGGTTTCCGGGTTGTTTTCCTCGCTGAAAAACTTGCCGCCCGGCCCATCCTCGCCAATCAGGGCGTACTTGACCAGGCGCGTGGCGGCTTCTTCTACCGTGCCCGTGCCGCGGTGGTTGTTGAAATCGGTGGCCGTAAAGCCGGGGTCTACCGCGTTGGCTTTCACCCTGGTGTCGCGCAGCTCGTAGGCCAGGATGATGGTGTACATGTTCAGCGCCGCTTTGGACGAATGGTACACCGCGCCCTTGTTGGGGTGGTACTTCCACGTGGGGTCGCTGTGCAGGGTGAGCGAGCCCATGCCCGAGGTTACGTTGACGATGCGCGGCTCCGGCGAGTGCTGAAGCAAGTCCAGGAAGGCCTGCGTGACGCGCACCACGCCGAAAACGTTGGTGGCGTACACGTCTTCAAAGACGCTGACCGCCACGCCGGTGGCCGCCTGTGGCATGCCGCCGTTGACCCCCGCGTTGTTGACGAGCACGTCGAGCAGGTTGGTGCCGCCACCCAGGAATTTGGCGCCCCGGTGCGCGGCCACCTGGGCCAGGGCGTCGGCCGGCGCGGCGGCCAGCGTCAGGCAGGAATTAATGCGTTCGCCGTCCACCAGCACCGTGCAGGCCCCGCAGGCCCCCTGGTTGCAGCCCTTTTTGGTGCCCGTCAGGTGCAGGTGCTCGCGCAGGGCGTCCAGCAGCGAGGTGCGCGGGTCAAGGGCCAGGCGGTAGGGCCGGCCGTTCACGCGCAGACTTACCGGAATGGTGGGACCAGCAAGTGGACTGCCAGCCCCCGTAGTCGTGGTCAAAAGCATAGACTGGGGGCGCTGAAGTAGTAAGTAGGCAGCTTATACAAGATAGATGAAAACAACTACTTTATGGCAGCTGAATGCCCGTTACGGCTGGTCCTGTTGCAGTCCGGCGCGCCGCCGAAACAAGCTCGCCCGCGCTGGGGCAAGCACCTAGCTACCGTGCGCTGCGGCCCACGCTGGTCGTTGACTGACGTCAAATAGCCTGCCTGGCGCGGTATTCAACACGTTTCTTGCAACAAGCCGTGGTGGGTACCGCGTTTTTGGAATGGCGATAGCAAGGCAAATAAATTCTTGGTGACCCAAAACATCATTTCTTGCGTTTGATTTTTGCTTAATGGCAGTTGTGACAGGTGGTGTACTAGTCGTTATTAGCCGCTTTTGATTCTTAAAAATTACCCGTTTTATGGCCCGTCCCCGCGCGTTTGATGAAGCAGCCGCCCTGCAAAAAGCCCTCGATACCTTCTGGAGCCGCGGCTACGGCGCCACGTCGATGGAGGATTTGGTGGCCAACATGGGCCTGAGCCGGGCGAGCCTGTACGCCACGTTCGGCGATAAGCACCGGCTGTTCCTGCGCGCGTTGGGCCAGTACCAGCAGCGCATCCGCCAGGACCTCACCGCCCTCACCGCCGACCCCGCCGTGTCCGCGCTCGACCACCTGCGCCAGGTTTTGGAGCTCACGGCGCGCACGGCGCAGGCCGACGAGCAGCAGCGCGGCTGCTTCCTGGTGAACTCCACCACCGAGCTGCTGCCCTACGATGCCGACGCCCAGGCCCTGGTCGACCAAAACCAGCAGTTTATGGAAACCCTGCTCACCGCGCTGTTGAGCCGGGGCCAGCAGCAGGGCGAGGTGAGCGCCACGGCGGCTCCCCAAGCGCAGGCCCGCTTCCTGGTTAGTATTCTGACCGGGATGCGCGTCATGGCCAAGGCTAATTCCGACCCCAAGCTGCTGCACGACGTGGTGAGCACGACCCTGCTGGCGCTGGCGAAGGGCACGCCCGGGCAGGGCACCCGGGCAGCAACAAGCACGCTGGTGGAGAAATCGGCAAAGCGCACGGCCTGCTGAGCCAGTTGTTGCTGCACGAGCAATTCCTGCCGGGCTTGGGGCAAAGTCGGGTCGGTCAGCTTCACCCGCCTAATCAGCCGGGCTACCAGGCCCACGAAAACCGCCTGTTACTTCGGGGCTTTCGGCGGCTCTTCGTCGGCGGCGCCGGAGTTCACGCCGGCGTCGGGCGCGGCGGCGCCGGTGTTCAGCAAGTCAATCAGGTTGAGGGGCTCAAATTGGCTCGAATCGGCCTGGGCGGTGGTGCGCGTGGTGTCGGGGCGCACGGCGAAGCGCATGTACTGGCGCGCCGGGCCGGTGAGGGCGAGGGAATAGGGCAGGTTTTCGCGGTCGGCAGTGGTGATGAGGCCGCGGGTGACCATGATGTCGGCAATGAGGCGGAAGAAATAGCGCGTGCTGCGCCGCAGCGAGCCGTACGAATCGAAGGAGTAGCGCGAGAACTTGGGCTTGGGAATGATGCTGGCCAGGTAGAGGCTTTCGGCCAGGTTCAGCTCGTTGGGGCGCTTGCCGTAGTAGAACAGGGCGGCGTCCTTCACGCCGTAGACGCCGCGCTTGCCGCTGGGCCAGCGGTACTTGCTCGGGCCCCACTCGATGATGTTCAAATACACTTCGAACATGCGCTGCTTGCTGGCCAGGTGCGTGTTTTCGAGCAGCCACACAATGAGGGCTTCTTCGACCTTGCGGGCCACGGTTTTCTGGCGGGTCAGGAACACGTTTTTGACCAGCTGCATGGAGATGGTGCTGCCGCCGCGGGCAAAGCGGCGCTCCTTGATGTTCTGAATGGCCGACTTCACAAACGCCTTTTCCATGAAGCCGCGGTGCGAGAAGAAGCGCGGGTCTTCGGCCGTGGTGATGGCGTGGATGAGGTAGGGCGACACCTGGTTGTAGGGCACGAAATCGGGGTTGGGCGGGCCCACGGCGAAGGCCCGCAGCGAGTCGCCCCGGTCGTTGTACGCCGTGTACTGGAAGGGCGTGTTCAGCTTGTTCAGGTCTTCTTCGCCGAAGCTGGTGAGCTGGAAATTCTTGCCCCGCAGGCTGGAATCGAACTTCAGGCTGTCGACGTTGGCCATGTCGAGGCTGCCGCTCATGCGGTAGGTGAGCGTGCCGGTGCCCTGGGTGCCGCGCACCTCGTCGAAGATGCCGGTGGGCAAGGACGAGAAGAAGTCGTTGGCCGGCGTTTCGTCCGACGTCACGCGGATGCTCACGGCGCGGCTGGGCTTCATGCGCACGCTGATTTCGGGGTGCAGCACGAGCTTGTTCACCGTGACCAGGCTGCCTTTTTCCAGGGCCACGGTGCCCCGGCCCAGCGTGGCCACAAAATCGAGCGCCCCGCGCTTGATTTCAATCTCGTTGGCGGCCAGCTTGGGGTGGTAGAGGCTGAAGTTGCGGGCGGCCAGCGAGCCGCGCACCGTCAGGTGCCCGCCGGTGTCGTCGTTCTCAAAGTCCTTGCCGTCGAGGCGCACCAGCACGGTGTCGAAGCTTACCAGCGCCCCGAAGCGGCGCGGCACGTAGGGCAGCTGCACCGAGCCGCCCACCCCAAACACCCGCGCCGTGAGGGCGTAGTCGCCCGGCTCGATGCGCCCGCTGATGCCCAGCTCGTTCACCACCGAATCGACGTTGGCCGTGAGGCGGCCCGAAATGTCGCCGCCCTGAATCTTCAGCTCGGGCAGGCGCAGCAGCACCGTGTGGCGCGGCCCGAGGTAGCTGACGTAAAAATCCTTGAAGTCGGCCTCGCCGGGCACGTTGTCGAACGCCGTTTCCAGGGCCTGGTTCAGCAGCAGGCCGTAGTTGATGCCCTTGGTGGTGTCGCGGGGGACGGTGCTGGTTTTCTGCTTTTTTATCAGGAAGCCGAAGTTGTCGGCCGTGGCCGTTTTGCGGGCCGTGAGGCGGGCCGTGATGATTTCGAGCCCGCTGAACACCGGCCGCCCGGCAAACAGCGAGCGCACGCTCAGGCTCACTTGCAGCTGCTTGGCCGTGAGCAGCGTGTCGGTGGGCGCGGCCCTGGGCACCAGGCTCAGGCCCGCGATTTCGACGGTCTTAAAGCCCGCGAACCGCGCCGGCCCGAGGGTGAGAATGACCGGGTATTTGCGCTCAATCTTGGCTTTTACTTCCGACAGCGCGTACGCCAGCAGCTGCTGGCGCTTCCACTGAAACACGGCGAAAGCCAGCAAAACAAGCGCCGCCAGGCTGCCCAGAATGCCGATAAGAAGTCGTTTGGTGGAGGGGGAGATGCGCACGGAACTCAATAAGGGGAGCAAGTTAGCCAACATCAAAGGTAAGAAGAACGAAAGCGTGGCCCGGATACGGAACCAGGGGAGTGGGTGAGCGGGGGAGGTAGGAAGGGGGGGTGGGGTGAGGGGGAGGAAGGGAGGGGGAAACTCCCCTCCTTGTCA
>CAXTCS010000179.1:0-8908 GCA_964242365.1 uncultured Hymenobacter sp. | reverse complement strand
GGCCGTTGGAGATGCCGCCCTGGCTGCCGCCGCTGTGGTTGGTGCGGGTGCGCACGGCCCCGGCTTCGTCGGTATAAAATTCGTCGTTGTGCACCGAGCCGGGCAGCCGCGTGCCCGCAAACCCGGAGCCGAACTCAAACCCCTTCACGGCGTTGATGCTGAGCAGCGCGTGGCCCAGCACGGCGGGCAGCTTGTCGAAAACCGGCTCGCCCAGGCCGGCGGGCACGCGGCGGGCCACGCCCGTAATCACGCCGCCCACCGTGTCGTGCGCCGCCTGCGCCGCCCGGATGCGCGCTTCCATGCGCACGGCCGTGGCCGGGTGCGGGCAGCGCACCAGGTTGCTGTCGATGAGGCCCAAATCGAGGTCTTCGTAGCCCACGGGCACTTCTACCTCGCCCACGGCCGAAACGTAGGCCACAACATCGACCCCAAAATGCGCCAGTAGCCGCGCGGCCACGGCCCCGGCCGCCACGCGGGCCGCCGTTTCGCGGGCCGAGCTGCGGCCGCCGCCGCGGTGGTCGCGGCGGCCGTACTTGGCGTCGTAGGTGTAGTCGGCGTGGCTGGGGCGGTAGGCGTGGGCAATGTGCGAGTAGTCGTCGGAGCGCTGGTCGGCGTTGGGAATGAACAGGCTGATGGGCGTGCCCGTGGTCATCCCCTCAAACAAGCCCGACTGTATCTGCACCGTGTCGGCTTCTTTGCGCGGGGTGGTCAGGTCCGACTGGCCGGGCCGGCGCCGGTCGAGCACCGCCTGAATCTGGGCTGCTTCCACGGCCACGCCTGCCGGGCACCCGTCGATAATAACGCCTATTCCGGCCCCGTGCGATTCGCCAAAAGTAGTGATGCGAAAGAGCGAGCCGAAGGTATTGGACATGGTTTTTGGTTGTTCGTTATCAGTTGTTAAGTACTTGCACCCAAGCAAAGGCCGTCATGCAGCGCGCAAAGTTGGCAACCCGCCCGCAAAAATCAGCCGCGCCGCCCGGCCCGCCACCAGCCCAGCCCGGCCACGCCCGCCAGGCCAAGCAGCAGCCAGTCGGCGTAGCGCCGCACGTCGCGGTACACGTCGAGCGACTGCATGGTGGTGTCGGCCACAGCCAGTGCCGGGCCATAAAATGGGTCGTCTTCGGGCTTGGGCAGCGGCGCGGGCGCGGCCACTACGCCGCGCACCAGCGGCCGCACCGTGGGGCGCAAGGTATCGTAACGCGCAGTAAGCGGGTTGAATACGATGAGCCGAAAAAGGCTGTCGAGCGGCAGCACGCCGGGCCGCCGGGCCACCAGCCGGTAGCGAAACAGCTTGCGCCCGCCGCCCGGCGCGGGCTCCTCGCGCACCTCGGGGCCGTACACGGCGAGGCCCGGTCGCGGCGCCAGCACCGGCGCCAGAACGGCCGACAAATTGCCCTTGCCCGCCACGCCAAACGCGTAAGTAAACGACTCCCCCACCCGAAAGGCGGTGCGGTTGACGGCCTCTTGCAGCCGGTAGGTGCCCACGGCCACCGCGCCGCGCCGGGCCGCCTGCGGCAGGGGCCGCACCTGCACCGTGGCGCCCGCGGCCACGTACGTTTTGTAGCCGGCCAGGCGGTCATTCTGGCCCGGCTCGGGGCTCTTCAAAAACTTAAACTTCACCATCGTCAGGGCCAGGGGCGGAAAGCGCAGCGGCTGGGCCGTGAGGGGGTAATAAACGTTTTCGGCCAGCCGGAAGCGCAGGTACCGCTGGCCCAGGTGGCGCACGGTGTCGGGCGTCACGCTGGCTTCGGGGCCGGGTTCCTGCCAGGCGGTGGGCTGGTGCAGCTCGTGCAGCAGCGGCGGCAGCTGGTCGTCGAAATCATGGAACGCGAGCTGGGCCTGGTCGGCGGGCAACAGGAAGAAATACAGCCCCACGCGCACGCCCTCGCCCTCAAACACGCTGGGCCGGTCGGCCACCACGGCCAGAAAAGCGTGGTCGGGCTGCTCCTGATACAGCGCGGTTTTTGGCTTGCCAAACAGCTTGTCGAGGTCGCCCACGGCTTGCAGGGGCGCGGCGGCATTGGCGGGTTTGGTGAGGGCAGCCGGGTTTGGCACCACGGCCGGCCCCACCCGCACGGTGGCGCCGCTGCTGCGCACCACCACCCCGTTCACCGTCAGCTGAAACGGTTTGATGACGTACTCGCCCTCGCCGTAAGGCATGTAGCGCTGCGTGATGGTGAGGTCGGTGAAGCGGCGGCCCTGCACGATGCGCGTGGTGGTGGTGCTGGTCTTGCCGCCTTTTTTGAATCCGTCCAGCTCCGGAAACTCCGAATACCGCTCCAACGCCCCACCGCGCAGCCGGAAAGCCAGCGTGAAAACCCCCGTGACGGGCAGCGTGGCTGGCCCCGGCAGCAGCGCTACCTCGGCCGGCGCCGGGCGGCTGGGCGGCTGGGACGTTGCTGGCTGGGCACTGGCCACGCCCGACCCTGATAAGCCCAGTAGCAGCGCCATACCCCCAAAAAGTCTTCCCATAATAGCTGGCTGGTTAGCGGCCCATAAAAGTAGCTCCAAACGCTGGAATCGACTTTCTGGCTAGAATCATAATTCCTGGCATTCAACGTGACAACGCGTTGGCATCGGAAAAGAACAAGCCGGGTGAATCCTTTTGCCCCACAGTTGCCGTATCTGCCCACACAGCACAGCTACCGTTCTGCTTTTCCTGGCAAACCGAGCCGCTGGCTTTGTCAAAAATTCTATTGCCTTCCTCGTTAGTTTCAATTTTTCACCTAACCAATCCAATTGTATGTCTGACAATCTCCAGGCCCGTGGCTCCGACGATACCACGTTTGCCCAGCCGCTGTACACGCCCATCAAGCGGCGCTCTTTCTTCATGTACGCTGGCGCAACGGCCGGGGCCACCGCCCTCGTGCTGGCCGGCTGCTCGAAAGACAGCGACAACACGCCTGCCAACAACAACAACGCCATCAGTCTTGGGGCCGGCGACCCGGGCGTGCTCAACTACGCTTATGCGCTGGAGCAGCTTGAAGCCGCTTTTTATGCCCAAGTAGTGAAAACGCCAGCCGGCGACTTCAAAACCGGTGAGTTGTCCTATTTTACCCAAGTAGCCAACCACGAAGCCATTCACCGCGACTTCCTGAAGGCCGCCATCAACCGCGACGCCCCCGGTAAGCTGCTGCAAAACCTGACGCCGAAGTTTTCGACCATCGACTTCACCAAGCGCGACAGCGTGCTTGCAACCGCCAAGGCTTTTGAGGACCTGGGCGTGGCTGCTTATAATGGAGCCGGCAAACTCATTAAAACGGCTGCTTACCTGGTCATCGCCGGGCAAATTGTGTCGGTGGAGGCCCGCCACGCCGCTTACGTACGGGACCTGATTACGCCGGGCTCATTTTCCTCCGACGTCAGTGCCGCTGGCCTCGACGGTGCCATGGCGCCGGTCGACGTCATCAAAATCGCGCAGACGTACATCACGGAGACGCTCGACGCCAGCACCGTCGGCAAATAACCCCTTCCCTTCACTTGTAATCAGCTTTTGTTATGAATTTCTTCGAAATAATTGACCAACTTTCGGAAGTAGACTCCGACGCCCTGGGCCGTTTCGATTCGCGCCGCGCCGTATTCAGCTCGCTCGGTACCATCGCCAAACGTTCGGCACTGGCTACCACGCCGTTGTTCCTGGGTGCTTTGTTCCAAAAAGCCTACGCGGGCACCACTTCCACCGCCGTTGAAGTCCTGAATTACGCTTTAACGCTGGAATTGCTCGAAGCCGACTTCTACCGCCAGTTCATTGCGGCCGGTCTGATTCCGGCTGGCGCGGCTGCTACGGCCATTGGCGTCATCAAGGGGCATGAAGACGCCCACGTAAAATTGCTCAGCGATGCCATCACCTCGATGGGCGGCACGCCGGTGAAAGGCACCGCTACCACGGGAGTGCGCTACAATCCCGCGAAATTCCCATCTGCTTACGCCGACCAACTAGCCGTGGCACAAGCTCTTGAAGACACCGGCGTGCGCGCCTACAAAGGCCGCGCCCCCGAACTACTCGGCACCGACCTGCTGACCGTAGCCCTGCAAATCCATTCAGTAGAAGCCCGCCACGCGGCTCACCTCCGCACCATGCGCGGCCAGCTGCCGTGGGTGAACAACAACGACGACCTGCTTGCGAACGCGGCCCTTGCCCCTACTTACAAGAACGGCGTTACGGGTGCCACCACTACTACGATAGCCGCCGGCGGCACTACCTACGGCATCCCGGCCTATGCCACGGCAAACCCCAGCCCCCTGGAAAGCAACACGGTGCAATCTGCCGTGCCCATCACCACAGGCTTGGGCACCACGTACACCGCCGCCGACGCTGCGGCCTCTTTCGACGAGTACCTGCAGCCTGCCGAAGTGCTCGACGCTTCGCGTGCCGGTGGCCTGGCGCTGCTCTCGTAACTAGCTCCCGCTTGCCCTAGGGCAGCGTTTGTCAAACAAGCCGGTTCCGCACACGCGGGGCCGGCTTTGTTTTTGAGGGTTTGCAACCAATGGGCGGGCAGCGAGTACCTTTGTAATGGCCGTGGCCCGGGGTTTCGGGCGGGCTGATTGATTTCGTTAAGCATGTCTGAACACACTTTTTCGCCCGCTTGGCGGGCACAGCCGCTGGGGCGGCGCGGGTTTTTGCGGGTGTCGGCTGCTTCGGCAGCGGCAGTTGCCGTAGTGGCCGCCACGGGTTGCACCACCTCCACCCCGGAGCCCGTCGTGGCCGACCCGCACCAGCTGGCGCTGCCCACCGGCGACATGGGCTTGCTGTACTACGCCTACCTGCTGGCCGTAGCGCAAACCACTACCTACCAGAAAGTAATAGACGCCCCGCCCGCTGACCTGACGGCCGCCGAGCGCGCCATTTTCTCCAACCTGCGCGACCACGAAGTGGTATACCGCGAGCTAATCAGGTACTTCATCGACCCCACCGGAGCAGTCGTGCTTTTCCCCACCGACTTCGCGTTCAATACGGCCTCGTTCACCCTCACCACGCGGGCGGGTGTGCTGACTGCGGCGCAGCAGCTCGAAGACCTGACCACGAAGGCTTACCCGGTGCTGTTGCCGCTCTTCACCTCCACCGATGCCGCGCAACGCGCGCTGCTGCTGAAAACGGCCTCGGTACACGCCCGGCACGCGGCTACGGTGCACGACCTGCTCACGCCCGGCTCCTTCGCCAACGACGACCTGGCAGACGCCACCACCGGCCAAGTCCTCACCAAAACCCCCACCGAAGTCATGGCGGCCCTCGCCCCCTTCTTCGCTCCCTACGTTATTTCCGTTGCCAACCTGGCCCTCCCCGTATGAAGCTGATTTCCGTTCTTGACCAATTGGCCGCTGCCCCGGCCGCACCGGGCAGTACGCCGCGTCGGGCGCTGTTTCAGCAGCTCGGGCGGGCTGCCGTGGCCGCACTGCCGCTGGGCCTGGCTACCGCGCTGCCCGCCGCGGCAGGCCCCAAAGACACTTCGTACGACGCCGTGATGCAGCTCTTGCTGCTCGAACGCCTGCAAGCCGCCTTCTATACCGCGGCGCTGGGCGTGGCCGGGCTCATCCCTGCCGTGCAGGCAGCCGATTTCCAGCGCATGCTGCGCCACCAGAACCTGCACGCTGCTTTTCTCCAGCAAGCCGTGCAGACCGCCGGCGCCATCGTGCCGCCGGTGCCAGCGTTTGACTTTAGCGGCCAGCGCAACGTGGCCAGCAACCCGGTGCTGTTTCCGAACGTGCTGAGCAACTACGACGATTTCCTGGCCCTGGCCCAGCAGCTCGAAGACTTGGGCGCGCGGCTCTACAACACCCACGTTTTCACCATCACCGACGCGCAGCTCTCCAAAGCCGTGTTGCGGATGCAGGCCGTCGAAGCCCAGCACTCGGCGCATGTGCGCGGGCTGCGCCGGGGCCGGGGCGTGGCAGTCAAGAACTGGCCCACCGAAACCGATGCGCCCATCGCGCGCCCGGCCGCCGCGCAGGTGCTCACAACGGCGGCCACCGGCGGCGAAGAGAACGCGACGCAATACCTGAAGGCGGGCACGGCCATTCCCTTCTCGTCCTTCCTGCTCATCCGCGACAACACGGCCATTCACGACTCGGCCTTGGCCGAGGCCTTCGACGAGCCGGTAAGCAGCACCGTAGCTCAGGCCGCCCTCAACCTGTTCAGCTAATCGGGGCAGGGTATAAAATTCTGGCTTTTTGCAAGAAGAGGGCTGTTGTAACGTCCTTCTTCACGTATCGGAGCATCCGGCGCCAGCGCCGGCCTTGCGAAGCCCTGCGCTTTATTGTATCTTTCTTATCCTGGCAGCAGCCCGGCGCCGCCAAGGCTGCTGGTTGCTACCTCCATTCATTTTTTCACCGTCCCTCGTACTTTTTCCGATGCTAGACTACGTGAAAATAATCTTGTTGAAAGTCAGTTTCAACAAGGCGCTGTTCGAAAAAGAACTCCGCAAAGCCCTCAAAATGCTGGTGCCGACGGAAGTGCCCGATTTCCGCAACTGGTGCTACCAGCAGTTCGCCCGCATCTCCCGCACGGTGTTAACACGCGTGTTCAGCAGCTTCCAGGCCGATACCCTGACTCCCAGCGCCGGCTAGGCATCAGCAGCCGTCCGCCACAAACCTGATGTTCCGCTTCAGCCCTTCGTAGCCCGTGCGCTTCACGGCCGACTGCCGAAACAGCTCCGTAAACAATTCGTGGGTGATTTCGCGCCAGTCGCCGGGCGTCAGGTCTTTCAGGCCGGGCGCGGGGTCGAACTGCGGCTCGTGGTGCGGCTGCGCGAAGCGGTTCCACGGGCACACGTCCTGGCAGATGTCGCAGCCAAACACCCAACTGCCAAACTGCCCGGCCACCTCGGTCGGAATCTGGTCCTTCAGCTCGATGGTGAAGTAGCTGATGCACTTGCTGCCGTCCACCACGTAGGGCTCGGTAATGGCCTGCGTGGGGCAGGCGTCGAGGCACTTGGTGCAGGTGCCGCAGTAGTCGCGAATGGGCCCGTCGTAGTCCAGCGCCACGTCCACAATCAGCTCGGCGATGAAGTAGAACGAGCCCGCGCCCGGCGTTATCAGATTCGAGTTCTTGCCCACCCAGCCGAGGCCGCTTTTTTTGGCCCAGGCCTTGTCCAGCACCGGCGCCGAGTCGACAAAACACCTGCCGCCAATGGCGCCGATTTCGGCTTCCATGTCGGCCAGCAGCACCTTCAGCTTGTCTTTGATGACGAAGTGGTAGTCGCGGCCGTACGCGTACTTGCTGATTTTGAGCGTGTCGTCGGGCTGCTGGTCTTCTGGCGCGGGGTAGTAGTTCAGCAGCAGCGAAATCACCGACTTGGCGCCGTCCACCAGCAAGCGCGGGTCGAGGCGCTTGTCGAAGTGGTTTTCCATGTAGCCCATGCGCCCGTTCATGCGCTTGGTGAGCCAGGTTTCGAGGCGCGGGGCTTCCTCTTCCAGAAACTCCGCCTTGGAAATGCCGCAAGCCATGAAGCCCAGTTCCGCCGCGCGGCGCTTGATAAAAGGAGTCCAGTCGGATTGGGGAAGCATTTGCTAATGGTAATGGAGCTGGGATGTGCGAAGAAACAAAAAACGCACCGCTGGGGCAGCCCGCTCCGTTTTGTCTAGCCCGGTTTGGTTATAGCAAAGACTTACTTCCACCAGACGCTATTTTCCCGTTGCCATCCGACAGCGCCGTTTTCTGACCAAATGAGCTTAAAATTCTGCCACCCATATGGGTAATATTTAGGGTCGGGACTAAATTCCCCAACTCCGATATCAAAATTGCCAGAATTGGGGATGCGGGCATCGCCCCAGTTGCAGCGCAGCGTCTTCTTGGTAGCATAGCTTGTCCAAGTACCTACAAACTGATTATTGCAATAGGCATCCCCCGTACCATTGATATCATCGTACCGTAACCGGCCCCGCTTGTCTATGTACCAGTTTGTTTTAATAACACCTCTGAAAACCCCGGATTTCGGCTGGGCAGGGTCTTCTCGTAAATCATAAGTAGCAAACGCTACCCCTTCTCGCTGAGCTGGTGATACTGTCTCATCGATGCGAAGAGCTAAACGGCGTAGCTCCCGCACCTGCTGCATTACTAAAACACCGCTGAATGCGCTTATGTGACCCAATACCTGTGTTTTACCCATGAGGTGATAGCGGGTAAGGTCAGCAGTATCCCGCTTTATCGTCAGAATCCTTATCCTCAACCGCTGATAATTCGGGCCGATGAAACCGTACGGTCCTCCGTCTTTATTGCTCTCAGTCCATAACGGACTGAAATTGTAACGAGTGTATATGGGTAGCTTTTCAGTTGGGCGTAAGTCAGGTGAAACTAACTGAGAGCGACGGTAAGCAACACTTTCGGCAGATAAAGGCACAGCAGGCTGAATGGCCAGTAAAGGCGCGACCAGCATGCTCCATTTAAATAAATTGGCTGGGTAAAATTTCATCGAATCCGCTGAATAACTTTTACCAAACATTCCGAGAAAGATAAGTATCGAGCAAAAAGAAACGCGCCGCTACGAACGGCACGTTTCTTTTTACAAAATTACAAAGCTGAAAACCTACCCTTGCGTAATCTCGGCAAACAAGTCGCCGTTGTTGCCCCGCAAATGCTGCGGCAGCAGCCGGCCCAGGTGCTGATACGCCGCCTCCGTAGCCTCCCGGCCGCGCGAGGTGCGCTTGATGTAGCCTTCCTGAATCAGGAACGGCTCGTACACTTCCTCGATGGTTTCGCCTTCCTCGCCGCAAGCCGTGGCGATGGTGCTGATGCCCACCGGGCCGCCCTTAAACTTGTCGATGATGGTGGTGAGAATGCGCTTGTCCATGTCGTCGAGCCCGCGGGCGTCCACGTCGAGGGCGTTCAAGGCAAACTGCGCGATTTCGACCGTAATCGTGCCGTCGCCCTTGATTTGGGCAAAGTCGCGGGTGCGGCGCAGCAGGTTGTTGG
>CAXTCS010000178.1:0-9023 GCA_964242365.1 uncultured Hymenobacter sp. | reverse complement strand
GGCTGGTGGTTTTGCCGCAGAGCGAGCCGGGGCCGTGGGCCGGGTACACCTTGGTGGCGCCGGGCAGGGTCATCAATTTGTTGCGGGTGCTGTGGTAGAGCTGGGCCGCCAATTCTTCGCGTGCGTGGCCGCCCACGGCCTCGCTTTCGCGCAGGTCGGGCCGGCCCACGTCGCCCACAAAAAGCGTGTCGCCGGTGAACACGGCGCGGCTCTGGGCCAGGTCGTCCATCAGCAAAATGCTGATGCTGTCGGGCGAGTGGCCGGGCGTGTTGATGGCGTGCAGCTCCACGGTGCCGAGCTTGATGCGGTCGCCGTCGTCGAAGTTTTTGTGGGGGTATTTGGCGCCCACCAGCTTGCTGCAATAGATGGTGGCCTCGGTTTCCTGGGCAATTTCGAGGTGCGACGACACGAAATCGGCGTGCGGGTGCGTCTCAATCACGGCGATGATGCGGGCCTCGTGCTCGTCGGCAAAATCGTAGTAGGGCTGGGGGTCGCGGCCGGGGTCGATGACGGCGACCTGGCGGCCGTAGCGCACGGCGTAGCTGGCGTGGGCCAGGCCCTTGTCGTAAAACTGCTGGATTTGCACGGCCGAGGCCGTGCTACTGGGGAGGGGAGGCATGGAAAGGAAGAATTAGGGCCGTATTTGGGGCCAGGTGGCTAGGTCAAATATAAGCAAGCGGCCGAATGCGGGCGCGGCGGCGGCGCTGGGGCGGGCACGAAAAAAGCCCCAGCCGCGAGGGCTGGAGCTTTTTGGCGTTTGGGCAGCGGCGAGCGGTTAGGCCTTGGCTTTCATTTTCATCTTGCCGGCGTCTTTCATCTTGTCGTGGTGCTCGGCCTTCATCTGGCCCATTTTGGCGTACTGCTCGGGCGTCAGGATGGCCTTGAGCTGGGTTTCGTAGCGGTCGTGCGCGGCCTTCATTTCGGTGCGGCCGGCCTTTTTGTCGGCGCCGTACTTGGCCTTGAGGGCGGCGGTTTCCTGCTGGCGGGCCAGCATCAGCTTTTCAACCTTGGCTTCCTGGTCGGCGTTCAGGCCCAGCTCTTTGGCCATTTTGCCGGCGTGGCGGTCGGCTTTTTGGGTGGGGGTTGCGGCTTGGGCAGGGCCTTGGCGCAGCTTGGCCGTTTGGTGCAGGTGCAGGGCGTTCTGGCTGGCGTCGCTGCCGGTGGCTTTCACGGCGGGGACTTGGTCGGGGGTTTGGGCGAAGGCGCTGCCGGCCGTAGCCAGGGCCAGCGCGGCCAGCAAAATCAGGGTCTTTTTCATAAAAAGCGAGGGTTGAATGAGGCGGAAGAATGTCTAAAACGCAGCCCAATGGCGATGGGCGCCGTGTTGAAAGCGCCGTTGCAAGGGTCGGGCCAATTTAATTCCAAGTATCAAACTCCCTGGAACTCCGTGAGCTCGCCCACGAGCTCGGGCGTCAGCTCGTCCAGCGTGTGAATGCGCCGGTCGGCTTCGTGCGCGGCATCGGGGACCAGGTGTACGTAGTTGCCCCGCAAAACGCGCACCGTGCGGAACCCCAGCGGCTTGATGCCGACGAAGTCCTTCCGCAAGTTGTCGCCCACGTAAATAACCTGCCCCGGTGCCACGCCCTCGCGGCGGCAAATCAGCTCAAATACGTAGGGCGAAGGCTTGGCATGGTGGCGGCCGTAGCGGTTGGTGAGGTAGGCGTGGCGCACGCGGGCGGCCAGGTGCAGCGCCGCTACTTTGCGGGCCTGCACGGCTTTGTTGCCGTCGGTGACAAGGTACAGCGGCCACGCGGCAAAGCGGGCGAGGCAACGCTCGGCGTCGGGGTACAAAGCCAGGTCCGGTTGGTGCTGGCGGTAGGCGCGCAGGCTGGCCGCCACCAGCTTGCGGCTCCAGCGGCCGTGCATACGCAGCACGTTGTCAAATACCTGGCCCCGGCCTTGGGCCGCTTCGTCGGCAATCATGCCCGCCGCGAGCGTCTCGGCCGGCACGTCGAGCAATGGACTCAGCAACGCCGCTACTGCCCGAAAACCACTGTACACATAGCTCAGCTCGGGGTAGAGCGTGTCATCAAGGTCAAAAACAAGAATAGGCATGTAACGCTGCGCTTAATGAAGAATGAAGAATGACGCCTGCGGCTTAATGAGGAATGAGGAATTGGTCATTGCGAGTGGAGCGGAGCGAAACGCGGCAATCCGTCCTGTCAATGCGACTAGCCCCGAATTGTGACACGTCCTTTTCTGGGACCGGAAAAAGGCTCCTTTCTGGGCAGGGCGGGGCTCATCACATTAGGAGGTTGGTCGCTGAGAACAGGACGGATTAGCTACGCTGACCTTCGGGTGCGTCGTCGTGCCTCCTCGCAATGACAAAATTCCTCATTCTTCATTCCTCATTCCTCATTAAGCCGCAGGCGTATCACGCCGAAAGCAGTCCGTACCTGGCGCAGCGGGCCGGGCGCCGGGCGGAAGGGAAATTGGCTCAAATCAGCCCCGGCTGCTTCGTGCAGGAACCAGAAAAATGAATCGACGCCCGCCGCGATGCCCAGCGTAGAAGCCCCGCCGAAGCGGCAGTTGCACTCGATGAGATGCAGGCCGCCATCGTCGGTGAGCAGGGCCTGGAGCACGAAGGGGCCGTACAGGCCGAGTTTTTCGACCATGGGCGTGAGGCGGGCCGTCAGGGCCGGGTCGTCGAGGGTGGTGGTCACCTGCGACTCGCCGCGCACCACCACGTCGCGGGTGCGCGCCACGAGGCCGTGCACGCGGCCGGCGCGGCTCACGTAGCCATCCACGCTGATTTCGCGGCCTTGGATAAATGGTTGAAAAACAGGCTCGTTTAGGGTTTGGGCGTGGGCGACGGCGGCGGCGTAGGGCAGGTTGAGGCCCAGGCTGAGCGAACCCGCGCCGTGGCGCTCCTTCACCACAAAAGCCTCTTCTGCGGGGGCGGCCGTTCCTTCGCCCAGCCCGTCGATGCCGCGGCTGGTGGCGATGACCGGCAGCCCGTTGCGCTGCCCGAAGGCCGCGAATTCGAGCTTGTCGAGGCAACGCTGCACGGCCTCGGGCGCGCTCACCAGCACGGCCACGCCGGCGGCGGCCAGGGCGGCGCGGTGCCGGCTCCAAAAAGCCAGCTCGCCGTCGCGGGTGGGAACGAGGTAGGCGATGCCGCGGGCTTGCAGCCCGGCCAACAGGGCGGGCAGGGCCTCGTCGCGCAGGGCAGGCAGGGCCCAGAAATCGTCGGCCAGCCAACGGGCCACGGCCTGGGGGTTGAGGTCGGCCCCCAGCACGCGGGTGGCGTAGTGCAGGCGGCGGGCGGCGGCCCGCACGGCGCGCAGCAGCGGCGCCTTGCCCGCCAGGCTGGTAATGAGCACGTGCCCGCGGAAGGCGCCGGTGGGCCGGAAACAGCTGTGAAACACCGTGTCGACCAGCTGGCCGGCCACCCGCACGTGGCGCGGCAGGCGGGCCTCCTCGGCAAAGCCTTCAGCCTCCAGCACCGCCGTGAGGTAGGGGCGCACGTCGTAGGCTTCGGTGTTGATTTTCTGGAGGTTCAGGTCCTCAAAAGCCACCTGGCGCAGCAGGTGCAGGTAGGCGGCGAAATCGGCCTGGAAGGTGGGAATGTGGGCGTTGCGACTGGTTTCGAGCAGGAAGGAAATTTCGGCCCGGCCGGCCGCCCAGTCGATGTGCACCAGCCCGCCGTACCCAATCAGCTCTTCGTTCAGGAGCAGCGAAAACAGCAGCTGCCCCGGCTGCCGCGCCTCGAACAACGGCGCCACGACATCGCGAAAGTACCGGTCCTGGGCCTCGGGCGTGAGCGGGGCGGCCTGGCGCAGCACGTCGAGCTGGGCGTTGCGCCATTGGCGGATGGCCTCGCGGTCGCCGGGCCGGATGGGCACCAGACGGTAGGCCCCGTGGCGGTAGTCGTTCAGGCGCAGGACGCGGTAGGCGGTCGGAGCAGCGGGCATGGCGGAGCGGCTTATCGAGGAGGCAAAATTGGGCGCCGGATGAGCAGGCCAACGGATTACACCACCAGGTACGAAATCAGCGGGTTCAACGGGCTGCGGCGCAGGGCGTAGTTGGCCACGCCAAATACCTCGTCAAACGCCAGCGTCTCGCCGGGAAACTCGGGGCAGTTCAGCTCGTCGAAGGCTACGACGGCGCCCTTGGTGAGGCGCGGGCGAATGGCTTCGAGGCAGGCCTTGGTGGGGGCATAAATGTCGAAGTCGAAGTAGGCGAAGGCGACGACGGTTTCGGGGTGGTCGCGCAGGTAGCGGGGCACGGTTTCGGCGGCATCGCCGGGCACCAGCTCAAACTTGCGCTTGTGCGGAATGGGGCTGTCGGCCTCGTGCAGGGCCAGGATTTGGGTGAGGTAAGCCTGGTAATCCTCCGTCACGCCGTAGTCGCCTTCCTTCACGAGCAGTCCGTCCTTGGCATCGACCGACGGGAAGCCGCCGAAGGTGTCGAATCCGATGATTTTGCGGTTGTAGTTGAACGGTTCGTAGATGCCGCGCAAGGCGTGCATCAGCGCCAGGTTCTGGCCCCAGCGCACGCCAAATTCCATCGCCACACCGTGCACCGGGATGATTTGCTGGTAGAGCTCGGTGAAAAACAGCAGGCGCGAAAACGTCTGCCGGTTCAGGTACAGCCCCAGGTTGCTGAGCAGCTCGGTGTTTGGGATGGGCGACTCGCGCAGGGTTTGGGCGAAACTTTCGCGGCGCGTCTGCTCGGGCGCGCCAGCCCCGCTGAGCACGGAAATAGTTGACATCAGGTGGTTGTCGGTTTAGTTGTCAGTTGTTAGTTTTTAGTTGTCAGTTGCTGATTGTCCGTTATCAGGTAGTTCGGTATCCTGACAACGGACAACTAGCAACGGACAACTAAACGGATAACTAATCGGGCTGCAAAAATGCAACAATACTGCGGCCCAGGCCCACGGCCGCCAGGGCTTCGTAGTAGGCCGCGACGGCCGGCAGCGAGGCCGTGCGGAGCAGGAAGTTGTCTTGTTCGAGGCGGGCGCGGTGGGCGGCTTTGCCGGCTTCGCGGTTCATCACGTAGTTGGTATCCGGGTTTAATAGGTTGAGGTCAATGGGCTGGTCGCCAATAACTTTTGTGGTAGTCCAGCCCGTGGCCGCGGCCAGGTTGCGCAGGCCGGCGGGGTTGAAATAGGAGAGGTGGTCGGGCAGCACGACCCAAAAAGGGCGGTCAATCTGACCACTGGCCAACAGGTGCTGTTGCAGGGCCGAAAAATCGTTGGGCACGTCCACCACCAGCACGCCGTCGGGCTTCACCAGCGCCCGGCACCGGCGCAGCAAGTCGGCGGGGTCGAGCACGTGTTCGAGCACGTTATCCAGCCACAGCACCTCGTACTGCTGGCCGGCCGCCGCCAGCTTTTGCAGCTCTTCGTACAGGTCGCCGGTGCGCAGCCGCCCGCGCAGCGCCGGGTGAAATTTCTCCAGGCTGTAGCTGCTGAAATCGAGCCCCAGCACCTCCCAGCCCTGCCGCTGAAAGTAGGCCAAGGCCCAGCCTTCGCCGCAGCCAATATCAAGGAAGGAACCACTGGTTGGCAAAGGGGCCGATTTTGGCTCGGTCGCCGCGTGCGCCCGGCGCAAATCTTCCAGCACCCAATGGCGCAGGCGCAGCTTGCCTTCGATGTGCTCCAGCTCTTCGGGCGGATACGCGGCCTGGTAGGTGGTCAGGTTTTCCTGGTAGTAGCGCTGGGCGTAGTAGTCGCGCAGCGCCGCCAGGGTGGGCTTGTGCTTGATTTCGTAAAAGCCAAACTCGTTCAGGCGCAGGGTATCGGATAGGTTCATGTGGTTTTTTGCTCGATGTGCGCGTTCAGGGCCATGATTTCGGGCTGGGCTTCGAGCAGCGCCAGCAAGTCGGCCACGCCCAAATCGGCGGCGGCGTGCTGCTCAATCAGCGCCCGCAGCACTTCGTAGTCTTCGGCCGTGTCGAGCGTGATGCGGAAGCGGCTGAAATCGCCGCCCGGCCACACTTCATCCCGGTAAATGACGCGCCCGGCGGTGGCCGGACTGGCTTTAAGATACGGCGTCACGTGTTCGCGCTCGTAGGGCAGCGTGGCGTTGGCGTGGGCTTCGGCCAGCAGGGCCATCGAGAAAATCTCGAAATCGAGCCCGCGCGGAAAGGTGCGCACGATGGAATTGGAGCGGTACACCAGCGGGTTGCCCTCGGCCAGGTAGCGCGCCACGGCGGCGCCAATCAGCGGGCCGTCTATCAGCGGGCAGTCGCTCGTAACGCGCACGACGACGTCGAGGCCGAATTCCTCCGCCGTTTCGTAGTAGCGCGCCAGCACGTCGGCTTCGCTGCCGCGGTGGTAGGGCAGGGCGTGGGCGTCGGCGTAGGCGGCCAGCCGGTCGTCGGCGGGCTCGGTGGTGGTGGCCAGCAGCACGGGCAGGCCGCTCTGGCGCAGCCGGGCGATGTGGTAGTCGAGCAGCGGGCGGCCGGCGGCGGGCAGCAGCACCTTGCCCGGCAGCCGGGTGCTGCCCATCCGCACCTGCGAAATGATGCCGGCGCGCTGCATCAGGCCCGGACTTTTTCGAGCAGGAACACCACGTCCTGGTTGCCGCGCTCCGCGTCGTTGATGTACGGGTACAGCTTCTGCTTCACGAGGCGCAGCTCCGGGAAATTGTCGAGGAAAACCCGCGCAAAGTCGCTTTTCCACAGAAATCCTTCGTTGCCGCGGTACTTGATGGGCGTGGTTTCGGGCGCGTAGTATTCGTAGCCCATAATGTAGCGGCCCGAGCAGCGCACCATTTCGCCCATGATGCGCGGCAGGTCGGCGGGCGCGATGTGAATCAGCACGCCGTTGGTGCACACCAGGTCGAAGTAGTTGTCTTTGAACGGCAAGTCGAAGCCACTGCCTTGCAGAATGTTCACCCCGCGCACAAAATCGCGGGCTTTTTCCACGGCGTAAGCTTGCAGCTCGATGCCGTAGAGGTTGGTGAAGCCGGCCGCTTGCAGGCCCACCAGCTGCATGCCGGTGTTGCAGCCCACTTCCAGCAAGCGGGCGTCGCGCGGCAGGTCGCCAAGGAATTCGGCGTTCATTTCCAGCTTGGTATGGCCGTAAATGTCGCGGTAAAACGCGTTCCACTCATCAAGCGGGCGCGAGTTGCGGTCGGTGTATTCCCGGCCAAAGTCACCGGACCAGAAATCCTCTTGTTGGGTGTGCTGCAAAGTCAGTGAGGTAAGGGGGTGAGGAGGTAAGGGGGTGAGGAGGTGAGGGGGTGAGGAGGAAGTGTCATTGCGAGGAGGCACGACGACGCAATCCGTCCTGTTCTCAGCGACCAGCCCAATAATGTGACAAGCCCCGGCCCGGCCCGGAAAGGAGGCTTTTTCCGGTCCCGGAAAAGGGCGCGTCACAATTCAGGGTTAGTCGCATTGCCAGGACGGATTGCCACGGCCTGCGGCCTCGCAATGACACAATTCTTCATTCCTCATTCCTCATTAAAAATTCAGTGATGCACGCCACCACGTAGTCCTGCTCTTCATCCGTCAGCGTCGGAAAAAGCGGAATGCTCAGGCAGTGGGCGTAATAGTTTTCGGCCATTGGAAAGTCGCCGGCGCGCCAGCCCAGGCCTTCGTAATAAGGCATCCGATGCACCGGGATGTAATGCACCTGGGCAAAAATCTGCTTGGTTTTCAGGAAGTCATACAGCCCGAGCCGATTCTTTACTTGAACCACGTACAAGTGGTAGGCGTGGCCGGGCCGG
Organism: uncultured Hymenobacter sp.; assembly: GCA_964242365.1. Classification (GTDB taxonomy): domain Bacteria; phylum Bacteroidota; class Bacteroidia; order Cytophagales; family Hymenobacteraceae; genus Hymenobacter. Next base: position 1,347 of record CAXTCS010000178.1, on the reverse strand, counting down.
CCGGGGGCCAGCACCGTGAGGCCGGCCGTGCGGGCAAAGGCAGCATCGTAGCGCGCGGCCAGCTGGCGGCGGCGGGCCAGGCCCTGGTCGGCGCGGGCGAGCTGGCTCAGGCCGAGGGCGCAGTTGAAATCGGGCAGGCGGTAATTGTAGCCCAGCTCCTGCATTTCCATGTACCAGCCGCCGTCGGCGGGGTGCACCAGGTCGGCCGGGTCGCGGGTGATGCCGTGGGTGCGCAGGTGCAGCAGGTGGTGGTAGAGCCGCTCGTCGTTGGTGGTTATCATGCCGCCTTCGCCGGTGGCGATGTGCTTCACCGGGTGGAAGCTGAAGATGGCCAGGTCGGCAAACCGGCCGTTGCCGCAGCCCTGCTCCCGGCCTTCCGAGTCGATGAAAAAGCCACCCGGCGCGTGGCACGAATCCTCGATTATCCAGAGGCCAAACTCGTCGGCCAGCCGGCGGGCCGCTTCCAAATCAACAGCCAGACCCGCGAAATCGACGGGAATGAGGCCGGCAAAATACCCTTGGGGATGGGCCTCCAGCAAGGCCCGCACCTGGGCCAGGTCAATCAGCCCGGTTTTGGGGTCGATGTCGGCAAACCGCACTTCGCCGCCGCAGTAGCGCACGCAGTTGGCCGACGCCGCGAAGGTGAGCGGCGTGGTGATGACGCGCTGGCCGGGCCGCACGTTCAGGGCCAGCGCGCACAGGTGCAGGGCGGCCGTGCCGTTGCTCACGGCCACGGCGTAGCGGGCGCCCACGTAGGCGGCAAACTGCTTTTCAAACTCGCCCACCGTCGGCCCCTGCGTCAGGTAATCGGCGTGCAGGGCCGCCGTCACGGCCGCCACATCGGCCTCCGTAATGTTCTGGCGGCCGTAGGGCAGCGGGCGCGTGGGGCGGAAATCGGTGTCAGGCATCGGACCAGCGGGGTAATTTAAGCCTCAAACCCGGCGTCGACGTGCAGCCGGATTTCGTTCCGAATCTGCTCCGCGTCGAGCCATTCGTCGTTGTTGGCCGAGTCGTACTGAAAGCCCAGCGGCACGCGCCGGCCGTGGAAGGTTTCGATGAACTTGTCCACGTTCCAGGTCGGCATTGAAGGCAGGATGACGTAATACCGGGCCAGCTCGACGGTGCTCAGGGCGTCGGTTTCGGTAATCATGGCCTCGTGCAGCTTCTCGCCGGGGCGGATGCCCACGATGCGCTGCTCGCAGTCGGGCCCGATGGCGCGGGCTACTTCGGTGATTTTGTACGACGGAATTTTGGGCACGAAAATCTCGCCGCCCCAGGCGTGCTCCAGCGCATACAGCACCAGGTCCACGCCCTCTTCGAGCGAGATGTTGAAGCGCGTCATGTCGG
>CAXTCS010000177.1:0-9063 GCA_964242365.1 uncultured Hymenobacter sp. | reverse complement strand
GGGCCTTGCAGGCGGGCATGGTGGGCATCAACGAAGGGCTGATTACGACGGAAGTGGCGCCGTTTGGCGGCATCAAGGACAGCGGCATCGGTCGGGAAGGCTCCGTGCACGGCATCGAGGAGTACGTGCACCTCAAGTACCTGAGCCTCGGCGGACTATAAGAGGAGGGGAGGGAAAGAATTTATCCAAGAAACCTGTGTCTCAGGAACGCAAAAAATTAGCCCGCTACTTGGGTAAATGCTTGGTGGGCATGGCCCTTATCTTTGGGGCCGCTTCCTATTGGCACTACCCCGATATTACCTGGTGCCTGGTTTCGGTGCTGCTGGTGCTCTCGCCCGACAGCCGGGAGGCGGTGCCGCTGGCCCTCACGCGCCTCAAGGCTAACTGCGTGGCGGCCGGGGTAAGCGGGCTGTGTGTCGGGCTGTTTCCGGCCAACTACTTCGTTATCGGCCTGGCCGCCGCCCTCACGGTCGGGCTCTGCTACCTGGGCCGGCTGATGAGCGGCTGCCGCTCGGCGCTGGCGGCCCTCATCATCATCGCCTTGCACAGCCCCGTGCTGGGGCGCGCTGCCGTATGGCAGGCGTCGTGGCAGCGCCTGGCCTCGGTGGTCATCGGCTGCGGGGTGGCGCTGCTGGTCACGCTGCTGTTTCATCGCAGCTACCGGCAGCTGCGGCCCGCCCTCCTGAACCGGGAGTGCTGAAGTTGAACTTCACCCGCTCGCCCGAGCTGCTGCAAACGCTGGCCGCCAACCCGATGGTGTTTGCGCTGGCCAACCCCGAGCCCGAAATAGCCTACGAGCTGGCCCTGGCCACCCGCCCCGACCTGATAATGGCCACCGGCCGCTCCGACCACCCCAATCAAGTGAACAACGTGCTGGGCTTCCCTACATCTTCCGGGGCGCGCTGGACGTGCGGGCCACCGAAATCAACGAGGCCATGAAGCTGGCCGCCGTGCACGCCCTGGCCCAATTGGCCCGGGAGCCCGTACCGGCGGCAGTGCGTGCCGCCTACCAGAACGAAGCACTTGCCTTCGGCCGCCGGTACCTCATCCCTACCCCCCCTCGACCCGCGCCTGCTCACTATCGTGGCTCCTGCGGTGGCCCGCGCTGCCATCGCAAGCGGCGTAGCGCAAGTGGGTTTTGAGCTTGCTGAAGGCCAGTTCGAGAGGCGTGAAATCCGGCGAGTAAGGCGGCAAAAACAGTAGCCGGGCCCCGCGGGCCTCGACCAATTCGGCCAAGCCGGGGGCCTTGTGCACCCGCAGGTTATCGAGCACGACCACGTCGCCGGCTTGCAGGGCAGGGCCCAGCACCTGGTCCAGATACACGGCGAAGCTGGCCGTGTTCACGGCCCCGTCCAGTTCCATAACCGCCGCCAGGCCCTGCGGGGTCAGCGCCGCCACCACCGTCACATTGGGGCCGTTGTGCAGCGGCACGGCCGCGTCCACCCGTTGCCCGCCCGGCGCGCGGCCGTAGCGGCGGGTGTAGGTCAGGTTGACACTCGTCTCGTCCACAAACTTGAAGCGCGTAATGTCTTCGTGCTGAATGGCTTCGATAAATTCCCGCCGCCGCGCTTTTACGCGCTCAGTGTCGCGTTCGGCCGCGTGCAGACTCTTTTTTTGCGCCGCAGGCCCAGCCCTTGCAGCGCCTGCCAGAGGCGGGTGCGGCCCACGGCCGGGCCGCCGGCCACCGACTGCTGGCCCAACTCGGCCAAGGTGGCATCGGGCCGGGCGGCTACGCAGGCGGCCAGTTGCTGGCGGGCGGCGGCATCCAGGCGCGGCAACGGCCCCCGCCGGCCTCCTGCCGGGGCCAGGGACCCGCTTCCCCGCTGCTGGCGGCGCAGCTTCTCCACAAAGGAAAGCGAAACGCTGAACTGCTGCGCGACGGCACCTAACGTGGCTCCTGGCAACTGGCAAGCCGCCGCGATGCGCTCCCGTAAATCGAGTGAATAGGCTTTCGTGTCGGCAAAATACGAACCCCATACATATTCTCCGAAACTGCTCTAACTTGCTTTTCTCAAAGCCTTCCGGCTCCACTATCCGGCGCATCTTCTCGGGCAACCCTTCGAGCCAGTGTCGGTAGTCGTCTTCCGTTACCTCGCCTTCGGCTTGCTGCTGGTAGCGGTAGGCGGCATTGCCCAGCCGAAGCAGGCGGGCATGGCAGGCCTGCAGTTCGTCGGGCAGACTGCGCAGAAGCTCTGAGAAGGTGTAGGATGAATCAAGCATCAGGTTTGAATATTGTCCGCTTAGCCAGCCGGCGCAACATTAAGTTGCCGAGGCATATTTCAATCCAGGCCTCACTGTTGCGCGGGTTGGTTTCGTAATCGCGCCCGGCCACGCGGCGGTACTTGCCCAGCCAGGCAAACGTGCGTTCGATGACCCAGCGGCGGGGCAACACGGTGAAACCCTTGGTGCCCGCCGGCTTGCGCACCATTTCCACCCGCAGCCCAACGGCTTGCGCGGCCTGGGACACGAGCGGGCCCTGGTAGTGGCCACCGCCCCAGACGAGTTGCCGGTCCGGGGCCCGGGCTTTGGCCTCGGCCAGTACCGGGGCAGCCCCTGCCGGGTCCTGCACACTGGCCGACTGGACCTGCACGGCCAGCGGCACCCCCTCCGTATTAATTGAAATATAGCGCTTACGGCCAGCTGCTTGCTTGCCGGCATCGCAGCCGTGACAGCCCCCTTTTACCGCCCGTCCGCACCGAATGCGTGTCGATTGCCCCGGCCGTGGGCTCGGCCGCCCGCTGGGGCTGGCGCACGGCCCGGCGCAGCCCGTCCATGAGCCGGTCCCAGGTGCCGTCTTCGCGCCAGGCCTCGAACTGCTTGTAGACCGTGCGCCAGGGCGGCAGGTCGTGCGGCAACAGGGACCAGGCGCTGCCGGCGCGGCCCTGGTAGAAAATGGCGTTGAGCAATTCCCGTTTGGGATGCAGCGGCGGACGCCCATAGCCACTGGTCCGCACGTAGGGCTCCACCAAAACCCATTGTTTATCAGTTAAATCAGTGGAATATGCTCGTCTAGTCATCCTGTAAAGATAAATTACTGTGTTTTTACCCTGTGCCTTCTAAATGCGACTAGTGGCAGTCGTTGAGCGGATGCCGAGGATTGAGTAGTTCTTCCATTGTTGGGGTAATAGGGGATGAGCGCCACACCTGGGCCGGGTGCCCTTGCCGGGCGTAGTTGCTTAGAAGCTGTTCGAGTTAGTTAGAACGGGGTAGAGACGCAACATTTTGCGTCTGGTCGTTGAACGACTTGCGTTGAACGACCGGAAATAGGCCCCTACCGCGCCGGCTAAACAACATCCGCAACCGCAGGTCAGCGAAGCTAACGACGAGACTCCAACTGTTGCGTCTCTGCCCCATTTCGGCAGTTATATCCTTAACTCAAACAGCTTCTTAACACCTCGGGCGCATCGTAAAGAATGTCGCCCGTTTCCTCGGCTTCATCCAGGTCAGTTTCAGGTGCGTCGCCCACTGCCACAAGCCACACCTGGGCGTAGCTCACCCGCACCGTGGAGTGCTGCCGCCGGTCATGCGGGTCGAGCAGCACCGAACAGGTGAAAGCATCGGCCTCAATGTTCAGGTCCTGCACAGTATGCGCGTTCAGATGCAGCATTCCCATCAGCACTGGCCCGTACGGGCTGTCGAAGGAAGTAGTATTGACCAGGTAGTGATTTTCGGGGTCAGAAAGCCCGGCCTCCACGGCCGTTAGCACGGCCACGAGCGGGTGCTCACCTGAAGGCGCCGCCGCGGCATACGCCTGGTTGATGTCGGCCGGCTCAGGGTAATTTTTGTACACCGCCGCATCGTGGTAGATAACGGTTTCCGGCCCGTAGCAAACATCGTCGGCCGCTTGCTCGGCCGGCGTGAGTACCTTGCGGCAGAGCTGATAAAGCTGCGCGAACGGCGCCGTGGCCCGGAAAGCGCCGGTATGCGGGCCGGGTTAGCTCCGCTCACCCCGCTCCGGGTAGCGTACAAATTCGGTATCGAAGGCTACGAAGTCCGGCCTTACCTCGAAGTTGGACACCTCGCCCTGCCGGAGCGCGAACACGGCCGGAAAGTGCCGGTAGCGCGGGTGGTTTGTGCGGTCGTAGTAGTGGCCGCCGAGCAAGTAGGTGATAGCAGGGTCAGCCAGGTCGGCGGCCACTTGGCGCAACAGCGCGGGCAGCTGGGCCGGGTCGGTTTCGGGAGGCGGCTGGGTGCCGGAGGATGCAGCGTGGCTCAGATGCATAAGTGCAAAATAAAGGACGGGTAGCTGCCTCGGCCGCTTGGTGCAAAACTAATAGGCCGGAGGCCGCGAGCAGCCCCACCATTTTTAGTTCGTGCCCCAACCTATTACGTCCTGCTACCAGTATAACATAGGCTTACGTTTCACGGAGGCGGCCTGCCAACCCGCACCGCACCCCGCGGTCGCGGTCGGCGATAAGCTGCAAGCCATTCAGGCCGATTTTGAGCAGCGCTGCGGCATTCGGGTAGCGCATCTGGCGCTCGATTTGTCGCAGCCGGGCGCGGCCACGACCCTGTATGCGTGGTGCCACGACCAGGCCCTGATGGTGGACTATTTGGTCAACAACGCCGGCTACGGCGACTACGGGCCCGTAGCGCAGGGCGGCCCCGCGCGGTGCGAAAACCTGCTGGCGCTCAACGTCGTCACCCTGACGACGCTCACCACGCTGTTCGTCAAGGACGTGGTGGCGCGCCGAAGCGGGCGCATCCTCAACATTGGCTCGCTGGCCGCCTTTCAGTCGGTGCCGCAGCTGGCCGTGACCATGATAAAGTTCGCCATCCTGCTGCGCAAGCGCGCCGACCTGAGCCACGACGAGTTCGTACAGTACCACAAAACGCAGCATGCCCCGCTCTTTATGTCGCTGCCCGAAGTGCAGCAGTACGTGCGCCGCTACGTGCAGGGCCACACCCTGCCCCTGGACCTGCCAGGCCTGCCGGCTCCCGCCTACGACGGCACCGCCGGGCTGTGGTTCGACGCGCTTGAAGACATCGCCAAGGTCTTCACGGCCGAGGACTACATGCGCCTCATCCGGCCCGACGAAGCCAAATTCCTCGACCTGCCCGGCTGCGGCTTTCTGGTGCTGGCCGAAAACCCGGTATTCGAGGGGTAACCTGCTGGCCGGTAACGCCACGGCCGGTTGCTGTGCGTCGGCGAGCACGGCCCCTCCAGACGCGGTGAACCCAGAAATCGCACCGCTGTTGTAACTACAAAAAAAGTAGCTTTGGTAACATTACTTCCCGGTAAGACATGGGCAAACTGCTTTTACCTGGCGCAAGGCTAGCTACTTCGGAGTAGCAAACCCAAGTTGCGGAGCACTGCTGGGGGCTAAACCTACTCTGTTCCGCACGGAACAGAGTAGGTTTGAAGTATTCGACGCTTCACTCCTTACCCGGCACCATGACGGAACAGACGGTAGCAATGTGCTGCTTTGTCGACGATTTACTTACGCTCTGCCAGCCGAGTTGGGCACCGCCGCCCGACCCGCGCCGACAGCTCTCCGATGCCGAGGGGCTGACCACGGCGCTGGTGGTGGCGCGTTACTTTGGCGGCAACCTGGCCCAGGCCCGGCGCTACATGCAGGGCCACTGGGGGCAGCGGGTGCTGCACAAGAGCGGCTTTTCGTGCCAGTTGCACCAGTTGCGTGACGTGTTGGCGGAGCTGTTTGCCCGCTTTGGGGAAACGCTCACGCACTTGAACGCGGACGCGCGCTACGTGCTCGATTCCTTTCCCGTTCCCGTGTGCCGCAACACACGCATCGGCCGCAGCAAGCTCCTGACCGGCAAGGCGTACCACGGGCGCTGTGCCAGCAAGCGCTGCTGGTTTTACGGCGTGAAAGGGCAGGTGCTCGCCACGGCCGGTGGGCTTCCCGTGGCCTACCGCCTGCACCCCGGCAGCGAAGGCGATGTGACCGGCCTGCGCCAACTCGACCCGGACCTGCCCGAAGGCAGCGTGCTCTACACCGACGCGGGCTACACCGACTACGCGCACGAAGAGGTGTTCGAAGACGCGACCGGCAGCCAGCAGCAGACGGCCCGCCGGGCCAACAGCAAACGACCCCATGCGCCGGCCCGGGCCTTCCTCATCCAGCACTCCCGGCACGGCATCGACACTTGCTTCAGCGGCCTAACCGACCGCTTTCCCAAGAAGATTCACGCCACCTCTGCGGCTGGCTTCGCCCTTAAAATTGGGCTTTTTGTTTTCGTGCACGCCTTGGACCGGTTCGGTTTGTAGTCCGCAACTCGGGTTTGCTAGCGGGGTCGGCGGCCCTGGTCACCACCGAGCGAGCCCTCGTAGAGCCAAGTCGGAGGTCTCTCCTGTTCGCCTAATAATTCCCATCTTCGCCTATGCAGCACCAGGAAGTTGAGCCGCCCGAAGCGCTACGCGATGTCATCAAATGCTTTTGGCATACCAGCCGGGACTTCGGTGAACTGCCATCGGTTTTCGAGGTAGTCCCGGATGGTTACGCGGAAATTGTCTTCCTTTTCGGCAGCCCTTGCCGCATCTCCACCCCGGAAGGCTGGCTGCCCTTGCCTTCCCCGTCTCTGATGGGGCTGCTCAACCGGCCGGTGCTGCTGAGCGCGCAAAACCAGCTGGAAATCATTGGCATTCGCTGCTTTCCCTGGACGGTGTTTGAGCTGCTTGGCCGGCCGGCCGGCCTGGACGGCGGGTGCCTGCTGGCGCACCCCCTTGCCCAACTGCAACCGGCTTTGCAGCGGTGGGTGCAGGCGGGCAGGGTAGGGGAAGCGCTGGCGGAGGTGGCCCGGTGCTGCCTGGCTGCCCGCGCGCGGGCCGGCAATGACCGGCTGCTGCTGAAAGCAGGCGGGGCACTGCGGGCAACCCACGGCACGCTGCCGGTGAGCCAGGTAGCGGCGGCGGCCCACGCCACGGTGCGCACCCTGGAGCGCAAGTTCAAGCAAGCGGCCGGCTACACGGTGAAAGACGTGTCCGCGCTGATGCGCTTTGAGCAGGTGCGCAACCACTTGTGGCTGCACCCGGCATCTAGCTTGGCCGGCCTGGCCCAGGAGCTGGGCTACACCGACCAGGCCCACCTGAGCCGGTCGTTCAAGCGCTACAGCGGCACCACGCCCGCCGCCTTCGCCCGCCAGGCCCGGCGCGGGCACCCGTCGGGCAGCCACGATTTTGTCGCGTTTGTACAAGCCTAGGGCCGGCGCGCTTCGGACCTTTGTATTGTAAAACCATCGACCCCACCCCATGCTGCTACAAGGCAAGCAAGTCGCCGTTGTGGGCGGCGGCCCCGGCGGGCTGACCCTGGCCCGGCTGCTACAGCTGAAAGGCGTCCGGGTCAACGTGTACGAGCGGGACGTCACCAAAGAGGCCCGCGTGCAAGGCTCCCCGCTGGACATGCACGAAGAATCGGGCTGGGCCGCCTTACGGCAGGCCGGGTTGCTGTCCGGGTTCAACCAGCACATTCGGCACGGGGCCGACAAGAAGGTCGTCGTCAACGCGCAGGCCGAGGTGCTTTTCAGCGACCACGGCCCCGCGCCGGCCGCCGACGCGGCCCCGGAAGCGGCCCGGCCGGAAATAGATCGGGGTGCGCTGCGTCAACTCCTGCTGGAATCGTTGCAGCCGGGCACGGTGGTGTGGAACAGCCAGTTTATGGCAATGGAAAGCCAGGATGCGGGCTGGCGGCTGCACTTCAAAAATGGCCCAACGGCCTACGCCGACCTGGTAATTGGGGCCGACAGCGCCAACTCTAAAATCCGTCCCTACCTCACGCCCATCCAAGCGTTTTACTCCGGCATCACCATGCTGGAAATCAACGTACCGGACGCGGCCAACACCGCGCCTCACCTCTATGCCTTGCTCAACGGCGGGAAAATCATGGCCTTCGGCGATTCCAAGTGTTTGCTGGGCGGCCAGAAGGGCACGGGCGACCTGGGCTTTTACGCCAGCTTCAAAACCCCGGCAGACTGGGCCACCGCCAGCGGGCTGGATTACACGAATAAAACTCAGCTACTGGCCTGGTTTAAACAGGAATACGCCGGCTGGAGCCGCCAATGGGACGAGCTGTTCGCGAACGCGACACCTCCATTCATTCCGCGCCCCATCTACTGTATGCCGTTGAATCAAGATTGGGAAGCCCAGCCCAATTTAACCATCCTGGGCGATGCCGCCCACGTGATGCCGCCTTTCGCGGGCGAAGGGGCCAATACGTCCATGCGCGACGCCCTGGATTTGAGCGAATGCCTCACGGCTGACCGTTACGCCACCCTGCGCGAAGCCATTGCGGCCTACGAAACCGCCATGCGCCAGCGAGCGGCCCAGGCCGCCCAGACCTCGCTGGAAAACGGGGAGCGGATGCACAGCCCCGGCGCGCTCGAAAAAATGCTGGCCATCTTCGGCAAAAAGCCGGTTCCAGAGGACAAGGCTACCAGCTGGTCTTAGCAGCGCCCGGACCGAGTTGCGCCAATTGCAGATGCTGCGCCAGCGTCAAACGACGCGCCCGACCCTCGCGCTGGTGGGCAACTACTCGGGGCAGTTCCTCAACGCCGGCCTCAGCTACAACTACTTCGACAAAAGCTGGTGGTTGCCCTTCAACTACGTGGGCGTGCAGCTGGCGTTGCCCCTGACGCCGCAGTTTACCAACCGCGCCGTGGTGCAGCAGACTACCGTGCGCCAGCTCCAAACCACTGCCCGCCTGCAACAGGAGCAGCTCGACGTGCGCTACGAAATTGAGTACGCCGCCCACGAGGTAAACGACGCCCGGCGCAACCTGCAGCTCACCCAAAACGCGTTGGAGCTGGCGCAGCAGGTGTACCGCAACCAGCGGCAGCAGTATGCCCTGGGCAACTTGCCGTACGACGACCTGCTCATCACCGAGCGGTCATTGCTGAGCACCGAGCAGAATTACGTGAACGCCACCTACGGCTACCTGGCCGCCCGCCTGCGCTACGAAGCCGCTACGGGAACGCTGTAGCGGCGAGCGGGGCGAGCAAGCCGCTCGTCGGGCTTGCTCGTTGTTGCGTGGCGGGTTGGCTACAGGTTGCGACACTTAGAGGGTGTAGGGAAATAAAAGCGCTATGTAACTTTGGGGCATGTCACGG
>CAXTCS010000176.1:0-9103 GCA_964242365.1 uncultured Hymenobacter sp. | reverse complement strand
CTCATTCCTCATTCCTCATTCCTCATTCCTCATTCCTCATTCCTCATTCCTCATTAAGCCGCAGGCGTCTCAGCCTTCCAGCCAGCGGCGGAACTCGGGGGTTTGGGCGGCGCTGGTGGTCAGGGTTACGTCGCGGGTGCGCAGCTTCACGGCCAGGCGATTGTTGAAATAGGGTTCTACCCGCTCGATGAAGGCAATGTTGACCAATTCGGAGCGGTTGAGGCGGCCGAAACGGGCGGGGTCGAGCTGGCGCTCCAGCTCGGCCAGGGTGCCGCTGAGCGGGTAGCGCAGGCCGGCCGCGTCGATGGCGAAGGTCACGCCTTCATCGGCCTGCACGTAGGCCACGTCGGCTACTTGCAGCAGGTGCAGGCCGTTGCGCATCCGCACCGGAAAACGCTGCTTATACGGGGGCTGGGTGGTTTGGCGCAGGGCCTGCGCGAGGGCGCGTACCACGTCCGGAGACAGGCTGGGCGCTGCCGCCGGCGGTTGGTTGGCGAAGCTGGTGCGCAGCAGCGCATACTTGGCCAGGGCGGCTTGCAGCTGCTCGGCGGTGAAGGGCTTGAGGAGGTAGGCGATGCCGTTGCCCTGGAACGCAGCCAGCAGATACTGGTCGTAAGCGGTGGTGAAAATGATGGGGCAGGTGACGGGGAACCGCTCGTACAAGGAAAAAACGTTGCCGTCGAGCAGCTCAATGTCCGAAAAAATCAGGTCGGGCATGGGGTGGGCCTGAAGCCAGGCGAGGGCTTTTTCTACGCTGCGCAGCACCGGCGGAGGCGGGGCGCCGGCGCCGGTTTGGTCCAGGAGCTGCTGAAGGTGGCGGGCGGCCGGCTCTTCGTCTTCGAGTATCAGAATGTTCATGCGGCGCTGAAACGAAGGGCACTGGCCGGCAGGGTGCGAGCCGGGCGCACGAGCGGCACCGTGACGACAAACGCGGCCGCCGTGGCATCCACCCGGATTTCCTGCCCAAACAGCAGCCGGTACCGCTCGCGCAGGTTGGCCAGGCCCGTGCCGGGCGAGTCGACCGGCGAAAGCTTGGGGCGGCGGGCGTGGCGCACGGTCAGCTCGGTGCCGGTGGCTTCCAGGTAAATAACCAAGGGCGTGTCCTCGTTGCCGGCGTTGTGCTTGATGGCATTTTCGAGCAGCAATTGCAGGGTGCCGGGCACCACCAGCAGCCCGGCCACATCGACGGCGGGCGGCAGTTCCTGGCAGAATTCGTAGGCCGCCCCAAACCGGTGGCGCAGCAAGTACACGTACTCCGCAGCGAATTGTAGTTCCTCGGCCAGGGGCACCACGTCTTCGTGCTGGTGCCGGATGAGGAAGCGGTAGAGGGCCGCCAGGCGCGTGAGAAACTCGCTGGCGGCGGCCGGGTCTTCCTGAATCAGGCCGCGCAGCACGTTGAGGTTGTTGAACAAAAAGTGCGGGTCGAGCTGGGCCTTGAGGTTGCGCAGGGCACTTTCGGCCTGCGCCTTTTGCAGCAGCAGCACGTGGCGTTGGGCTTCGAAGTAGCGCTTGCCGGTGAGCAGCACGGCCAGCAGCCCGTAGCTTTTGGCGTGGGCCACGGCGCCCAGCACCAGCCGCGCGGCCGAAAACACCGGGGCGGCATGCCGGAACAGGTGGTCGTAAATAGCCAGGTAAGCCCCGCCGCTCAGCGCCAAAAACAGGGGCAGCAGCGCCAGCCCCAACCAGCGCCGCCGGCTCAGCAGCAAGGGAAGCAGCCCGCCCACCAGCAGGGCCACGGTGGCGGTGTCGAACAGCACCGTGGTCCCCACGGCCGGCAGCACCTGCCAGGTACTGGCGCCGGTATCGGCCCGGTATTGCAGCAGCAGCACCGAGGCCACCACCAGCCAGTAGGCGGCCACCAGCAGCAGGTCGGAGCGCGAAGGCCGATGCGGGGCGAAGGGAGGAGTCATGCCGAAAAGAAAACGCAAGATGCACCCGGCTTCAGCGACGGAACTTTAGGAAGGCTACCAACTGAGCCGCTTCGTTCATGCCGCTGTGAACCAGCATGGGAAGCAGCAGGCTGCCGCTGCGGGCCCGGCACCACGCCAGCACAAACCCGCCCGCCAGGGGAATGGCCATGGGCACGACGTGGAATGCCACGTGAAAGCCGGCGCCGACCCGCAGCCCGTGCCAGAGGCCAAAAAGCACGGAGCTGACCACCGCGCCCCAGCCCAAATTAGCCCCGAGCACGCGCACCCGGCCCGGAAAGGCCCGGTCCAGCAGCGCCAGCAGCACCCCACGGAAAGCGAGTTCTTCCACCAGGCCGGGCGCCGTCAGCATGAATAGGTGGTCTTCGAGCAGCGTCGGCCCGCCCGGAATCAGCAGCCCCAAAACGGCCATTTCCAGCAAGAGCAGCGGCAGCAAAAGGCGCCGAACGTCCCGGCCGGTTCCGGGGTTGAATCGCAGACGAAGCCCAAACTCTTCGCGCTTCCAGCCGCCGAACCCCATCAGCAGCGCAATGGCCCCCACGCTAACCAGCAGCTCCAGCAGGGCATTGAGCCCGTACTTATGCCAGCTGCCGCTGCCGGGCAGGGTTGGCAGCCAGGGAAACACGCGCTCCAGCGAGGACATCATGGCGAGCGACGAGACAAAAAAGACCAGCGTCGCCCACGTGGCGTACCGCCGACTGGCGGCCTTGAGCAGACCCGGCAGGCAGAGCAGCACGCACACCAGCGCCAGTGCCAGGGCGGTAAGAATTTCCCTCATCTCACCTTGTTGAATTATGGATTGAATGGTAGGCGGGCCCGCACAACTGGGCTAGCGGCGGCCCACTGTCCCTGCGTCTGACAGCAGCGGCCGCACCGGGCCCGAGTCGCGCACCAGTAGCAGGTACTGCGCATAAGCCGCAGCCGGTAACTGGGCACTGAATTGCATTTGCTGGCTGGCCGGCATGCCCGCCGCGTAGCGCAGCCGGATGGGCTGGCGGGTGCTGGCCGCCCCCGGCGCGTCGAGCCGGAAGAGGGTGGTGCTGCCCGGCGCCGTGCGCTGCTTCAAGTCAGCCAAGCCGTCGAGCACGACCAGCGGGCCGTCGTGGTTGAATTTATCGGTGCTGGTGTAGGGCTGGCCGGGCGTCTGCCAGGGCGCGGGCAGGTCGGCGGTGGGGTAAAGCATCTGGCAGCCGCTGAACACGCACAGCACCGACACCACTTTGTCATGCAAAGGCAGCTGGCTCTGGCGAATGCGGGCTGCCAGGGAAGGAAAATTGCCCTGAATAGGGCTTTGCAGCACGTGGGCCAGGCCCCACAGGCCGTAGAGCTTTTCGCGCGCGAGCTGCTTGGTCCGGAACAGCACTTCGAAGTTGGCGAACAGGATGTCTTCCCGATTCAGGCCCTGCCGGGCGTAGGAGAGGTTGCGCAGGAGCAGGGCCAGGTCGTCGTAGCCGGTCGGCCCGAGCGTGCGCCGGCATTGCGCCGCTTGGGCGGCCAGGGTGAGGGCGGTGCGCTCGGCCAGGGCGGCCAGCGGCGCCGTGCTTGCCCCGCGCAGCAGGTGCGCAACCGAATCGAGCTGGCTTCGCAGCAGGGCCGGCAGGGGGTGCGGACTGGTCAGCGCCTGGGCGTAGTCGGCGGCCAGCGGCAGGTCCTGGAGCCCGTCGAGGCCGATGAACCGGATGCGCCGCGCCGCCGGCAGGGCCTGGTTCAATGCCCGGATGCGCTGGATTTTACGGTAGAAATCTTCATTGCCCCACTGCATTTGGCCGGCCACCCAACTGCGGAATACGCGCCGCAAGGTGCTGTCCTGACCTGTGCGCAGGTATTCGTTCAGGTAATAGGCTTTGGCACAGTCGACTTCGGCCACGTAGGTGCGCACCCCAGCCCGTTGGTTGAGGTGCTTCAATAGGGCAAAGTCCAGTTCCTGTGGCCGTTGCACACCGTGCGATTCGCCAAGCAGAAACAGCTGGTTGGTGTAAAACTGCGGGTCGAACAGCGCAAAGTTTGGGCCGTCGGCGGCAATGGTTTCCTGCGGCACGCCCGCGAATACCGACTCTGCCCCCGCGGGCACCTGCGCCGGGCTGGGCCACGGCAGGAGAAACAACAGCACGCCAATGAGGCGGCGAAACGAGAACGATAAAGGCATGAGCGTGGGCTGAAAGGGTGAGCAATGCCCAAAACAACCCGTCCCGCAATCCCTGCCCGCGTTCTATTTGTCCAAGCCGGGGAAAAAGCCCGCGAACCGAGGCAAAAATCTGATGAGCTTCGCCAGACCCGGCCTTAGAAACAGCACGAGCTGTTTGGGGCCATTGGCGTGGCGAAGCAACCCGGTGCCAAGGTCGCCGGTAATGTTGTTCTTTTGTTCTTCATCACCTCCTCACCTCATTACCTCCTCATCCCATCACAAAAAAAGTGAGTCGTAAATTTCTTGAAACCGACGGGCCCGCCTGGGTAGCCGATGGCCTCATCAGCGAAGCGCAGCGGCAGCTGCTGCTGGCCCGCTACCCGCCCGACGCGCAGGCCCTGGGCTTGTTGCCGGTGCTGGGCAGCGTGCTGGTGGGCCTCAGCGGCCTGAGCCTAGTGGCGGCCAACTGGCAGGGCTTGCCCGCCGCCCTGCGGCTGGCGCTGCTGCTGGGCAGCCTGCTGGGCAGCTACGGCGCGGGCGCGTATTTCCTGCGGCGCGGCAACCCCGATTTGGGCCACGGCCTCATCGCGCTGGGGCTGATTTTTTTCGGGGCCAGCATCATCCTCACCAGCCAGCTCTACCAGCTGGTGGGCTACGACGCCAGCGGCCTGCTGGCCTGGGTGGTGGTCGGCACCGCCCTGAGCTACGTCTACGGCTCGCGGCTGCTGGTGCTGCTCACGGTGCTGATTGGGGCGGCCGTGCAAACGTATTGCGTTGAGGCGCTGGGCAGCTTCAGCTACGCCACGGCGGTGCTGGTGGCCGGCGGGCTGGGCTACTACTGGTGGCGGCGCCCCGAAGTGGTGAGCAGCACCGTGCTGGCGGCGGGCCTGCTCTGGCAGGCCGGCCTGCTGATTGTCGCGGTCCATGCCAAAATCACCTGGTTTTTCGTGCCCGCCATGGCCGTCTACGCGGCCGGCGACTGGCAGCCAAACCGCGCCGGCGGCCGTGCCGTGCAGGGGCCGCCGCTGGTGGCGGCGTACTTGTTCATGTTCGGCCTGGCCGCGTTTGGCGAAACCGATACCTACGCCAACGTGCTGCGGCCGCCGCTGCTGTCGTACCTGGCAGCCCTGGGCGCGGTGCTGGCCCTGTCGGTGGCCGGCAAGCGGGCGCGGGGCCGGCTCGATACGCTGCTCGACTGGCTGCTGCTCTTGCCGGGCTTTTACCTGTCGGGCGGGCTGCCGCTGGCCGTGGCCACGCTGGTGGTGCTCTACGCCCACGCCGGCTCGGTGCTGGCCCGCGCCCACCGCACCCAGGATTCCGACCAGCTCACCGTGGGCGCGGTGCTGTTTGTGGCCGCCACCGCCGTGGCGTATTTCAAGCTGACCTGGGGCTTTTTCGATAAATCGGTGTTCTTCCTGCTCGGCGGGGTGCTCTTGCTGAGCCTGAGCTGGTACCTGCGCCGCCGCAGTGCCCAAACGCTGGCCACCGCCACGCCGCTGGTGGCCCAGCAGGCCGGCAGCCCGCCCCTCATTTCCCCGGTCACTCCCGAAATCCCCACGCAAAATGGCTGAGCTGCTGACCTGGTTTTCGGCCCCGGCGCGTCGCCGGCCGCTGCTGCGCCTGCTCGTGGCCGCGCAGGTGCTCTACGTGTTGGGCGTGGCCGGCGCGGGCTACGCCACGGCTGCGTTTGGCCAGCACATCATCCTCAGCACCGCGCCCATCGACCCGCGCGACTTGCTCTCCGGCGATTTCGTGCGCCTGCGCTACGCCATCGGCGAAAACCCGCTGCGCCTCTGGCACGGTGCCGCGCCGCCGCGCCGCCGCCAGGCCGTGTTCGTGCTGCTGGCCCCCGGCCCCGACAGCCTCAGCACCGCCGTGGGCGTGTACGCCACTGCCCCGCGCCCAGCCGCCAACCAAGCCGTGCTGCGCGGCTGGGTCACCGATTTATACCGCGGCTCCTTCGCCCTGCGCTTCAACCTGGAGCGCTACTACGTGCCCGAAGCCAGCGCCCTGCGCCTGGAAAAAGCCGGCCGCGTGCACCCGTTGCGGGTGCGCGTCAGCATTGCGCCCTGGGGCCAGGCCCGCATCGCGGGGGTCGAGGAAGTGGTTGATAAAAAGTGAGTTGATTGATAAAAAAGAACGTCATGCAGCGCTGCGCGCTGCATGACGTTCTTTTACGCTTTTAACCCAAGCAACGCCCCGCTACTGAATCCGGAACGTAATTGGGACCGTGAATGAAACGCTCACGTCGCAGCCGTTTTGCTTGCCGGGAATGAACCTGGGCAAGGTTTTGATGGCGCGCAGCGTTTCCTCGTCCAGCCCCGACCCCAGGCCTTTCACGATTTTCAAATCGGTAACATCGCCCTTGGCATTCACCGTGAAGCTGGCGAAAACCCGGCCCTCCACGCCATTGGCTACTGCCTGCGGCGGGTATTTCACGGCCTTTTGGATGGCGGCCACGATGGCCGCCTGGCCGCCGCCACCCGGCAGCTGGGGCATCTGCTCGACCGAAATATAAACCTTGGTATCCACCGTTGTGCTCACGGCGGCGGGGGCTTCCACGGTTTCGAGCTCCCGCAAATCTGACTGGGCCGGGCCTTCGTTGGTGATGGTAGCTACGTGGGCGCTTTCCAGGGCCTGTTGCTCGGGTATTTCTTCGGTCACGCGGTCGTCGGGCGCCACCACGGGCGGCGTGAAGCGGATGGTGGCCACGTGCGGCGGCTGCATGGGCGGCGCTACCGGCGGCGCGATAGGCGGGGGCGTAACGGCCTTCGGGTCGATGGGCGGGGCAATCAGGACGTTATCGACCAGGACTTTGGGCGGCGCGACGGGCGCTTTCCCCCTCAGCAGCTGCGCCACCAGCGGAAAGGCCAGCAGCAGCGCCAGCAGGGCCGTGGCGATGACCAACGCGCGCGTCACGTGCCGCTGGTAGAGGGCGCGGAGCTGGTAAGCGCCGTAGCCCTGGTTGCGACCATCGAATACGATGTCGTCGAGACTGGCCGTGGCCAGCTGGGTATTGGTCATCATAAGGCGTTGGTTTTAAGGAGGGTTAAATCGGCTTGGGTGATTTTGACCAAGGCGTATTTTTTCTGGCTGGTGATGCTCATTTCGTCCAGAATATCCACCATGTCCTGGTACTTGGAATCGGCGCCGGGCTTGATGAGCACCACCAAATCCGGCTGTTGCTGCCGCCGGGCCAGCAGCGCCCGCCGGATGCCGCTGGCCGCGAAGGTGGTCGTGTGCACCTCAGGAACCGCCACCGTTTTGTCGTTGGGCGCGTTCAGGCCAAAGAAATAATGCACCCGGTGGCCTTTGCCCAGGATGACGGTCATGGCCTTTGACATGGCCACCGGCGTTTGGGTATCGGCCTTCACCGGCATCACCAGGTCCATCGTATAGGGCCGGGCGAAGGTGGTGGTGAGCATGAAAAAGGTGAGCAGCAGGAAGGCCAAGTCCACCATCGGGGTCATGTCGATGCGGGTCGACATTTTCTTCGCTCGTCGCTTGCCGCCTTTGCGCGGTCCGGTCGCATTTTGCTGGATTTCGGCCATGAGTTCTATCCTGTTATAAGGTGAAAGATACCCGGCCAACGCAGCGGATTAAATACTTATTGTAAGGCAGTTAGCGCCAAAAAATAAATTTTTAGCAACATACCAGAACCCCAAATACCGGCGTTCTCACCGGATGCCCTAAAACCGCCACGCGGCGCCCGGCGTGAGGCAGGCCGTCAGCGGCACGTCGGTGGGCTGCACGTCGGCAATGCGGCCGACGGGCGCATCATCGAGCACGTTCAAGCCGATAAACTGCGTGGCCGGGCCGCAGTGGGCCAAAAACCGGTCGTAGAACCCGCCGCCGTAGCCCACGCGGTGGCCGGCCGCGTCCACGGCCAGCAGCGGCACCAGCACAGCAGCAAAAGCGGCGGGCGGCACTTCGGTGGCGGCCGTGGTTTCGGGCTCGGGAATGCCCCAACGGTTGGGGTGGAGCGGCGTGGCGGGCGTCAGCTCGTAGTGCTTTAGGGAAATGCCGTCGGGCTGCACTACGGGCACGGCCAGGCGCACGGCCAGCCCCGCCGCCCAGATGCGGCGGATAATGAGCCAGGTATCGGGCTCGTTGCGCCGGGCCAGCGGCAGAAACAAATGCAGCCAGCCCCACTCGGCCACGGGGAAATGCTGGAATAGCTGGTCGCAGAGTTGCTGGCTGCGGCGGGCGATTTCGGCGGCGGGCAGGGCCTGGCGGCGGGCCAGGGCCTCGCGGCGCAGGGCGGCTTTGTTGACATCTTCTATCACCGCAACAACCTCAAAGGAGCAGACCCAAGCATTAATCGTTCACGGTTACGTAAAAGCTGAGCTTGGGCTGCATACCGGCCAGCAATGCTCCGACGGAAGCTCTTTTCCAGGGCGACTGGCTGACACTGCGGAAGTAAATTTCGTTGTGGGTATAGCCTAGCGCAGCCGAGAAGGCAAATTCGGCCCCGGAAGCTGCGGCATCAACCCATTTTATCATTTCGATAGCAAGAAAAAAATCCTCGTTCACCACTAATTGGTCAGCGCTTAAATCAACCCGGATGGGGCCCCGAACAATGGGTGCGGTCACGATAACGTCGCGGGTAAGCAACTTTGTTTCGGTAGGGAGGCCATTGGGGTCGAGCCGGTACAGGTTCACGCGGAACGTCACTTGCCCCGGTGAGCTGCGCGCAATGTTGAAAACCGCGTTTAGTACGCGGGTTGGCCGGCGACTGAGTTTGATGACAGTGCCGACTTGTCCGCCCAAACTGGTGTTGGTAAGCGTATTGGTGGCCATTTCGGAATTGCCGGTATTCCCAAGCGTATGCGCGCGCCGGAACGTGGCCTTGCCCTTTACTTGTACTTCGGCCAAAGCCACGGCCTCGGGCACGAGGGCTACATCGGGCTGAGCGGCCAGTTGGCGTAATGTGAGCGTGTAGGGGGCATAGCCGAGACTGGAAATACGCACCATTTCATTGGCCAAGGCGTCCGAAAAAGGCAACTGGTACGCGCCTTCCTCATTGGCTACCGTGCCCAAGGCCTTGCCC
>CAXTCS010000175.1:0-9146 GCA_964242365.1 uncultured Hymenobacter sp. | reverse complement strand
GGCGCGCAGCTCGTCGTTTTCGAGGGTGAAGGCCACGCCCCGGCCCAGCGAGCGCAGGCCCGTGACTTGCAGCGGCAGCGGGCGCTGCGGGCGGCATTCGGCCCGCAGCCGGTCGCTTATGGCGGCCAGCTCGGGGCCGGGCAGGTGGTGAAACAAGGTGAGGTGGGCGGCCAGGTAGTTGATTTTGGGCGGGAAATGCTGGCGGCGCAGGGCGTCGAAATACGCTTGGGCCGCGGCGTCGAGCGCGAGGGTGAGGATGAACGGGGCAGCGATGGGAACGGGCATGGCGCGGGGCGAAACGAAAGACCGGGAGGGGTACGCAAACCGGCCGGTTTTGGGCGGGCCGCGCCGTGTTAGGGGTTGGAAAACAGGGCCTATTTTCGGCCCAAAATAGGGTTAAAATACAGCGACCAGCGCGTTTTTCAGGACTTAATTTCAGCTCTAAAACGTTACGCAAGCACCTGTCACCAACCTGAATTTATGCTTACTGCCGGCGCCCTCGTTTCGCTTTCCGATGTCCTTCTTACCGACCCGCCGGCGCCCGCGCTGCTGGCCCCGCGCACGCACCCGGCCAGGCGCTGGCTGCCGCAGCGCGTGGTGTTTACGCCCGATGCGCTGGACGAGGAGTTTGGCCAGCAAATCCTGGCCCGCGTCGCGGCCCAAAACCTGGAGGTGGAGCTGCTGAAAAGCAACCGCCTCACCGGCCTGCGCGACCCCGGCGGCGACGTGCGCGCCACCTACCGCACCGCCAAAAACACGCTGGCCATCGTGAAGGCCCCCGCCGGCGCCCTGCGCCTGCAACCCACGCCGCCCTCGGCCGACTGGCAGCTGAACCTGGCCGAGGGCTGCCCCGCGCACTGCCAGTACTGCTACCTGGCCGGCTCGCTCAGCGGCCCGCCGGTGGTCAAGGCCTTCGCCAACCTGCCCCAGCTGCTGGCCAACACCGCCGCCTACGAGCAGGCCGGCCGCGCCGTCAGCTTCGAGGCCAGCTGCTACACCGACGTGCTGGGCATCGAGCACCTCACCGGCAGCCTGGCCGAGGCCGTGCGGTATTTTGGCTCCCGCGAAGGCGCTCGGTTGCGCTTCGTGAGCAAGTACGACCACGTTGGCCCGCTGCTGGGCCTGCCGCACCACGGCCGCACGCGCGCCCGCTTTTCGCTCAATGCCGAGCCCGTGGCCCGGCGCCTGGAGGGCGGCACGGCGTCGGTGGAAGCCCG
This sequence comes from uncultured Hymenobacter sp., assembly GCA_964242365.1. Lineage (GTDB taxonomy): Bacteria > Bacteroidota > Bacteroidia > Cytophagales > Hymenobacteraceae > Hymenobacter. Next base: position 7,929 of record CAXTCS010000175.1, on the reverse strand, counting down.
GATTCGGGCCTTGTGCGAGTTGGCGCGGCCCGTGGCGCAGGGCGGGGGCGGCTACCCGGTGGGGGTGGTGCTGGCGCCCATCATGCCCATTCCCGACTGGCAGCGGCACTACGCCGAGCTGCTCGACCGCCTGCAACTGGCCCTCGATTTCGACTGCGACCTCACGGCCGAGTTCATCACCCACCGCTTCACGCCCGGCTCCAAAGACGTGCTGCTGCAATGGTACCCCAACACGAGCCTCGACCTGGCCGAGGAAGGCCGCGCCGCGAAGCGCAACAAGTTTGGCGGCCTCAAGTACGTGTACCAGCCCGAGCCGATGCGGGCCATGAAGGCTTGGTTTTATGCCGAGTGGCGGCGGCGCTTCCCGGCCGCGCCCGTGCAGTACTGGACTTGAGGCGGGGAGGGAATTAAAAATTAAAAATGAAGAATTAAAAATGGGCACCTGGGCCGGTAAAAGCCGCTGGCGTGCGCTTCGGTTGCGGCCCGCTCATTTTTAATTCTTCATTTTTAATTTTTAATTCAGCTTCCATGTCCGATTCCGCTCCGTATTCGCTCCTGATTCAACACGCCGCGCAGGTGCTGACGCTGGCCGGCGGGCCGGTCGACCGGCCGCTGGCGGGCGCCGACCTCGGGAGCTGGCGCATCATCGAGCACGGCTACGTGGCCTGTGTGGGCGATAAAATCGCGGCCGTGGGGCCGATGGCCGCGCTCGACCCGGCCCGCCTCGGCCCCAAAACCCGCCTCGTGGACGCCACCGGCCGCGTGGTGATGCCCGGCCTGGTGGAGTGCCACACGCACCTCGTGTTTGGCGGCAACCGGGCCGATGAGTTCGAGCGCAAGCTGCGCGGCGAGTCGTACCTCGATATTTTGGCCGGCGGCGGCGGCATTCTGAGCACCGTGCGGGCCACCCGCGCCGCGTCGGAGGCCGAGCTGCTGGCCAATGCCCTGCACCATCTGGACGGGTTTCGGCGCTACGGCGTGACGACCGTGGAGGCCAAAAGCGGCTACGGCCTCGACCGCGACACCGAGCTGCGCCTCGTGCACGTGGCCCGCGAGGCCGGGCGCCGGCAGCCGGTGCGGGTGGTGCCCACGTTCCTGGGCGCCCACGTGGTGCCGCCCGAATTTAAGGAGGCCGGGCCGCGGGCCTACCTCGATTTTATGCTGCGCGAGGTGCTGTCGGACCTGAAGGGGGAGGCCGCGTTCGTGGATATTTTCTGCGAGCAGGGGGCTTTTTCGCTGGCTGATGCGCGCTATTACCTGGAGCAGGCCCACAAAATGGGCTTTGGCTTGAAAATCCACGCCGAGCAGCTGCACGAGTTGGGCGGCTGCGAAATGGCCGCCGCGCTGGGCGCCGCCAGCGTCGACCACTGCGACTACCTCACGCCGGCGGCGGCGGCCCGCATCGCGCAGCAAACCAGCGGCCGCACCGTGGCCGTGCTGCTGCCGCTGGTGCCGCTGTTTTTGCGGCAGGAAAAATTCGCGCCCGGCCGCGAGTTCATCGATGCGGGCCTGCCGGTGGCCGTGAGCACCGATTTCAACCCCGGCTCGTGCCCCAGCAAAAACCTGTGGCTGGCGCTGTCGGTGGCCGGCCTGAAAATGGGTTTCACTCCCAAAGAAGCCGTGGCCGCCGCCACCCTCAACGCGGCCTGGGCCATTGGCCAGCAGCACGAATGCGGCAGCCTGGAGCCCGGCAAGCGCGCCGACGTGCTGGTGCTGAACGTAGGCAGCGTGGCCGAAATCCCGTACTGGCTGGGCGAAAACCCGGTGCGCGCCGTCATCATCGGCGGGCAGTAGGGGCGGGGCCGGCAACGGATATGGACCCTAAAAACCGCCTTGGGCAGCCGGGTAAGCCGGGTGCTGCCCGCGGCTTGGCACCTGTTCAACCGGGCCGTAAAAAGACGGTCATGCAGCGCGCAGCGAAGCATGACCGTCCAGCCAGGGGCTCAGCGCAGCTCGTAGGAAACCCCCAGCAGGGCGCCGCCGCCCAGCAGGTGGCGCGGGACAAACCCCAAGGCCGGCCGGGCCAGCGAGGTGAGGAAATACGTGGCCGTGGGCTGGGCCAGCAGCTCCCAGCGCGGCGCGAGGCGGTAGCGCACGTCGAGCCCCAGGCTCAGCGCCAGGCTCAGGGGGCGGTAGGGGCTGTCGGTAGGGCCCCAGGTGCGGGTCTCGCAGCCGCAGGCGCTGCCCTCGGCGGTGGCGCCGCCGAGGTACCAGGCGGCGTCGGCCCCGGCCAGCACGCCGAAGCGGAGACGCGGCCCGCCGGCTCCCAATTGGTAGCTGAAACGCACCGGAATGGTCAGGAAGCGGTAGGTGTCGCGCAGGCGGAAGCTGCGGGCCGCAGCCGTCGAATCGGCGATGGTTGGCCCCGTGCCGTAGGGGTAATTGGTGCGCGTGGTCACTGGCAGGTTGTTAGAGTTCAGGATAGTAGCGTATTCGTGGTAGCCCAGGCCGGCACTCACGGCCCAGCGGCCATTCAGCACGCGCCGCAGCTGCACCTCGGCGCCGAAGCCCAGCGTCGGCCGTTCGCGGGCCGTTGCCGAAGCCGCTGCGCCCGTGTTGTACAACGTGCTATTGGGGGGCAGCGCGGCAAGGGCAGTGGTGCCGAGCTGGCGGTAGGTCGCGGCCGGGCCGGCCAGTACTTGCACGGCCCAGCGCCGGGCCGCCGGGCCGGCCGGGTGGGGAACGGCATCGGCCAGGGCCGACACCGTAGGCACGGCCCAGGGCGATTGGTGCAGCGCCGGGGTGCGGGGCCGCAGTTGGTTCAAGGCGGCGAGAGAGCTGGGTTTGGGGATTGAAGTGGGCGCCGGGGCTGGGCGGCCATCGGCCGGAAATATGCCCTTTGAAGGGGTGGGGCGGTGGATGCCAGCCGTTTTGAGTCTGTTTTTCGCCTTGTTGAGTTGCTGGTCGCCTTTTGCGATAACCTCGCGTGACCCCCACGGGGTCAGCCCCCGGTTCGCTTTCAGCCGCGAAGCCAAAAAAGAGGGGGAGCCTGATGGGCCCGGACGGGGAAGCTGTGCTGCAAAAGGTGCTGCTGCAATGGGGTGGGCAGGGTTCGCAGCGTTTGCAGGGAAGTTGGCGGGGCGGAGTTTTTTATTGGTGGCTAAGGCTTTAGGCGCATTGATTTCTAGGGAAATGACCTTGCTGGCTCCAGACGCGGGTATTTCGGGTGCGCCGCCCGCGTCTGGCCGGCTCAGGCGCGAGGGCTGACGAGGCCCCGAGCGGCTGGCGGCCGCGCTTTCAGCTGCTCTCGCCGCAGGCCCGGCCGAGACCCGCGAGGCAATAGCGGATGGCTGAGAGGCCGACCATTTCCTCTGTGTACTGGCTGGTTTTGGCTCGAAGTATTTTCTGAAATCGGAAGGCTTGCGTGGTCGCGCGGCCGCAACGGATTCAGCCGCTTTCCCTTGGAGAGCTGCCGGAGCAGGACCGGAAATACCGGCCCTGCGGCGACCCCCGCCGGCCGCCCCCGCCGTTGAAATGCTGCCGGCGTTGGCCGGGCCCGAATCAGCAGCAGGGTTGACTTTTAATGACGTATTTGGTTGATTGTTAATGCTCGAACGAGTGGCCACCGCCTCAGTGGTGGCTTGGTGAACCGGCTTTTGCATCAGCCGCCACCGCTGCCAGCGGCCTATGCCAACGAGCAGGAGCAACAGGCCCAGCAGGGCGAATTGGCCCCGGCGGCGCCGGCGCTGGGGCGGGGCCACCGGCGGCGGCAGCTGCGCCCGAATGCCGGCCCACAGCGGTGCGGGCGGCTCCTGGCCGTAGTCGGCCAGCCGGGCCCGCAGGGCATCGTACAAGTCGTCGGGGTCGCGGTCGGTCATGGCAATTGGGGGTGGTGGTGGGCGGCCAGGCGGGTTTCGAGCAGCCGGCGGGCCCGCGCCAGCTGCGATTTGCTGGTGCCCTCGGCGATGCCCAGCAGCTCGCCGATTTCCTGGTGCGAGTAGCCTTCCACGGCGTAGAGGTTGAGCACCGCGCGGTAGCCGGGCGGCAGCGTGGCCAGCAGGGCCAGCAGGTCGTTGGCCGCCAGGTGGTCGAGCGCCGAAGGCTCGGCCGTGGGCAGGTCGGCGGCCATTTCGTAGCGGGTTTCGCCGCTGGGGGCGGGGTGGCGCAGGCGGTGCTGCTCAAGGGCGTGCAGCGAGGTGGTGACGGCGATGCGCCGGGCCCAGGCCTCGAACGGCCCGTGGCCCCGGAACTGGTGGAGGCGGGTAAAGATTTTAACGAACGTGTTTTGCAGGGCGTCTTCGGCTTCGGCCCGGTTGGGGCAGTAGCGCAGGCACACGCCCATCAGCAGGTAAGAAAGTTTGCGGTAGAGCTGGTGCTGGGCCGCCGATTCGCCGCGCCGGCACGCCGCCAGCAAGGCCTCATCGACGGGGGCAACGGGTGGCGGCATATAGAAAACAGGTAGTGACGAAGGTGGACTGTACCGGACCAGCCTTGTACCCCCTTGACCGGCCACAACCCGGCCCGGTTGCGTGGCCCCTAATTTATTCTGAAAAAAAGTCGCGGCCCCGCCCCGCCATCCCGTTCGGGCGTAACCTTGCCGAAGAATTCGTGAAATTCATAAAATCCCTGACCAGCTCCGTGATGCGCTACTTCCACGTCGATGCCTTCGCCCAAACGCCTTTCACCGGCAACCCCGCCGGCGTGTGCCCGCTGGCCGCGCCGCTCACCGCTGCGCTGATGCAGCACATCGCGGCCGAAAATGCCCTGGCCGAAACGGCGTTCATCGTGCCCCGCGCCGGCACGCCCGCCGAATACGACATCCGCTGGTTCACGCCCGCCGTCGAAATTGATTTGTGCGGGCACGCCACCCTGGCTTCGGCCCACGTCCTGTTCACCCACCTTGGGTTTCAAGGCGCGGAGGTCACGTTTCACAGCCAGAGCGGCCCGCTGCGCGTGACGCGCGAGCCCGATGGCCGCCTCACGCTCGACTTTCCATCGCGCCCGCCGCAGGAAATGCACACGCACCCTACCGGTCTGGTCGATGGCCTGCGTGCCACACCCTTGCACGTGCTCGCGGCGCGCGACCTGCTGGTGGTGTTTCATTCCGAAGCCGAAGTGCTGGCCCTGCGCCCCGACTATGCCCGCATCGCGGCGCTGGAGTACGTGGGCGTCATCGCCACCGCGCCGGGGACCAATGGCATCGATTTCGTGTCCCGCTTTTTTGCGCCTCGGGTGGGCGTGCCCGAAGACCCGGTCACCGGCTCGGCGCATAGCACCTTAATTCCTTACTGGGCCAAAAGGCTGGGCAAAAACGAGTTGCGCGCCCGCCAGATTTCGCCCCGCGGCGGTGACCTGTGGTGCCGCCTGCGCGCGGGCGAGCGGGTCGATATCAGCGGCTACGCCGTGACGTATGCGGCGGGGGAGTTGCTGGTGGGATAGTCGGGTAGCAATATCGGTGGCAGGCCGCCGTGTTTTAGCTGTCCGGCAATGTTAACGTTCGTATCAGCCGGGCTGAGGGAGTACCCCGGCGAATTGAATCGGACTTAAATTGCGTTGTAAGACACGTGTTAATGAAGCTGTTTAGAACGTCACCGCAGGGGAGTCTCTTCGTTGAACGAAATCGGTCAAAAGACTCATACGACGAGACGCATACTTGCGTCTCTACAGCCGCCCCGGCGACTTTCTAAGCAGCTTCGATTATAGTTTGTCGCTAATGGCTGTATTTACACTGAATAAAAGCAGTATTAATTTCCGCAATCATGACCAAACTAACCCGGTACATCAGTTTCAAGGAATTGAAAGCGGTAAACGAGCCGAATAAAACAACTGCAACGGAGCAGCGCCCTTATTTGTCGGAATTCGAATCGCTGCTGGCCCGCCTGCGAAACGAGTTTTTACACCAGAGAAACGAGAAACGGGCGCATGGAAAATAGCATGGTGGGTAGCATTCTGCAAGTGTGCGAAATTCTCAATAAGCATGCGGTGCAATACCTGCTCGTAGGGGGCACAGCAGTGGCTTTGCATGGTTATTTCAGACATTCAGCTAATTCAGCCGGTGTCATCTCCGATAGACCTGATGTGGATGTGTGGTACAATCCAACCTATGGCAATTATTTTAAACTGCTCGATGCGTTAGAAGAGCTTGGCCAAAACGTAACCGAATTTAGGAATGAGCAGGCTCCAAACCCCAAAAGGTCTTTTTTAAATACGAATTCGAGTTGTTTACACTCGATTTGTTACCGGTATTAAAATTATCCCTGTCATTCAACGCTTCCTTTGCAAAAAAAGAGCTGGTTGTTTTTGAGCATGTGGATATCCCATTTATTGGCTACGACGACTTATTGCTTGATAAAGCCGCCAATGCCAGGCCAAAAGATATAGCTGATATTGAGCAATTGGAGAGCCGACGAAAATCAGAAGAATAGTTAACGGAAAAGCTGTCGAATATTCCGTGTCGCCAGCTACGGCGCTTATGCTTCCGCTCGAAACCAACTGGCTTTTCTCGCCGCCCGCGCCTACGCCTTCGTAGGCGCTTTCCTTTTGCTGCCCGTGCTGGCGCCCAGCCGCTCCGGGTTATCGGCCAGGAACTTGCCCCAGCTTTTGCCGCCGCTGGCGCTGGCGGCGTTGCCCTTCTGGTAGTGGTGGCACAGGGCCACGGCCAGGGCATCGGTGGCATCCAGAAAGGTGCTGGCCTCGGCGATGGGCGGCAGCGTCAGGGTTTGGCGCAGCATATGGGCCACCTGCTCTTTGGTGGCCGCACCCGAGCCGGTCACCGACTGCTTCACCTTGGTGGGCGCGTACTCCACGTAGGGAATCTGGCGGGAGAGGGCGGCGGCGATGGCCACGCCCTGCGCCCGGCCCAGCTTGAGCATACTTTGCACGTTGACCCCAAAAAACGGGGCTTCGATGGCCAGCTCGTCGGGCAGGTACTCGTCGATGAGTTCGAGCATGCGGTCGAAAATCCGCTTTAGCTTTACGGCGTGATTCGACCCCAAGGCCTTCATGTTGATAACGTCGTAGCACAGCACGTCGACCCGCTGGCCGCGCACCTCAATCAGGGCGTAGCCCATAATCTGGGTGCCGGGGTCGACGCCCATGATGATTTTGGGCAGCAGCTCGACGGCGGGAGCGGGGCGGGGGCGAAGGGGGGCGGGCACGATTACGGAAGCGGGAAGTGGGCAGCGGGGAGCGAAGAGCGGGGAGCGGGGGAGGAGCTTCCTCAACAAAGCTACGACCCAAGCCAGCCGGCCGCGGTTCCCATCCTGCCGCCAGCACCCGCTCCCCGCCCCCCGCTGCCGGCCCCCAATAAATGGCGGTATTTGGTGTTCTGGGGCAAAGTGCTGGTTACGCTGCTCACGCTGGGCCTGCTCTACCACTCCATTTTTGCCTCTCCCGACACGGCCGCGGCCTGGCGCCAGCTGCTGGCTACTACCCTCGGCGGGGCCGGGCGCACGCAGGTGCTGCTGGCCCTGGCCCTGGTGCCCGTCAACTGGGGCCTGGAGGCCTGGAAATGGCACCGCCTGGCCCGCCACCTGGAGCCCGTCACGTTTGGGCGCAGCCTGCGGGCGGTGCTGGTGGGCCTCACCCTGGGCTTTGCCACCCCCAACCGCGTGGGCGACTACGCCGGCCGCATCATCGAGCTGAAAAGCCGCCGCGTGAGTGCGCTGGGGGCGGTTTTTCTGGGGCGCTACTGCCAGCTGGTGGCCACGGTGCTGGCCGGCGTGGCGGGCCTGCTCTACTTTTTGCTGAAATTTTACCTGACCGGCTACCCGGCCGCCGGCGTGGGCGTGGCGGTTTCGGCCGGGCTGCTGAGCGCGCTGGTGCTCGTGCCGTTGTACCGTTCGCGGCTGCTGCTGGCGGCGCTGGGCGTGTGGCGGCCGTTGCGGCGGTTCCGGCCGGCGCTGGCCATCATGCCCACGTACCCGGCGCGGGCGCTGCACGCGGTGCTGGCCATTTCGGGGCTGCGCTACGCCGTGTTTTGCGGGCAGT
>CAXTCS010000174.1:0-9210 GCA_964242365.1 uncultured Hymenobacter sp. | reverse complement strand
GTCATCGACGAGCTGGCCGACCTGATGATGACGGCCGGCAAGGAGGTGGAAACGCCCATCGCCCGCCTGGCCCAGCTGGCCCGCGCCATCGGCATTCACCTCATCGTCGCCACCCAGCGCCCCAGCGTCAACGTGATTACCGGCATCATCAAGGCCAACTTTCCGTGCCGGATTTCTTTTAAGGTGACGAGCAAAATCGACTCGCGCACCATTCTGGACACCGGCGGGGCCGACCAGCTCATCGGCCAGGGCGACATGCTGTTCTCAGCCGGCTCCGACCTGATTCGGGTGCAGTGCGCCTTCATCGACACGCCGGAAGTGGACCGGGTCTGCGACTTCATCGGCGAGCAGCAGGGCTATTCCGACGCCTACATGCTGCCCGAAGTGGCCGGCGCCGACGGCGACGCCGGCAGCGGCAACGAGGAAATGGACCCCACCGAGCGCGACACCATGTTCGAGGAAGCGGCCCGCTGCATCGTGCTGCACCAGCAGGGCAGCACCAGCCTGCTCCAGCGCAAGCTCAAGCTGGGCTACAACCGGGCCGGCCGCCTCATCGACCAGCTCCAGCACGCCGGCATCGTGGGGCCGTTCGAAGGCAGCAAGGCCCGCGACGTGCTCATTCCCGACGAGTACCAGCTCGAACAGCTATTGAACGGCATGAAGTAATGAAAGCCTTCGCTTGCGACGAGCGCAGCGAGTACCGGCAGCCACGCACCGCTCCACGATTGCGCTCGCTGCGCTCGTCGCAAGCCAAAGCTTACGCTACTTCAACTATTTTTGTCTTCATCAGTCCTTCATTCGTATTTTGGCCGGTCATTTGTTAAACCAAATCCGTATTAGGCTATCCGACCGCTGAACAAGCGCTTTTGGCATATTTCCCTCTCATGAAAAAATCCTTCTCCCTGCTGCTGCTGCTCGCGGCCACGCTGGCATTGCCCGCCGCTGCCCAGCAGGACCCCAAAGCCGGCAAAATTCTTGACCAAATGAGCGCCAAATACCAGGCGTTGAAGGCTTTTCAGGCCACTTTTACGCAGACCCTGGAAAACCCTGGTGCCAAAGTGAAGCAGAACATCAACGGCGACATCGTGGTGAGCGGCCAGAAGTTCCGGCTGAAAATCAGCGGCCAGGAAGTCATCAACGACGGCAAAACCACCTGGACCTACCTCAAAAATGAAAACGAGGTAAACATCTCCGATTCCGACCCCGACTCGCAGGAAATGTCGCCCTCGCAGATTTATACGATGTACAAAAAGGGCTACAAGTACGCTTACGTGCAGCAGCTGCAGGAAGGCGGCGAAGCCCTGGACCTCATCGAGCTTTCGCCGGAAAACCGCCAGAATGACGTGTTCAAGGTCCGCCTGAAAGTGCGCAAGAAAGACGCCTCGGTGAAAAGCTGGCAGATGTTCAAGAAAAACGGCAACCAGTACACCTTCTATATCAAGAAATTTCAACCCAATCCTCCGGTCAATGCCACCACGTTCGCCTTCGACAAGGCCAAGTACAAAGGCGTGAAAGTGGTTGATTTGCGGTAAGGCTTTTAGTTGTCAGTTATTCGTTGTCAGTTGTTTGGCTCATGCCAAGTGATGGGGTCCGCTTCGGAAGAGGCGGACCCTTGTTATTAGCGAACAGGCAAAGCAGCTTGCCATCGTTACCTCTGTCAATAAGAGCCAATTTCCGGTCGGTGTACCCTTCGTCAGGCTCCCATCTCCGCGGGAGACGGGTCTCGTAAGGTTCCGTCGGGTGCCCTCACGCCAACACATCACCTGACAACCGACAACGAATAACTGACAACGAATAACCGACAATCGACACCTAATTTTGCCGCCATGCGCGAAGATTTTCTCCACTACGTCTGGCAGCACCAGTACTTCGATAAAACAGATTTGCGCACGGCCGCCGGCGAGGAAATCCAGGTGCTGCGCCCCGGCCAGCGCAACGCCGACGCCGGCCCCGACTTCCTGAACGCCCGCCTGCGTCTCGGCGAAGTGGAATGGAACGGCGCGGTAGAAATTCACCTGCGGGCCTCGGACTGGGCGCGCCACCACCACCAGACCGACCCCAAATACGACCAGGTGATACTGCACGTCGTGGGCAGCCACGATGCCGACGTGGCCCGCACCAACGGCAGCCCCATTCCGGCCGTGGCCCTGCACGCGCGCCTCGCGCCCGAGCTGCTGGCCCGCTACCACGCCCTGGTGGAAGCGCCCCTGGCCGCGCCCTTGCCCTGCGCGCCGCTGCTAAGCCTGGTGCCTGAAATAACCAAAACGATGATGACCGAGCGTGCCCTACTGGAGCGCGTCGAGCGCAAAGCCGACACGGTTATGGCCTTGCACCAGCATCTTGGGCAAGACTGGGAAGCCACCACTTACCACGCGCTGATGGCCGCTTTTGGCTTTCAAAAAAACAGCGAGCCCCTGGCGCGGCTCGCCAAAGCGCTGCCTTGGGCCGTGGTGCGCCGCCACCGCCACGACCAGCGGCAACTGGAGGCGCTGCTCTTTGGCCAGGCTGGTTTTCTGGTTGATAATGAGGAAACTGAGCAAGACGGGTACATCCAGGACTTGAAGAGGGAGCACGAGTTTTTGCGGCACAAATACGGCCTGGGCGCGGCGGCCCTGGCCGTACACGAATGGAACTACCTGCGCCTGCGGCCGGCCAATTTCCCGCCCGTGCGGCTGGGGCAGCTCGTGGGCCTGCTGCACGCCCGGCCGGCGCTGTTCGACGCCCTGCTCACGGCGCAAAACGTGGCGGCGCTCACCGCTTTTTTTCAGGCGCCGGCGCCGGCCTACTGGCGCACGCACTTCCGGCCCGGTCGGCCGGGCAAGGTGCCGGCTTTGGGCAAAAGCAGCACCGACTTGCTCATCACCAACGTGGTGGTGCCGCTGCGCGTGGCCTACGCCCGCCATGTGGGCCAGCCCGCGCTGGTCGAAAGCAGCGTGGCCCTGCTCAGCGAATTGCCCGCCGAGCACAACCAGTACACCGACCTCTACGCCGCCCTCGGCTTCACCCACCGCGCCGCCGCCGACTCGCAGGGGCTGCTGGCCTTGCACCAAAGCTATTGCGCCCCGCGCCGCTGCCTGCACTGCGCCATCGGCAGCCGGCTGGTGCAGCAACCCCGCCCGGCCCGGTGAAGCTGGGGCTGGCAATTTTGCTCAACGCGGCCCTGCTGGCCGTGCTGGTGCCGTGGCTGCGGCGCCAGTGGCGGCCGGCGCCGGGCTGGCTGCGGGCGGCCTTGGCGTTCGGCTTGGGCGTGCGGCTGGCGGTGGGCATCGCCAAAGGGCAGCACCTGATAAAGGACTCCCTTTACATGAGCCTGTACGGCCGGCAATTAACGGCACAGTTGTGGGCCGAGCCAGCGGCCGCGTTCCGCACGCTGTGGGGCGATGAGCTGCACTACGCCGGCCACGAAATGGTTTTTCATGGCATGTCGAACACCTTTTTCTTCGTCAAAATCGTCGCCTTCCTCAACCTGGCTTCGTTGAATGCGGACTGCCTCAATGCGGTTTACCTGTCACTATTCAGCTTTTTGGGGTGCTGGCAGCTGGCCAAAGCGCTGGGGCAGGCATTTCCGCAAACGCCAGCCGGCGCCGGGGTGCTGGCCTTTGTGGCGTGGCCTTCGGTTATATTTTGGGCGTCGGGCATTACGAAAGAATCGGTGGTGCTGGGAAGCGGAGCGTGGCTGCTGGCCGTAGTGGTGGAGTTGTTCTTTAGCAAAGCCAACCCTTCAAAATTACCGCAATGGCTTCGCGTGGTTGGGCTTATTGTTTTGATAATCACCTATTTCAAAATACGCTACTTTTTCGCAATGCCGCTGCTTGGCGCTTTGGCGGCGCTGGCCCTGGTGCGCCTGTTGCAACGCGTGGGCCTGGCGCGCAGCCGCTGGGCGCAGGTGCTGCTGATGGCGGCGGTGTTGGGCGGCGGCGCCTGGGTGGCATCAGAAGTCAGCGTGGCCTTTCGGGTCAACAAATTCACCAATCAGGTGATGCGTATTTACAACCGTGACCTTGCGGCGTCGGCCGGGAAGCCACATTTTGAGTATCCCGATTTGCAGCCCACGGCCGCGAGCATCGCGCTTCACGTGCCCCAGGCGGCGGCCAACGCCCTCACGCGCCCGTGGCTCGGCGAGTCCAAAAGCCCTCTTTACGTGGCGGGTGGCCTCGAAAATGCGTTGCTGCTGGCCTTGCTGGCGGTGGCTTTGGCGGCTGCCTGGCGCGGCAAAGCGGGCCGTTTGCCGTTTGGATTGGGGCTGGTGTTGGCGGTGCATTGCCTCGCGCTGGCCGTGCTGCTGGGCCTGAGCACTCCCAACCTGGGCACGCTGCACCGCTACCGCAGCGGGCTGCTGCCGTACGTAGTGCTGCTGCTGCTGCAAAACGACTACGCGGCGATGGCCTTGCGGCGGCTGGGCGTCGGCCCCGTGGCGGCGTGGCCGCGGGCATAGCGCATTTTTAGCCACCCGAAATAGGCCCTGCGGCCGGCAGCGTACCTTTGTATTTGCTGGCAAGGCACTGGCGGCTTGTTGCCGCTGGTTTGCCCAGCCCTTTACCCCGCAATCCCACTCATGGAAAACCCCGTCATTATTCTCGGTGCCCAAACCGTTGGCACGGCCGCCCTCGATGCGTTTCTCTCCAACGACGTCGTGGTGTACTGCCTGCTCGACGACGATAAAAAGCTGCAAGGCACGGAGCTGCTCGACGTGCCCGTGATGGGCAACACCGACGACGGCGAGCTGCTGAAGCTGCTCGGCAAAAAGTGCGAAGTCTTCGTCGCCACCGAAGACACTGCCAGCCGCCGCAGCCTCACCCAGATGCTGCGCACCGAGTACGAAGCCGTGCCCGTAAATGCCATTCACCAGCGCGCCAGTGTCTCCATTCACGCCACGCTGGGCCACGGCAACTACGTGGGCCCCAACGCCGTGGTGGCCGCCACCGCCGCGCTCGGCGACGGCTGCCTGATTGGCGCCAACGCCGTGGTGGAAGCCCGCGCCAAAGTGGGCGATTTTGCGCAGCTGGGCAGCGGCGCCCTGCTCGGGGCCGACGTGCAGGTGGGCGAACTGGCCTTCATTGGCGCCGGCGCCGTGGTGGTGGCCGGGGTCAAAATCGGTGATAAAGCCCGCGTCGGGGCCGGCTCGGTGGTGGTGGCCGACGTGCCCAACGGGCAAACCGTATTCGGCAACCCGGCAGTCAAGGTTTAATTTAAAATTAAAAATTCTGAATTAAAAGACGGCAAGCTGCACCGCAAAAAGACTGCGTCGCTGACAAGTAATTCATAATTTTTAATTTATAATTTTTAATTAAAAATGTACCAGGTTCTTCTTTATTATTGCTATTCGCCCCTCGAAAATCCGGAGCAGTTTCGCGAGGAGCACCACCGCTTGTGCCTGGAATTGGATTTGCGCGGGCGCATCATCGTGGCCGCCGAGGGGCTGAACGGCACGGTGTCGGGCACCCGCGAGAGCTGCGCGCGCTACATGGCGGCCGTGAAAGCCGACCCGCGCTTTGCCGCGCTGGAGTTTAAGATTGACGAGGTGCCGGCCCACACGTTCCAGAAGCTGCACGTGCGCGTGAAGCCCGAAATCGTGCACAGCAGCCTGCGCCACGTGCGGCCCCACGAGAAAACCGGCCAGCACCTGTCGCCCGAAGAGTTCAAAGCCCTGAAGGACCGCGACGACGTGGTGGTGGTCGACGTGCGCTCGGATTACGAGTACAACCTCGGCCGCTTCAAGAACGCCGTGACGCTGGACATGGAGAATTTCCGCGACTTCCCCGAGCGCGTGGAACGGCTGAAGGAGTTCAAGGACAAGAAAATCCTGACCTACTGCACCGGCGGCGTGAAGTGCGAAAAAGCCAGCGCCTACCTGCTCGAGCAAGGGTTTGAAAACGTGTACCAGCTGCACGGCGGCATTATCAAGTACGGCATCGAGGCCGGGGGCGAGGATTTCGACGGCCAGTGCTACGTGTTCGACAACCGCGTGGCCGTGGACGTGAACCGCGTCAACCCGACCGTGATTTCGCGTTGCCAGCCCTGCCAGCAGCCCAGCAACCGCCTCGTCAACTGCGCCAACCCGCACTGCAACGCCCACCTGCCGCTCTGCGAAGCCTGCGGCGAGCAGCTGCAAGGCGCCTGCTCGGCGGCCTGCGCCGAACACCCCGACAAGCGGGCCTACGACGGCACCGGTACCTATCCCAAACTCAGCAACCACTACAACCCGGCCCAAGGGCTGGCGTCTTACGCTAAAGCGTAATTATGAATTAAAAGTTATCAGTTAAAAATTCGCAGTCAACGACCCACACGGCTCGACTGCCTGGATTTTTTAATTTTTAATTCATAATTTTTAATTCATAATTCCCTCTTATGATTCCTTCCTCCGAGCTCATCCTCAACCCCGACGGCAGCATTTACCACCTCCACCTGCTGCCCGACCATATTTCCGACACCATTCTCACCGTGGGCGACCCCGGCCGGGTGGCGCAGGTGAGCCGGCACTTCGACTCGGTAGAATTTGAGGGCGCGCACCGCGAATTCGTGACCCATGTGGGCTACTACAAGGGCAAGCGCCTCACGGTGCTGAGCACCGGCATGGGCACGGATAACATTGACATTGTGATGAATGAGCTGGACGCGCTGGTGAACATCGACTTCGTGGCGCGCGCCGTGCGCCCGACCGAGGAACACCTGCGCCTGCGCATCGTTCGGCTGGGCACCAGCGGCAGCTTGCAGGCCGACGTGCCCGTGGGCGCCCTGCTGGCCACCGAGCACGCCGTGGGCCTCGACAGCCTCATGCAGTTTTACCCGCTCATGGAAACCGGCCTGGAAACCGAAATAGCCACCGAAATCCAGCAGGCCCTGGCCTTGCCCTACGCGCCCTACGTCGTGCGGGGCTCCGACTTGCTGCGCGAGCAGCTGGGCGCCGGCATGCTGATGGGCAACACGCTCACCTGCCCCGGCTTTTACGGGCCGCAGGGCCGCCGCCTGCGCCTCGACCTGCGCCAGCCCGACTACATCGCCCGCCTCCAGAATTTCCGCCACCAAAGCGCCGAGGGCGAATTTCGGCTCGCCAATTTCGAGATGGAAACCGCCGGCTATTATGCCCTGGGCCGCTTGCTGGGCCACGAGGTGCTTTCGGTAAACGCCATCGTGGCCAACCGCGCCACCGGCGAGTTTGCCGAGAACGCCGGCGCCGTGGTCGATGCGATGATTGAGCGCGTCCTGAACCTCCTCTAAAAATCACTGATTTTTCGGATTTTAGCGGATTTCACGGATTTTGTAGCTGGCGCGCACGGCCTACTGCTGGCGCGCGTCTGTGACGCGCTGCCGATTGGGTTCGAGTCTGTGACTCGTTATCCGAACGACTTGCGTGGGCTTTGCTCAACTACCGAGTCGGCGAATCGAAGCCAGGCGGCATCTTTCAAGGCAGCTGGGCCAGAAATTCCATCGTGTCCACCCGGTCGGCGTATTCGGCCACGCCGGGCGACTGGGCCTGGCCAAACGGCAGGCTGCCGGCAAACCGGCCGCCGGCCGACACCACGCACTGCGTTTGGGCGGCCACGTCGGTCAGCTGGTCGACGAGGTCGATTTCGCCGCTGTATTCGGCATAATACACCGTCGAGATGGGCGACACTAGCTTGGGGTCGCGGGTAATCAGAAAAAAGCCGTTGTCGAAATGCGGCACCCGGTTCACCAGCAAAATGCTCTTGTTGTAGTCGTAGTTGTTGTTGTATTTGTGGTGGTTGAGTACGCCTTCGCACGTTTGCAGCGCGTCGAGCAGGGGCACAAAATCGTAGCCGGTGGGCACAAACAGCTTGCTCACGTTGCGGCAGCCCAGGCCGTAATACTGGAAGATATCGGGGCCCAGCATGGCCAGCTCGGCGCTGGTTTCCTGGCCCGTGAGCACGGCCACGCTGGTGCGGTTGCGCCGGATGAGGTGGGGCTTTTTGCCGAAGTAAAATTCGAAGTAGCGCGCCGTGTTGTCCGAGCCCGTGGCAATAAAAGCATCGGCCGCGTTTAGGCGCGGCAGCACCTGGATGCGCCCGGCGAAGCGCGGCTCCAGCCGCGTCAGCTCTTCGATGAGCCAACTCATCAGCACGGTATCTTCGGCGCTGAGCTTGGCCAGCAGCACGTGGCCGCTGAGCAGCACGCAGAGCAGGTCGTGAAAGCCCACCATCGGAATGTTGCCGGCCATCACCACCCCGATTTGGTGCCGGGTGGTGGGCTCGGGCGGGTAGCGGCCGGCCCAGTGGCGCAGCGGCGCTTCGGCCAGCAAGTGCCCGATGCCGGCCACGGCGGCCGTCACGCTGGGCAGGTCGAACCACGCGTTTTGGTTGCGGGCGCGGGCCGCCAGGGCCGTTACCTCGTCGGAAGAAATGGTGGCCAGGCGCTGGCCCAGGGCCACAAAAGCAGCTAAACGGTCGGGGTGATTCATGCGAAAGGGGAGTGGCCGGGCCAAGGGGCAAGGCCGCGGCGGAAGATTATCCGGCAAAAGTGGGCCAAACCATGCAAACCCGGTCGTTGTTGGTTAATTTTGCAGGCCCAAAGAACGGCGCGGACCGGTCGTTTTACGTAAAGCCTGCCGGTTCTGCTTTGGTTTCCCTTCACCCCTGACCCCCGACGCCCCATGGCCATCATGATAACCGACGAGTGCATCAACTGCGGTGCCTGCGAGCCGGAATGCCCCAATAATGCTATTTACGAAGGCGGTGCCCAATGGCGCTGGGCCGATGGCACAAGCCTGAAAGAAGTAACCAACGCCACCGGCGACGTGGTGGCCGGCACCGCTCCCCAAACCCCGGTATCGGACGAGTACTATTACATCGTGTCGGATAAATGCACCGAGTGCGTGGGCTTTCACGAAGAGCCGCAGTGCGCCGCCGTGTGCCCCGTCGATTGCTGCGTCGACGACCCCGACTACCGCGAAACCCGCGAGCGCCTCCTGGAAAAGAAAGAATGGCTGCACATCGCCGCCTGATTTTTACTATTCCAAACAAAAGAGGCCGCTTCGCAAGATGCGGCCTCTTTTGTTTGCGCCGAGTATTGCCGCCACCAACCCAACAACCGGCCCGGCCGGCTTACCCCCGAAAAAATGAGGCCTTTTCCGGTCCCCCGGTTCTAATGCCTATTTTTGCCCTTTCTGCTTCTCGCTCCACTTTTTATGTCCCTCGCCACCACCTACTCGCCCACCGACGTTGAAGCCAAATGGTACCAGCGCTGGCAGGAGCA
>CAXTCS010000173.1:0-9228 GCA_964242365.1 uncultured Hymenobacter sp. | reverse complement strand
GGGGCGGCAGGCGCTGCCAGTGGGTGGGAGCAGGGAAGTCAGGGGGTCGGGTTAACAACCCAATAACGCCATTCTTTCACACCGTTTTACCCGACCAAAACTTCCCCCTGCTGCTTCGTTTCCTTGGTTTTTTTATAAATGCGTGGCAAATTACCGCAGAGGTTCGCTGAGGTGAGGCGCTGAGTTTCGCTGAGCGCAGACGTTGAATAACTCAGCGAATCTCAGCGCTTTACCTCAGCGAACCTCTGCGGTAACTTGCCATACAAATTGCTTATATCCTATCCTATGCCCCGCACGCTATTCGATAAAATCTGGGATGCCCACGTCGTCCGCTCCCTGGAGGGGCTGGATATGGTGTACATCGACCGCCACCTGATTCACGAAGTCACTAGCCCCCAGGCGTTTGACGAGCTTGCCGCGCGCGACCTGCCGCTGTTTCGCCCAAGCCAGATTCTGGCCACGGCCGACCACAACGTGCCCACCCTGCACCAGGACCAGCCCATCCGGGAGCCGCTTTCGCGCCTGCAGGTGGAGAAGCTGACGGAGAACTGTGAGAAATACGGCATTGAACTCTACGGCCTCGGCCACCCGCGCCAGGGCATCGTGCACATCATCGGGCCGGAGCTGGGCCTTACGCAGCCGGGCCTGACCCTGGTGTGCGGCGACAGCCACACCTCCACGCACGGCGCGTTTGGCGCGGTGGCCTTCGGCATTGGCACCAGCCAGGTGGCGCAGGTGATGGCCTCGCAGTGCCTGCTGCTGAGCCGTCCCCAGCGGATGCGCATTTCGGTGGAAGGCGCGCTGCGGCCCGGCGTCACGGCTAAGGACTTGATACTCTACATCATATCCCAGCTCGGCACGGGCGGCGCCACCGGCCACTTCGTAGAGTATGCGGGCAGCGCCGTGCGCAGCCTGAGCATGGAAGGCCGCATGACCGTCTGCAACATGAGCATCGAGATGGGCGCGCGCGGCGGCCTCATCGCCCCCGATGCCACCACGTTGGCCTACGTGCAGGGCCGGCCCTTCGCGCCGAAAGGTGAGGCGTGGCACGATGCCGTAGCCTACTGGCAGACGCTGTACTCGGACGCCGACGCTGCGTTTGAAACCGAGTACACCTACCAGGCGGCCGACATCACGCCGATGATTACCTACGGCACCAACCCCGGCATGGGCATTCCGCTCACCGGCCACGTGCCGAGCGAAGTGCCCGCCAGCGAGGCCGAAAGCTTTGATAAGTCGCTGAAATACATGGGTTTCGAGCGCGGCGAGTCGCTGCTTGGCAAGCAGATTGACTACGTGTTTATCGGCAGCTGCACCAACTCGCGCATCGAGGACCTGCGCGCCGTGGCCGCCTACGTGCAGGGCAAGCAGAAGGCCGACCACGTGGCCGCCTTCATCGTGCCCGGCTCCAAACAGGTTGAGCAGCAAGCAATTGCGGAGGGCATTGACAAGATTTTTGCCGCCGCGGGCTTCGAGCTGCGCGAGCCCGGTTGCAGCGCCTGCTTGGCCATGAACGAAGACAAGATTCCGGCCGGCGCCTACTGCGTGGCTACCTCCAACCGCAACTTCGAGGGGCGGCAGGGGCCGGGCTCGCGCACGCTGCTGGCTTCGCCGCTGGTGGCGGCGATTACGGCCGTGCAGGGGCGCATTGTGGATATTACGCAGTACCTGAACTAATGGAACGTTTCCAAACCCTGCGCACCACCGGCGTACCGCTGCCGCTGGAAAACATTGATACTGACCAGATTATCCCGGCCCGGTTTCTAAAGGCGACCACCCGCGCCGGCTTCGGCGAAAACCTGTTTTGCGACTGGCGCTATACCGCCGACGGCTCGCCCAAAGCTGACTTCGTGCTGAACGACCCGCGCTACGCCGGCTCCATCCTTGTAGCCGGTAAGAATTTTGGCTGTGGCAGCAGCCGCGAGCACGCCGCCTGGGCGCTGTACGACGCGGGCTTTCGGGCCGTTATTTCGAGCTACTTCGCCGATATTTTTCGGGGTAATGCGCTCAATACCGGCCTGTTGCCTTTGCAGGTGAGCGATGAGGTGCTGGGCCGCCTGCTGGCCGCCATTGAGGCCGACCCGCAGCTGGAGCTGATGGTGGACCTGCCCTCCCAAACGCTGGCCGTGCCGGCCTGGGGCGAGACGGTCAGCTTCGCCATCGACGGCTACAAAAAGGAGTGCCTGCTTAATGGCTACGACGACATCGACTTTTTAGTGAATCAAAAACCGGCCATTGAGGCCTTTGAAAAACAACGCGCATGGACATGGTAACCAAGAGAATAGCTTTGCTGCCCGGAGATGGCATCGGGCCGGAAGTCTGTCGACAGGCCGTGAAAGTGCTCGAAGCCGTAGCCGAGCGCTTTGGGCATCGGTTTGAGTTTAGTTCCCACCTGGTGGGCGCGTGCGCCATCGACGCCACCGGCAACCCGCTGCCCGACGAAACGCTGGCCGCCTGCCGCGCCGCCGACGCGGTGCTGTTTGGCGCCATCGGCGACCCCAAGTACGACAACGACCCCACCGCCGCCGTGCGCCCCGAGCAGGGCCTGCTGCGGATGCGCAAGGAGCTGGGCCTGTTTGCCAACATCCGGCCCGTCACGGCCTACCGGGCGCTGCTCAAGCATTCGCCCCTGAAATCGGAGCGCATTGAGGGCACTGACTTGGTGATTTTTCGGGAGTTGACGGGCGGCATCTACTTCGGCGAGAAGGGCCGCACGGCCGAGGGCGTGGCCTACGACCACTGCACCTACTCGCGCCTCGAGATTGAGCGCATCGCGCACCTAGCGTTTCGGGCGGCCGCCGGCCGCCGCCAGCACCTCACGCTCGTGGATAAGGCTAACGTGCTGGAAACCTCCCGCTTATGGCGCGAAGTGGTGCGCGAAATCGCTCCGCACTACGCGGAGGTGACGGTCGATTACCTGTTCGTGGACAACGCCGCGATGCAGATTATCACCAACCCCAAGCAGTTCGACGTGGTGCTGACCGAGAACATGTTTGGCGACATTCTCTCGGACGAAGCTTCGGTTATTGCCGGCTCGATGGGGCTATTGCCCTCCGCTTCGGTGGGGGCCGGCGTGGCGGTGTTTGAGCCCATTCACGGCTCGTACCCCCAGGCCAAGGGAAAGGGCATTGCCAATCCGCTGGCGGCCATCCTCTCCGCCGCCATGCTGCTTGAACACCTGGGCCTGCATACTGAGGCTGTGCTGGTGCGCGAGGCAGTGGACGAAGCTTTGACTAACAACATCTTAACGCCTGAGCTAAACCCTACTGCGCCTTATACCACCGAGCAGGTTGGCAGTTACGTGGCCTTCTGGATTGCCGACTCGAACGAGCAGCAGTGGAACGCGCACAACATCGCGGTGGGCGTGAGCACGATTATCTGAGTGTAGCGTGGACTCTGCGAGTCCGCGCGTTGAACGATACCCGAACAAACCCACGCGCGGACTCACAGAGTCCACGCTACCTCACATGCCGCTGCTACCCGTCATTTCCCTGGTCATTCTTCCTACCCTCGCGGGCTAGCAGGTACTTCTTACCCTTAAGAAAACCTTCCTGGCTCGCAACTCAGGAAGGTTTTTTTAGGACCAATCCGTTTTTCTTCGCCGACTTAACACCATGACGCTCAATAAATTCAGCCGCATCTACACCCAGGACGACAGCTTGCCCGCCTCGCAGGCCATGCTCATCGGCGCGGGCCTGTCGGACGCGGATTTGCGCAAGCCGTTCGTGGGCATCTGCTCCACGGGCTTCGAGGGCAACACCTGCAACATGCACCTCAACGGCCTGGCCGACGAGGTGAAGCGCGGCGTGGCGGCCCAGGGGCTGGTGGGGCTGCGCTTCAACACCATCGGCGTGAGCGACGGCATCACCAACGGCAACGCGGGCATGCGCTACTCGCTGGTATCCAGGGAGATAATTGCCGACTCGATTGAGGCCATGGCCGGCGCACACTACTACGACGCCCTGGCCACGGTGGTGGGCTGCGACAAGAACATGCCCGGCGCGCTCATCGCCATGGCGCGGCTCAACCGGCCCTCGCTCATGGTGTACGGCGGCACCATCCGGGGCGGCGAGTTTAAGGGCCAGCAGCTCAACATTGTCTCGTGCTTTGAGGCGTATGGCAAGAAGGTGAACGGCCAGATTTCGGACGAAGACTACCAGGGCATCATCCACAATGCCTGCCCCGGCCCCGGCGCGTGCGGCGGCATGTACACGGCCAATACCCTGGCGGCGGCCATCGAAACGCTGGGCATGAGCGTGCCCGCATCTTCCTCATTACCAGCCGAAAGCCCCGCCAAAATGCAAGAGTGCCTCGATGCCGGCGCCTACCTGCGCCGCCTGCTGGAGCTGGATTTGAAGCCCCGCGATATTCTTACCCGTGAGGCATTTGAGAACGCGATGGTCATCGTGACGGTGCTCGGCGGCTCGACCAATGCCGTGCTGCACCTCATCGCCATTGCCCACGCGGCGGGCGTGCGGCTGACGATGGAAGACTTCCAGGCCGTGAGCAACCGCGTGCCGGTGCTGGCCGACCTCAAGCCCAGCGGCCGGTATTTGATGGAGGATTTGTCGCGCATCGGCGGCGTGCCCGCCGTGCAGCGCACCCTGCTCAACTACGGCCTGCTGAACGGCGACCTCCTTACCGTGACCGGCCGCACGCTGGCCGAAAACCTGGCCGACGTGCCGCCCCTCGGCGCGGAGCAGGACTTGCTGCGCCCGCTCAGCCACCCCATCAAGGCCGACGGGCACATTCAGATGCTGTACGGCAACCTCGCCACCAAGGGCGGCGTGGCCAAAATCACGGGCAAGGAAGGGCTGCGGTTTGAGGGGCCGGCCATCGTCTTCAACTCGGAAGAAGAACTGAACCAGGGCATTATCGACCACAAAATCAAGGCCGGGCAAGTGGTCGTGATTCGCTACGTGGGGCCCAAGGGCGGGCCGGGGATGCCCGAAATGCTCAAGCCCACCTCGGCCATTATGGGCGCGGGGCTGGGCGACAAAGTGGCCCTGATAACCGACGGCCGCTTCTCGGGCGGCACCCACGGCTTCGTCATCGGCCACATCTGCCCCGAGGCTTACGACGGCGGCGGCCTGGCCCTGGTGCAGGACGGCGACTGGATTATCCTCGACGCCAGCGCCAATACCATTGACGTGCAGCTCGATGCGCAGGAGCTGGCTGCCCGCCGCGCCGCGTGGCGGCGGCCCCCGCTGCCCGCGCGCCAGGGCGTGCTGCTCAAGTATATCCGCACCGTGAGCGACGCCAGCCGCGGCTGCATAACTGACTTATTAGAAGAAGACGAGCAAGTGGCGGCGGTGCCTGCGGCTGTTACGGAGACGGTAGTGGCTGACGGTGCGCCTCATCCTTAGCCCCTCTCCGAAAAGGAGAGGGGACTAGCTCTAGTTTTTAGTCTTAACTCAACGAATCAGGGATTATTAGCTTACTTATTTCAGCCTGACATACCGCGAAGTGCCAATATCTTTTCGGTATAACACTAAACTATCTTTGGTAAGCTTGACTATATTATCCGTTACCACAAGACCGCCGCTGTAATGAAAGGAAAGTTTATTATTGGAAACACTCCAATAAGTCCGATATTCTTTTTCATTCTTAACGTCTCCTATGTGGTCAAAAAAACTCACATGCTTCCCTTCAATAATAAAAATTGCATTGTTTTCTGAATCATCAGACCAAACCCCTTGAAGCAAAGGTATTTGCAGCTTCTGACTGCTTCGGCTCAAATTATGCTTCGTGCTCAAGTTTTTCTTTTCTGAAACACTTGCTTTTGGTGATGCCTGGGCATAAAGCAAAATGCAAAAGCAAACACTTAGCACACACACTACAAATACTTTCACAATTATTTTCATAAGCTTCTGCATTTATTACAACTACTCATTAGACGCAAAACCAATTATAGAATCCAGCGCCTTTCAGCCTACCCAAATGCCGCCTTGGCTCCCCTTCTCCTTTTCGCAGAGGAGGCCCACCCCAAAGGGTTCTCGTGAGGCGCGCTATGGAGGGCAGCACTCACGCCGCGAAAACTACTAACCATCATGCAAACCCAACTCGCCATTACCGCCCCCGCCGCTCCTGCCACCGCGCCCACCACCGGCGCCGTAGCCACGCTGCAAGCCCTGGTGGCCGAGGGCGTAGACACGATTTTTGGCTACCCCGGCGGGGCCATCATCCCGATTTACGACGCGCTCTACGACTTTAAGGCGCAGCTCAACCACGTGCTGGTGCGCCACGAGCAGGGCGGCATCCACGCGGCGCAGGGCTACGCGCGCGCCTCGGGCCGGGTGGGCGTGGTGCTGGCCACGAGCGGGCCAGGCGCTACCAACCTCGTGACCGGCCTGGCCGATGCCCTCATCGACAGCACGCCGCTGGTGTGCATTACGGGGCAGGTGTTTGCGCATTTGCTGGGCACCGATGCGTTTCAGGAAACGGATATCATTAACATCACTACGCCCGTTACGAAGTGGAACTACCAGGTAACCAGAGCGGAAGAAATACCAGAGGCGCTGGCCAAGGCCTTCTACATTGCGCGCAGCGGCCGGCCCGGCCCCGTGCTGATTGACATCACCAAGAACGCGCAGATTCAGACCTTTGACGCGCCCGAGTACCAGCTGTGCCGCCACATCCGCAGCTACCGGCCCGCGCCGGTGGTGCGCCCCGAGTACATAGCGCAGGCGGCGGCGCTCATCAACCAGGCCCAGCGGCCATTTATTCTCTGGGGCCAGGGCGTGGTGCTGGGCGCAGCCGAGCGCGAGTTTCGGGAGTTTGTGGAGAAGAGCGGCATTCCGGCGGCCTGGACGATTTTGGGCGTGGGGGCGCTGGCCACCGGCCACCCGCTGAACGTGGGCATGCTGGGCATGCACGGCAACTACGGCCCCAACGTGCTCACCAACGAGTGCGACGTGCTGATTGCCATTGGCATGCGCTTCGACGACCGCGTGACGGGCCGGCTGGATAAATATGCCAAGCAGGCCCAAATCATTCACCTCGACATCGACCCCACCGAAATCGGCAAAAACGTGAAAACGACTGTGCCAGTGTGGGGCGACTGCCAGGAAACCCTGCCCCTGCTCACGGCGCTGGTCGAGCGCAAAACGCACCCGGAGTGGCTGGCCCGCTTCCACGACCACGCGGCGCAGGAAGTGGAGGCCGTGATTCGGGAGGAGCTGTTTCCGACTTCGGAGGAGCTGACAATGGGCGAAGTGATGCAGCAGCTTAATGAACTTACTGGCGGTGAGGCCATTATCGT
The DNA here is from genome assembly GCA_964242365.1 of uncultured Hymenobacter sp. Taxonomy (GTDB): domain Bacteria; phylum Bacteroidota; class Bacteroidia; order Cytophagales; family Hymenobacteraceae; genus Hymenobacter. The sequence goes on along the minus strand of CAXTCS010000173.1, from coordinate 1,967 downwards.
ATCCGATGTGGGGCAGCACCAGATGGTGGCCTGCCGCTACGCGCTGCAAAACCAGTCGCGCAGCCACGTTACGAGCGGCGGGCTGGGCACCATGGGCTTTGCGCTGCCGGCCGCCATCGGGGCCAGGTTTGGCGCGCCGCACCGGCCGGTGGTGGCCGTGATTGGCGACGGGGGTTTCCAGATGACCATTCAGGAGCTGGGCACGATTATGCAGACGGGCGTAGAGGTTAAGATACTGATTCTCAACAACCAGTTCCTGGGCATGGTGCGGCAGTGGCAGGAGCTGTTTCACCAGCGCCGCTACTCGTTTGTGGATATCCAAAGCCCTGATTTTGTGGCCGTAGCGGCGGGCTACCGCATTGCCGGCCAGCGCGTGGACGAGCGCGCCGACCTGCGCCCGGCCCTGGCCCGGATGCTGGCGCACCCCGGCTCTTTCCTGCTGGAAGTGATGGTGACCAAGGAGAACAACATCTTCCCGATGGTGCCGCAGGGGTGCAGCGTGGCGGAAATCCGGCTGAAGTAGGCTGTGCGGTAAGCCTTAGCTTGCCGTTAGTCAATTCAATCTTAACTACTTACGGCAAGCTAAAGCTTACCGCACTTGCTATGGACCGCCAGGAATACAACATCACCGCCTACACCGAAAACCAGGTGGGCTTGCTCAACCGCATTGCCATCATCTTTTCGCGCCGCAAAATCAATATTGAAAGCCTCAATGTGTCGCCGTCCGAGATTGAGGGCATCCACCGCTTCAACATCGTGATTGTCGAAACGCAGGAGGTGGTGGAGAAGCTGGCCAAGCAAATCGAGAAGCAGGTGGAGGTGCTGAAAGTGTATTTTAACACCAATACCGACGTGATTTGGCAGGAAATGGCCCTCTACAAAGTACCCACCGACATCATCGCCGAAAAAGTGCTCGTGGAGCGCCTGCTGCGCGAAAACGGGGCCCGCGCCGTGGTTATTCGCAAAGACTACACGGTGTTTGAAACCACCGGCCACCGCGAGGAAACCGACAATTTACTCAAGGCTTTGCAGCCCTATGGGCTCATTGAGTTTGTGCGCTCGGCGCGCATTGCCATCATCAAGGCCAGCGACGGCTTTCACCACAAGCTCCAGGAGTTTGAGCGCCGCGAACCGAGTGAGGAAGTGGCGGAAAACGAGTTTTTGAACGACCGCGACCAGGTATTTGAGATGTGATGTAGCGTGGACTCTGCGAGTCCGCGCGTTGAACGATACCCTTTTTTAAACCCACGCGCGGACTCACAAAGTCCACGCTACAACCCAACCAACCCCCATGGCAACCATCAACTTCGGCGGCGTACCCGAAACCGTCATCACCCGCGACGAATTTCCGCTCGCCAAGGCCCTCGAGTTCCTCAAAGATGACACCATTGCCGTGATTGGCTACGGCGTGCAGGGCCCCGGCCAGGCGCTAAACATGCGCGACAATGGCTTCCATGTTATCGTGGGTCAGCGCGCAGGCACGCCTTCGTGGGAGCGCGCCCTGCGGGATGGCTGGGTGCCGGGCGAGTCGCTGTTCTCGATTGAGGAAGCCGCCGATAAGGGCACTATCATCTGCAACCTGCTCTCCGACGCGGGCCAGATTGCGCTGTGGCCGACGCTGCAGAAATACCTCACGCCGGGCAAAACGCTGTACTTCTCGCACGGCTTCGGCATCACGTTCAACGACCAGACCCACATCATCCCGGCCCCGGACATCGACGTGATTCTGGTGGCGCCCAAGGGCAGCGGCACCAGCCTGCGCCGCTTGTTTGTGGCCGGCGGCGGGCTCAACTCGTCGTTTGCTGTGTTTCAGGATGCCAGCGGCAAGGCCTGGGAAAAAGCCATTGCCATGGGCATCGGCGTGGGCTCGGGCTACCTGTTTGAAACCGATTTTAAGAAGGAAGTCTACTCCGACCTCACCGGCGAGCGCGGCGTGCTGATGGGCGCCCTGGCCGGCATCATCGAGG
>CAXTCS010000172.1:0-9404 GCA_964242365.1 uncultured Hymenobacter sp. | reverse complement strand
TGGACGAGGTTATCTTCGAAGAGTTCAAGGGCACCGGCAACATGGAATTGCAGCTGGACCGCAAGCTGGCCAACAAGCGCGTGTTCCCAGCCATCGACATCCCGGCTTCCGGCACCCGCCGCGAAGACCTGCTCATGAGCAAGGACGAGCTGAGCCGCGTGTGGGTGCTGCGCAAGTTCATGTCGGACATGACGGCCACCGAGGCCATGGAGTTCCTCAAAGACCGCATCAAAGGCACCAAGGACAACGAGGAATTCCTCATCTCCATGAACGGCTAGGCATCGCTCAGGCCCAATAAAAAAGCTCCGCGGCACGTGCCGCGGAGCTTTTTTATTGGGCCTGAGGAAGAAATTTACCGGCGCTTACTCAAACAGCTCCAGGTTGTACAGCAAGCCCCGCACGCGGTAATCGGGAATGCCCGACGTGTACGGGGGGTAAAAGCGGCCGTGGCGCGAGTAGAGGCCGTAGAGCGCAATGCAGCGGCTGTTGTAAAAACCTTTGGTGGTAACGGGTAACTCAGCCGCCCAATAGATTTTTTCGCCGCGCTTGTAGCGGGCCTGAAAGTCCGGCATCGAAATGGGTTGGTGGTTGGCGTCGAGGCTGGTCCACAGGTCGTTGGAATCGACCATGAGCCAGCCTTTTTTCGTCTTCACCTCCGAAATGGCGTGGCTGGGAACGTGCTTGAGTAAAATTGTGGTATACGAATGCTCGTAGGGCTGGCGCTGGAACAGCGCCAGGTGGCGGTTGGTGAAGCCGAGGTAAGTAAACATTTTTTCCAAAACCCGGCTGCGGTCGTAGCACATGCCGGTTCGGCCCAGGTAGAGCTGTTTGGGCTCGCGGGCCTGGCCTTCGGGGATGCCGGCCCAGCCGGTGGTGCGCGAATGAACCGCTTCCTGGGCTTGCTCGATGAGCTTCACCTGGTCGTCGTACGACAAGTTGCGGGCAATGCCTTCCGGCACGTTGGGCAGGTAAAGGCGAATGTAGTAGCGGTCTTCGTCGGTCAGCGTCCGGTCGACGTTGAAGTGGCTGACCAAGGCGGCGCACACTATAAAAAACAAGCCCACCAGTCTCCATCGGCGGCGCGGAAACCGCAACTGCCTACGCCAGCCTTCGCCCGAAAAAACCTTTGGTTTTGCATCGGCCACCTCATGCCGGAGCAAGGTGGGTGATGATTTTTGAAGCGCGAAGGAGGCATTCTGCAGGTTCGCCATAGGAGAAAGAATCGAGTGTCACCTGAGCAATTCAGCAGAAAACAAGCTGAACCACAGCATCTACTTTTGGTGTTACAAAACTATAATCAAAGGCTAAAGGTAGGATTTTTTGCTTTAATGCCACGAAATATAATCCTTAGGATATTCATCTATTGTCAAATCATGGGTGGTATGATATTGCTTGTTTTCGGCTAATGGTTGAGCTTTGGCAGTTCCTTTTGACTGCCTGTTGGCAGTGGGGTTTACAACCTGATTTAGCTGGTTTGGGTTTGGCGAAATCGATAAAATATGTAGTATTTGAATAATGACTGATTTAGTGTCTGTTCGCTGCGCCAGGTAGGCTGTTGCCATTCACAAAAGCGACAAGGACCCGCTGCGAGGTGCGCAATGCCACCGGGGTGCGCTGCGCTTTTAGCGCAGCCGCACGGTTTGTTTTTTCAGGGGCGACCACGCGATTTGCCGCTGGTCTTCTTTGCCTTTTAAGTAAGTGAAACGAATGGCCTCCGGCCGGGTTGTTAAATCATTCCAGGTGGCGCGGTCGAGGTTTTCGACGCCTTCGGGGAAAGCCATTTTGGGGTCGACGGCGGGCGCGTGGAATTGCGTGGGCAGAAAAAACCGGTCGATGCGCCGGAGCACGAATGCTTCGCGCTCGGCGCGGGTGGCGGTGGGCGTTTTCATCCCGTACACGAGCGAGGCTTCAAGGTCGGGCTCGGTCAGCATTTCGCGGAAAATGACTTGCCCGCCGGCATCGGTAATGGTGAATTCGCCGGTGCCTTCCAGAATGGACGGGCCCCGAAACACCAGCCGAAATACATCGGCCGGCCCTTTGGGGTGGCTGAAATTGTGCCGCTGCCGCACCACGCGCAAGGTGTCGGCGTGGGCCGATACGGCTTTGGCGTGCGCGGTATCGGGCGGGGGCAGGGCGGCAGAATCCCGCGGGGTCCGGTCGGCGATGCGGGAAACCGTTCCTTCGTTCACCGCCGACGGAGTGGAGTTGCAGGCCGCCAGCAGCGGCAGCAGGGTGAGCCAGGGATGGCGCATAGGCAAAGTTATTTTAAAGATGAGCAGTGTTTGATACGTGGCCGGCAGCGCGGCAGGTTGCCGCGCGCCGCCGAAAGGCTTGCAGCAGTTTCCTGTTCAGTGTACCGTTTTTAGGGAAAATAAAAAGGAAGCATTAAAAATTAAAAATCTGACCGTCAGGTTTTTAATTTTTAATGCTTCCTTTTTATTTTCGTTTACCAAGAAGCCGAAACGACTCTAAGGCCACAGCAGCATGGCCACAAAGGCGGCGCTCAGGCACAGCGAAGATACCTGGTTCATGCGCATGGTGTGCTCAAAATCGGCCGCGGCCTCGTCGTGCCACACCTGCCAGGCCCAGCGGCTGAACAGCACCACGACCGGCCCGGTGGCCACCAAAAAAATCAGCAGCGGCCGGAATTCCTGGCGCAGCCAGTAGGCCAGCGCCAGCGCGGCGGCCCCCGCCAGCAGGCCCGCCGCCGCAAACGCAAACGTGCCCCGAATGCCCAGCCGCAAGCTCAGGGTGCGGTCGCCGCGCCGGGCATCCTCCGTGTGCTGATACACCTGGGTGAGGGGGTAGGAGCCGCACAAAAACAAGGTGCTGACCAGCGCCAGCAGCAGGTTGGTTTTTTCGAAAAGCTGGGCCGGGGTGGCGCCCACGCCCACTTGCGTCATCAGCAAGGTGAAAGCGCCCTGGAATACGACCACCACCAGGGTGCTCAGCAGGGGGTATTTTTTCAGTCGGATGCCCTCGTAGCTGTACGCTTTCGACACCAGCAGGTACACCACCACCAGCCCGGCAAACGGCCCGGAAAGCCAGGCGGCGCCCGCCACCGCCAGCGCATCAAACAGCCAGACCAGGTGCAGCAGCTCGGGGGTGACTTTGGGCGGCGCTTTGAGCCCGCCGATGCTGCCTTCGTCCCGGTCGTAGTACGAATTGTAGCCGTTGGAAGCCGGATAGGCCAGCAGGTGCAGCACCGCAAATACGCCCACGGCCCGCCACCCGCTCCACGGCCCCCGCAAAGCGCTCAGCCCAAACCAGAACACGGGCATGAGGTAAACAGAAAACGGGATGCGGAGCAGCGGCAGCGCCTTTTTGTAAGCGGTTATCAATGAGTAGTTATCAATGAGTAGTTATCAATGAGCAATGAAACGATGACAAGCAAAGGTGGCAAAAAGCAGCATAAGGTGGGGAACCCGACGACTCGTGTACTGACTTTGAAATTGTTAAATGTTAAATGTCAATTGATTTTCAACGGGCCAGCCTACCAGGTACGTGACTTGCGGGCCCCACCAGTGCCGCTTTTTGCCGGCTTGCCAGGCAAAGTGGCCCAGGGGGTCGGCCCGGTGGGCCAGGGCCAGCAGCTCGGCGGGCGAGTACATTCGGAGCAGGGACACGGCGCCGTCCCAGACGGTGCAGAGCGGGATGATGGGAATTAAGTAGGTGAATAGCAGGCGGCTGGGGCGGAAGGGGCGGAAAAAGGGCGTGAGCAGCAGCTGCGCCACCGGCAGCACCGTGCCGGCCAGCAGCAGTTCCCACCAATGCTTGCCCGCGCCTTCGAACACGCCAATGCCGGTGCGGGCGCGCACGGCATCGCGCAGCAGCGCTTCGGCGGCGGCGGGCGGGAAGTGGTGGAAGGCCGAGAAAATGGTGCGGAACCCCGGCAGGTGGGCCGGCACGGCCAGGGCATCGACGGGGGCGGGCTCGTAGCCGATGGCGCCCTGGGTGCGGTGGGCGATGTCGGCCCAGGCGGCGGGCTGGGGGTAGAGGTCGGTGAGGGTGATGGTGGCGCCCGGCTGGCCGTGCGTGCGCAGGGCGGCCAGCACGGTTTCGGTGCCGCCGCCGGCCCCGGCCCCGAGCTCCAGCAGGGCGGTTTGGCTGGTGCGGCGCAGGGCCTCGGCCAGCAGCGGCACGATGGGCCGGTAGGTGCCGAGCGCCGAAATCATGAACCGCAAATAATCCATCATCCCGGCCCGGATAACGGCCGGAAACCACGGCAGGTCTTCAAACTCAAACAAGCGAAAGCGAAGGCGCATGGCCCAGGGGTACGCAGAAACGGCGCGGCCCGCCGGCTTTTTGCGGGCTTCATGCCAATTTCCTGTTGCTGGACTGATGAAATCCGGAGTTGGCACGCGGCCGAGCGCGGGGCGCTTTGGCTGGGCTGAGAAGCTGTTTGAGTTAAGGATATACCTGCCGAAATGAATTAGAGACGCAACATTTTGCGGCTCGTCGTTAGCTCCGCTGACCTTCGGTTGCGGATGTTGTTATAACTGCGCATTTCTGGTCGTGCAACGCAAGTCGTTCAACGACGAGACGCAAAAATGTTGCGTCTCTACGCCGTTCTAACTCCCACAGCTTCTGCTAAAAGAAAAAGCCGAGGCGGACGAGCAGCAGCTGGTCTTCGGAGGAGAAGCCGTAGGTGGCGGCCAGCGTCACGAGGGGTTTGGGCGACACCCACAGGCCGCCGCCGTAGCCTTGGTGCCAGGCGTGCGACGTTTCGCCGGGCAGCCACACGCGGCCCACGTCGTGAAAGCCGAGCACCCCGAAGCTGACCGGCAGCACGTAGGTGCTGAAGCTGCCCAGCTGGAGGCGGGCTTCGGTGTTGTTGTAGAGGCTTTGCCGGCCCGCGAAGCGCGTGCGCCGGTACCCGCGCAGGTTGCTGAGGCCGCCGAGGGTGGCGGCCTGAAAAAACTCGTAGTCGCCGAAGTTGACGGTGCCGCCAAACCGGGTGGCCAGCGTGAGCCGCAGCGGCAGGCGAAAGCTGCGGTAGAGCGCCAGGGCGGAGGTGAGCTGCGTGAGGGGCTGGGCGGCGGCGGTGAGGGGCCGCAGCGCCGTGAACCCGGTGAGCCAATGAATGCCCTGCGGCCAGGCGGCTTTGGCTTGCAGGCTGGTGAGCTCAAAGCCCAGCTGGCCGCCCGCGTACTGCTTGGCCGCAAACAGGCTGCCGGGGCGGGGGTCGGCTTCGGACAGCTGGTGCAGAATGCGGTCGGGCTGGTTTTCGACGGCGACGTGCTGGTACATGGGCCCGCCAAAAACCTGCCACCGGGTGGTGAGCGCGCGCCGCAGCAGGGCTTCGGTGGTGACGTTGCGAAACCGGACCCGGTAGTAGCTGAGGTCGCGCCCCGGCTCGGGCGTGGTGGCGTTGCCCAGGCCGTAGAAGTTGCGCACGTAGTTGGGGGCCTGCACCACGGCTTGCAGCTGCAAATCGAAGGGCCCGACCACGCGGGTAAACAAGCCGTCGTAGGCGAAGTTGAACGCCCCCGTGGCCAGGGCCACGTTGCCCGTGAGGGCGTGCGTGGCCGCCCAGGGCACTTTGCGAAAGCCCGGCCGCTCGACCAACACGCCCGCGCCCAGAAACAGGCCGTCGTCGGCGTTGTAGCTCACCGGAAACAGCGGCATGGTAATCGGGTACTGAAAACTTTGCCAGTCGTAGGGCTGGGCCAGCTCCTGCCGGGTGAGGTGGAGCTTGGTTTCGGGGCCGGCGGCGGTAGCGACCAGGCCGGCGGGCTCGTCGTAGCCGGCCGTTTTGCGCCGGCCCGCCGTCACGAGCGAATGGTCTTCGAGGCGGTCGGGGCCCGGCCCGCCAACCACCCGGACCAGCGGCCCGGTGCGGACCCGGCCACCCAGCGCAAACACGTCGGCCCCGCCCAGGCCGTAAAGCCGAATCTCGTGGGTTTCGGCGGTGAGGAAGGTGCGCTGGTAGCGCAGCTCGCCCCGCTGGCCGTCGGGGCCCAGCGTGTACACGGCCACCAGGGTGCGGGCGTCGTCCTGGCGCACGACGTCGAAGTAGTCGCCGGCGTCGGTGCCCACCACGTTCACGGCCTGGGCCAGGAACTGGTAATACTGCGCGGCCCACGCGGGCAACTGGTTGCGGTGGGCCTGCAGCTTGGCCCGGATGGTGGGCCCGGAAAGCTGGTAAATCGAATCGGGCCACTGGCGCAGGGCCTGCGCCAGCACGTCATCGCCCAGGCTGGCCCGCACCGAGTCGGCCACGGCGCGCCAGTCGGCCCCCGACAGCTCGTTGAGAAAGGAGCGGTCGAAGTTCCGGGCCTGGGAGTTGAAGCTGTCGATGTTGCGAAACCTCGCGTCGAAGCCCTGCAAGCGGGGCAGCAGGTACTCGGCGCTGGCCCGGTGGGGCAGAAAGCCCTGGTTGACGAAAAACGCCTGGTCGCGGTCGCGGGGCACGGCCCGAAATAGCCACCCCCCGCCGGGGCGCGGGTAGGCCAGCCAGCGCCACTGGTCCTCGTGGCGGTCCCAGTCGGCCAGCACCATGTCGAGCAGGCGCGCCCGCAGCACGGCCCGTTGGTCGACGCGGTTGCGCGGGTCGGTGCGCAGCTGGGCCAGCACGTCGAGGGTGCCGTATTTCTTGCGGTCGGGCTGGCCCGAAAAGCTGCGGGGTGGGGCGGGGTCGCGCGCTTCGAGCAGGGCCAGCGTGCCCGCGAAGTTGGGCCGGTAGGGCCCCAGGCGCGGGTCGTCGGGCACGAACACCAGGCGGGGAGTGGCGTGCCCCACGCCGGCGGCTTCGGCCAGGGGCGGCACGGCCAGCGCGGCGTAGGGGTGCGCGGCCGAAATCTGGTCCTGCACGATGATGGCGGCAAACGTTTGGCGCAGGAAATCCGGCACCGAGCTGGTCGTGTTTTTCTCTATCGACCGCAGCACGTATTCCTGTCCGTTGGCCGCGCGCAGGCGCAGCGCCTTGGTTTGCATGCCCCCGCCGCGCTTGAGCGGCACGAGGCCGCCTTCGGCCGTGCCCAAATCGAGCACGGGCACGGGCACGCGCTGCTGCCATTCGGAGCGGTAGTTGGCGCCCAAAAACCAGGTTTTGAGCCGGCCCGCGCCGTAGCGGGTGCTGGCCCGCACGGCGGTGGTCTGGTTGCGAAAGCTGGGCGCCACCGTGTCGGCGGCCAGCGGCAGCGGGCGGGGCGGGGCCGCCCACTGGCGGGCAAAAAGCTCCCGGCCGGCCGGGGCCGTGGCATCGGGCGTCCAGTAGGAGGCGCGCACCGGGCCGTCGGCCGCGTAGTCGAGCCGGGTAAAGCCGGCCGGGTGGCCCGCGTGCGGCCGGGCGGCCGAGGTGGCGCCGCTCACGAGGTAATGCACGGCCTGGGCCTCGTCGTAGTGCGGCCCGGGCCCGTGCCCGCTCACGTAGGTGAGGCCGGGGTATTTTTCGAGGGTGCGGCGCAGGGCCTGGCACAGCAGGCGGTAGCCGGGGTTAGGCAGGGCGGCCTGCTGCACGAAGCCGCCGGCCTGGTAGATGGGGTGATGGCCCACCACGACCACCTGCCGTCCCTCGCGGTAATTTCGGCGCAGCATGTCATCCAGCAGCACCATGACGGAAGCCGGGTCGGGGGCCTCGCAGCCGGCCACTTGTTTGGGGGCGTCGTCGGCATAGAGCCACCAGGGCGTGTTAAGCACGACCAGCGTGTGCCGCGCATCGAGGGCGATTTCGACCGGGCTGGGGCATTGCAGGTCGGGCAGCACCACTTTTTTCCGGCCGAGGGCTTCTTCCAGCACCTGCTGCTGCTCGTGGCCGGGCTGCCAGGCCTCGCCGCTGGGCACCAGCACCAGCCGCCCGCCAAAGCCTTCCAGGGGGGCGAGCCAGCGCTCTAGTCGGGCGGTGGCGGCTGCCCGGCGGGCCGCGGCGGTTACCGAGGCGCCTTTATAGAACTGGTCGCCCAGCAGCACGACCGTGCTCTGCGGGCCGGCCTGCGTGCGAAGGGTTTGCAAGGTTCGGGTGAACGTCGCGTCCGCGATTGGCCCGCTGCCGCCCACCAGAAATACGGTGCAAGCCGGAGCCGCCGGCTCCTGCCCCCAGACAACCGGCGCCGGCAGCAGCCCTGCCAGCAGCACCAAAATCAGGCGCAGAGAAAGCGGGATGCGGTGGTCGAAGTCAATCATAGCGTTGCCAGGAGCTGTTTGAAAGAGCCTGATTCCGGGTGCGCCGCTTCCAGTTATGGGCTGCTAGAGCTTAATACGAAGCTGTTTAGGAGGTCCTCGAAACGTCATGCTTGGCTACGCCGACCTCCGGTTCGCTGCGCTCTGCATGACGCCCAAGCGGCTTTTTTCGACTTCCTGAACAGCTTATAGATATTTATTAATAAATATAGTATTTTAACAAATAAAAAACATTTCATTTATCGACGTAATACTGCAAATTCTCCTTCGTAATAATATCGAGCGGCAAGTATTTCACGGGCGGTACTTCTTTTTTGAACACCAGCAGGTCGGCCAGGGCATAAATGCCCCGGTAGCCCTGTTTTTTGGGGTTTTGGTTTATCAGAAAGTCGATGGTGCCCTCGTTGAGGAAGTGGATGTTCTTGTCGAGTAAGTCGTAGCCGACCAGGCGGATGTCGTCGCGGCGGTAGGCTTGCAGGTAGGGCGCGATTTCGTAGGCCTTGGAGGTGCTCACGAAAATGCCTTTTAAGTCGATGCCCTCGTCGTCGAGCAACCGGTTCAGCTGCCGGGCAAACGAGGGCTCGGCCGGGTGGGGCAGCTCGACGCTGACGATGTTGTAGGCGCTGGCGTGCGGGCCGCGTTCCGGCGGCGGGGGGGGCAACTGAGCAAAATAATCGCGGAAGCCCCGCTCCTTCTGGGTGATGTGGACGGAGTTGGCAATGTCTTCGGCCACGTGCGCGACGAGCAGCGTGCCCGGCGCTGCCTGCCCCACCTGCAAGAGCTTGCCCGCCAGAAAGCCGCTCTGGTACGAGTCCTGCCCGACGTAGCTCAACGCCTGCAGCTCAGCGATGTAGGTATTGAACAAGACGTAGGGAATGCCCTGCCGGTGCCACCGTTCGAAGAAGGCCAGCGACTCGCGGTAGAACAGCGGCGCCACCAGAATGCCGTCGGGCCGCGAGAGCGTGGCGGCTTCGGCCTGCTCCCGAAACGACTCGACCTGGGTGAGGCTATACGGGTAGACCGCGATGCTGATGCCGTACTGCTTCAGCTCGCGGCCTGCCTTCCCGATGCCGCTCCAGGGCGCCTCCCAGTAGGGGTCGAGGGTGTGGTCGGGCTGCACGACGGCCAGCTGGTAGGTGCGGTTCGAGCCCAGGGTGCGCGCAATCAGGTTGGGCTCGTAGTCGAGTTCCTGCATCATGCGCAGCACTTTTTGCCGCACCTCCTCCGACACCCGGCCCCGGTTGTGCAGCACCCGGTCCACGGTGCCCACCGACACGTTGGCC
>CAXTCS010000171.1:0-9458 GCA_964242365.1 uncultured Hymenobacter sp. | reverse complement strand
CAGCTGGCGGTGAATTTCCTTGCGGAGCACCCCGTTGCCCATGCCGTGGATGAAGACGATTTCGTGCATGTTGGTGGCCAGCGCCCGGCTCAGCGCGTCCTCAAAGGCATCGAGCTGGAGGCGCAGAATGGCCGTATTCGATAGTTCTTCCTTGTTTTTGCTGTCGGGGCGCAGGGCGTCGAGGTGCAGGTCGAACTCGTGGGGCGGGGGCACGACGGCCGCCGTGGGCACGGCTGGCGCGGCGGCGGCCACCACGGCGGCGGGCCGGGCCGGCGCGTCGCCGCTGAGCTGGGCCTTGAGGGCGGCAGCATCCACGCCGGTCGGGGCAGCCGCCGTGGTGGCCGCGGGCGTTTCCTGGGCCAGCTGCTCGGGCGCTATCGCGGCAGCGGCTTTTTCATCGAGCTGAAACAGGTAAGCGTCTTTGCCAATGACGGGCGCGGGGCGCTGGCTCGAATAAAAGGTGCTGGCCTTGAAGCCCTGGCGCTTGGTGAGCAGCTCGTAGGCCGCCTCGCCGTTGAGGCGGGTGGGCAGCAGCTGGAAGATGGCGGCGGGCCACGCCTCAAAGTCCTTCATGTGCAGGAAGGACAGGGATTTGGAGGCCGTTTTGGGCCCCAGCTTGTCGGCCGCCAGGGCGCGGTAGGGGCGGGCGCTGGTTTCTTCGCCGTAGGTGAAGAGCACGTCGGCCTCGGTGTTGTTGATGAGCGTGACGGCCAGCAGCTCGGGCGACTGGTGCACCAGGGCCAGAAATAGGCCCTTGGCGGCGGGGGCTTGCTTGCCGCCGGGCACCGCCGGGCCGCCAAGCCTGGCCACGCCCGCGCCGCTCGACGCCACGGCGGCCAGGGCGTCGGCCAGCGACGGCTGGGCGGGCTTGGGCGCGGCGGGCCTGAGCTGGCTTTTGTCTTTCTTGCTGGCGTTGGCGCTTTTGCCGGGCACCTGGCCCACGCGGAAGTCGGGCGCGGCGCGGTCGAAGTTCTTGCCTTCTTCCTGGGCCACCACCACCACCTCGCGCCGCAGCACGGGAATGGTAAAATCGTTGTCGATGGCCACTTCCACCAGCTCGCTGTCGAGCAGGCGGGTAACGATTCCTTCTTCGGTGCCGGTGAGCAGGCGCACTCTATCTCCTACATTCATAAATCACTGATTTTTCGGATTTAAACGGATTTCACGGATTTTGTGAACGGGCCGTTCGGGTATTGGAATTGCAAAAGTACGGGTTACGGAAAGGGCAGCGGTTTCGCGCTGTTCGTGCCATTCTTACCCGGCGCAACAGCGGCCGATGAACAAACAAACCCGCCAAGTTTCGCACGATTCCCACAAAACGGAATCGTCCACAAAATCCGTGAAATCCGTTTAAATCCGAAAAATCAGTGATTTTATTGGTAGAGGCCGTGAAAGCCAAACCCATTACGCCCGTTGTATTCCAGGGCCGGCGCTGGCAAATGGAAAATGCTGAGCGCGTAAAACACCCGCTTCAGCAGCACGCTGCGGGTGGGAATGCGGCGCAAATCCACGTCAATCGACAGGTAAAACTGGCGGTAAGGGCGCAGGCCATTGGCCGCGTTGGTGCCGTCGTCGTTATACACCATGTCTTCGCCGCCGTAGCCCACGGCCGGTTGCAGCCAGCGCGGCCAGCGGTTGCCGGGCTTCAGAAACGCGCCCACGTCGGTGCAGAGCCAGTACGTCTGGCCGTTGTAGTCTTTCAGCCAGCGCTCGGGCACGCTGCGGCCCAGCACGTTGGGGCGCTGCTGGGCGTAGCCGGTGAGGTGAAACGACCATTTGGGCATGATGCGCACGTCGTGCCAGGCCAGCTGCTGCGCCAGCAAGGCCGAAGAGCCCAGGAAATTGGCCGCGATGTCGGTGGCCGAGGCGCCGTAGGCCGGGTCCCGGCCGTCGAGCAGCTCGAGCGGGCTTTGGATGGCGAAGCCCACGAAGGAGCCGTACCAAATGGCCTTTTTCTCGCTCAGGCCGGCCCAGCGCAGCATGTCCACCGCGCCCCGGCTTTCCTGAAACGAGCCCCAAAAATGGCCGCACTTGTCGAGCTGCTGCCATTCGGGCAAGTCGTTGAACCAGTGCAACGGCACCCGCTCGCCGGTGTACCAGGCGGTGGTGAGGCCGGTATAAATCACGCCGTAGCTCAGCGCCGAGCCGCCCACCAGCAGGCGCAGGCGGCGCTTGCGCCGCGCCACCGTATCGACGGGGACGGAAGTGCTAGCCCGCGAGCGGGCTTGCACCGCAGCGCTATCGGTTCGGAATGGCGACTGGGAGTAGCCCGTTAGCGGCGCGGCCAGCGCGATGCCTGCTCCCAGCCCCGCCAGGCACCACCGCCGCAACGGAACCAAAAAGCAAAAAAAAGGCGTCATGCAGGCTAAAATGGACGACAAAGGTACATCGACCCTGCCCGCCTGGCCGTGCGGCGGTGTATCTTGCGGGACCTGTGGCGGGCCTGCCTGACACTGCCCGTCCACTAGTCCTGATTTCCCGCTTTCCCAATATTCCCATTCTTTAACCCTTACTTTTCAATGCAACTATTTCGACGCTTAACAGTGCTGCTGCTCAGCCTGTCCGCCTGGACGGCCCAGGCGCAGGTAGTCACCACGCAGCCCAGTCCATTCCGCGATACCGACGCGGTAACCCTCACTTTTGATGCCACGCAGGGCAACGCGGGTCTGAAAGACTTCACCGGTGACGTGTACATCTACACCGGCGTGGTGACGGCCGGCCCCACCGACTTCACCTGGAGCCACGTCAAAAGTTCTTCCTTCAACGCAGCAGACCCGGCCTCGAAAATGACCCGTTCGGGCACCAACCCCAACCTGTACACCATCACGCTCACGCCCCGCACGTTCTACCCAGGGGTGCAGGCCAGCGAAAAAATCTATAAGCTGGCCATGGTGTTTAGGAACGCCGACGGCACGAAATCGGGCCGGGGCACCGGGGGTAGCGACATCTACACCAACGTGGCGCAGGATGCCTTCGACCTGCGCTTCACCAACCCCGCCGGGTCGCCGCCGTTCTTCTTCCCGCAGAACACCGCCACCAACGTCACCGTGACCACGGGCACCGCGGCCACCATCACGCTCTACCTGAACGGCGCGCAGATTGCCCAGCAAGCCAACGCGACCAGCCTCACGGCCCCCGTCACCATCACCCAGGCCGGCCCCAACACCCTGCGCGCCACGGCGGCCAACGGCACCGCCACGGCCGAAACCTCCATCACCGTGCAATCGCGCCCGGCCGTGACCACGGCCGCCCTGCCGGCCGGCGCCAAGCCCGACGGTGTTACCTACCTCAACGGCGGCACCTCGGTTATCCTCAGCCTCACGGCGCCCAACAAGCAGTTTGTGTACGTGCTGGGCGACTTCAACAACTGGCAGCCCACCGCCGCCAGCTTCATGAAGCGCACCGCCGACACCAACACCGCCACAATTGCCGACGCGGCCACGGGCCGCTGGTGGGTGCAGCTTGACGGCCTCACGCCCGGCCAGGAATACGGCTACCAGTTTCTGGTCGACGGCAACCTGCACATTGGCGATGCCTACGCCGAAAAAATCCTCGACCCCAGCAACGACCAGTACATTCCGGAAGCCACCTACCCCAGCGCCCAGCGCCAGTACCCGACCGGCAAAACCACGGGCATCGTGTCGGTGCTGCAAACCGGCCAGACGCCCTACGTTTTTCACAGCACTACTTTCCAGAAGCCGGCCCGCACCAACATGGTGGTGTACGAGCTGCTGGTGCGCGACTTCATCGGCCGCCACGATTTCCAGACCCTGATGGGCGACACCCTCAACTACCTCCAGCGCCTGGGCGTCAACACCATTGAGCTGATGCCCGTCAACGAGTTCGACGGCAACATCAACTGGGGCTACAGCCCCGATTACTATTTCACGCCCGACAAATACTACGGCACCCGGCTGGCCTTCAAGCAGTTCGTCGACGAGTGCCACCGCCGGGGCATTGCCGTGGTGCTCGACATGGTGCTGAACCACTCGACGGGCCAAAGCCCGATGGTGCAGCTCTACGCCGACGGCAGCGGCTACGCCCCGAACGCCAGCAACCCCTGGTTCAACGTGACGGCCACGCACCCTTATAACGTGTACAACGACCTGAACCACGAAAGCCCCTACACCCGCTACTTCTCCAAGCGCGTGATGGAGTACTGGCTCAAGGAATACCACGTCGACGGCTACCGCTTCGACCTGGCCAAAGGCTTCACGCAGAAAAACACGGCCAACGACGTCAACGCCTGGGGCCAGTACGACCCGTCACGCGTCGCCATCTGGAAGGATTATTACAGCACGCTCGTGGCGGCCGACCCCACGGTGTACCCGATTCTGGAATACTTCGCCGAAAACCGCGAGGAAAAAGAGCTGGCCGACTACGGCTTCATGCTGTGGGGCAACATGAACTACAACTACAACGAAGCCACGATGGGCTACGTGGGGCCCATTAGCGCCACCGACCCGCGCGAGAAAACAGACTTCAGCTACGGCTACTACAAAAACCGGGGCTGGAACCAGCCCAACCTGGTTACTTACATGGAAAGCCACGACGAGGAGCGCCTGGCCTACAAAAACAAAATGTACGGCAACAGCTCCGGCAGCTACAACGTGAAAGACCTGGCCACCTCGATGGCCCGCAACGAGCTGGCCGCCGCGTTCTTCTTCACCGTGCCCGGCCCGAAAATGATTTGGCAGTTTGGGGAAGTGGGCTACGATTTCTCGCTTTTCGCCTGCGAAAACGGGGACCTGCCCCCGGCTAGCAAGCCCGTCGATGACTGCAAAACCGGCCCCAAGCCGATACGTTGGGACTATTACCAAAACCCCAGCCGTCGCCGCCTCTACGACGTGTACCGCAGCCTGATTGCGCTCAAGAAAACCCAGCCCGTGTTTGCCAACCCCACCACCTTCGACCAGCAGCTGGCCAGCGGCGTGAAAACCATTCACCTCGCCGACGCCAACCTGAGCGTAACGATAGTGGGCAACTTCAACGTGACGGCTGCCCCCGTGGTCCCGGCTTTCCAGAGCACCGGCACCTGGTATAATTACCTGACCGGCGTGGCCCGCACCGTAACCGACGTCAACGCCCCCTTGCAGCTGCAACCCGGCGAGTACGCCGTGTACACCTCGAAGAACATCACCAAGCCCACCGGCACGCTCCTGCCCACCCGCGCCGCGCAAGACGCCGCTGTCCTCCACCTCACCGCCGCCCCCAACCCCACGGCCACCAGCGCCACGCTGCGCTACGACCTGCCGGCCGCCGCCGCCGTGAGCGTAACCGTGAGCAACGTGCTCGGCGCCACCGTGCGCACCACCACCGCCAGCGGCCGCCAGAGCGCCGGCCCCCACGAGCTGGCCCTGCCCGTGGCCGATTTGGCCAACGGCATCTACCTCGTGCGCCTCCTGGCCAACGGCCAGCAGCAAACCACGCGCCTCGTCGTGCAGCACTAGCCCACCCGGCAAACGAGCGACTGGGTCTCCCCAAAAGAGCCTATTTCCAGCCCAAGCAAAAGGCCCCTGACGCAAGTCAGGGGCCTTTTCTGTAAACTAAAAAACAGCAAAAGCAGATTTACAGCAATTCTCAGGATATTGTGCCGGTCATCGGGCCCCCCTCTCTTTTGGCTTCGCGCTTCAAGCGAACCGGGGCCTGCCCCGCAGGGGTCTCGTGAAGTTCCCCGCCCGCGCCGTGCAAACGAACCGGAAAACTGCTCTATTCGTCGTGGTACGCCACCAAATCATCGATGGGCGAGCGGATAATCTTGCCCACTTCCATGCCGTGGTTTTTGGCTACCTGCGCCAGCACGTCGCGGAAATTGTAGCCCACCGAGCCCACGCAATTGAATGAGTACTCCTGAATGCGCGGGTAATGCCGCACCAGGTTCTGGAAGAAGGTTTCGAAGCCGTCGAGCACGATTTCGCGGCAATAGCTCACGTTGTTGTGGTCGTAGGCAAACTTGGCGAAGCTGGCCAGGAAGCGGTTGGGCAGGGGCTGGTTATAAAGCCGGTCCAGAATATCGTTGCGCGAGCCCAGGGCGTAAGTTTCCCGAAACACGTCCTGCAAGCCATCGGGCAGCAGCCCCCGCATGTAGTCGCGCAGCAGCCGCTTGCCAAAAAACGACCCCGACCCCTCGTCGCCCAGGAAATAACCAAGCGAATCGACGTTATAAATGATTTTTTCGCCGTCGAAAAGGCAGGAATTGGTGCCCGTGCCCAAAATAGCGGCAAAGCCGGGCTTGTAGCCCAGCAGCGCCCGGGCCGCCGCCAGCAAGTCTTCCGTCACGGTTGCCTTGGCCTGCGGAAACAGCTGGCGCAACGCCCCGGCAATTACCTCCGCCTTTTGCGCCGACGAAACCCCGGCCCCGTAGAAAAAAACCTCGCGCACCCGTTCGCGCGGCAGCGTGGCGGGCAGGCTCTGGGTAAGCGAGGCCGCAATGGCCGCAGTGTCCATAAAATCAGGGTTGTACCCTTCGGTGTTGAAATACACGCGGTTGTGGGCATCATCGAGCTGGCACCAGCTGCACTTCGTTGAGCCGCCATCGGCAATCAGAATCATATGAGCGGGGTTGTGTTGGGAGGGACGGCGAAAGTAAGGCATGGCAAGGAAAACCACTTACAAAGCTTGAATTAAAAGTTTTCAGTGCTTATGTTTGCTCGCGTAAAGAGCGCCAAGCAAGAACTCAAACTTTAGTTCCCGTTTGGTTATATTTACAGTGCTTTCATTCAGCATTCATCCGCTGCCAGCGAGCTTCGCAGCATCCACACACCTATTCTCACCCTTTTCCTTTTTTACGAATACCCATGAAAAAAATCTTTACTCTCGCGGCCGCCAGTGCAATGGCCGCCACCGCTCTCAGCGCCCAGGCGCAAGTCGTAGTTGATGGCGTACTCAACGCTACCGAAATGACGGCCGGCAACTACGTACTGCTCGGCAAATTCACCAACCCCAGGGGCTTCGGCGATTTTGGCTTGTTGAGCCTGTACGCCGCCAGCACCTCCACCAAAGTATACTTCTTTGTCGGCGGTACCGTGGAAAACAACGGCAACGGTTTCCAGCTGTTTCTGGACTTGCCCAAGGCCGGTGGCGTACCAGCAGGCACGGCCCTGCCAGCAGGCCCGGCTGGCAGCTACTACGAGAAGATAACGGCAAAGATGGAGCTGCCAGTGGACTTGGCTCTAACGCTGCGCGCTACGGCTCCTAAGGCTGTCGACTACAAAATTGAAGCCGCCTCGTATACCAACGCGACCACTGTGGTGGCTAAAAACGTCACCAGCACCACCCCACTCGCTGGCAGTGGCACAGCCCTGACGCTGTTGCCTGACGTTGCTTTCCCCGAACTAGCCGGGGCCCGGGTTTCTTATAAGAACACCACCGCTGGCAACATCCTGACCAATCCCGGCAATGTCACCCCAAACACGGCCGCCGGCTACGGCGGGGCCGGTAGCTATGGCTGGGAAATTGAGTTGGACCGGGCCGCCATCGGTGGCCTGACCGGCACGCCCCGCTTGAACGTTTTTGCCATACAAAACGGTGGCGACGGCAGTTACTTCTCCACTGACTTTATCCCGCAGGCCACAACCGTACCTGCCGGAAATGCGGTAAACATAGGCAATGGCAATGTTGATTTTGCTACCGTTCCGGGTCTTCAGTCGGCTGGTATCAACCTCACGGCAACCGGCGTTACGCTCGGCGCCAAAGCTGCTCAGGCTGCCGCCGCCCTTCTTTTCAGTGCGTATCCCAACCCCGGCTCGGCTGTGACCGTGAACTACACCGTGCCCCAGGGCAAGCAGGCCGTAGCCCTGAGCGTGTACGATGCCACCGGCAAGCAGGTACGCACCCTGCGCGAAGCCCAGTCCGGCAGCCAGTCCTACAAGCTTGCTAACCTGCAAGCGGGTATCTACGTCGTGAAATTGAACGTAGGCGGCCAGCAGACGAGCAGCAAAGTAGTTATTGAGTAGTCTGCTTCAAGCAATTAAAAAAGGCCCCGTCGCATTTTTGCGGCGGGGCTTTTTTCTTGAAAAGGAACCTGATTATAGTGCTGTCGTCTAAGATGCCTTAGCACAATGGCTTACTTATAGAGCGGTTCGCGGGTGAGTAAACCGGTCGTCTGGCTCCCCTCTCTTTTGGCTTCGCGCTTCAAGCGAACCGGGGCCTGCCCCGCAAGAACCTCGTGAGGTTGCCCGGCCCCTATACACGAACCGGGAAACCGCCCTGTAGGGCAAGTTGCGCTAACTGCGCCTCATACAGCGCTGCAAAAGTTTTCCTGACAACTTGAGCAAAGATGCCAACTCACTTGCAACGGGACAAGCAGGAAAACTAAAAAACAAAAAAGGCCGCTGAATTTCAGCGGCCTTTTTTGCTCATAATAACACATTCTGCAAAGTAATGCGCGTCGCTTATTTAATGGTAAAGCTGCCGCCAGTGGCCTTACCATCAGCACCAATCTCGCCCGGTGTCAGCACAATCGTGTACGTACCGGCCGTGGCGACAGCAAGGTTGTGGCCCTCCTGAACGAGCGCCCCCCCAGTACTGGAATCGCCGCCGAGGTTGGCTGTCCAGGCACCACCAAAACGGAACTTGAATTCGCCGGCGTTCAGCGGACCAGTGTAGGTAAATGTACTGGTCGCGCAATCATAGGTCATCGCGATGTCAGTACTCCAATCTTTGCCGGCTGGGCCAATCAGGGTCCACGCCTGGGCAGCAGCAGGCTGCACACACACCGCGGGCGCTTTATACTCATAGGGCGTTACGGTAAGGGTGGTAACGGGCGAGTAAACTGGGTCAAGGTTGCCGACCACAGACGTTCTCAAGCGCACATCAACCTGCGAGGGAGTTCCATTAGGAAGTTTTAGGGACTGAAGAGCCGTATTCAGGTCTTTGGTTTTGATGGTAAGCGAACTGGCAGTATTGCCACCTGCGCTTATCTCCTTATTTGGGGCGAAGTTGGTGCCCGATTTGGCTATCTGTAACGTGTACGTGACGGACGAAACTGCCTTGGAGCCGTCGGAAAGCGCTATCGTGTAAGGCTTCCAGGAAAAAGACAGTGCCGGAGCATCTTCATTGTCCTGGAGCAGCACAATCGGAGCAGTTGTCGAGGCCGTAAGCGTCGGAGTAGCTCCAAAGTCCGCATTCACTTTGACTTCGTCCTTTTTGCAGGAGGTGGTCAGAACCATCAGCGCGGCAGAAACTCCCAACGCCCGAGTAATATAGTTTTTCATGGAAAAATGAATGTGAATGGTAAGGGAAAAAGCAGGGCATTGCGCCGCAACGCCCTGCTTCGACCAGTAGTTTCGCTTAGTTATAGCCGGGGTTTTGCGGCAGCCCAGAGTTCAAGACCCGCTCCGTGTTGGGGATGGGGAAAAGAGTCCGGTACGGCTCAATGTCCTTTCCTTCCTTCACACCGCCCTTGAAGGGCCAGTTGTAGCCGCTCACGTATTTGCCAAAGCGGATGAGGTCCGTAC
>CAXTCS010000170.1:0-9543 GCA_964242365.1 uncultured Hymenobacter sp. | reverse complement strand
CGTGGTGGGCCATCGGCTCGTCGCTGATTGCCTCCAACATCTCGGCCGAGCAGTTTGTGGGCATGTCGGGCTCGGGCTTCAAAATCGGCCTCGCCATTGCCACCTACGAGTGGATGGCCGCCCTGACGCTGATTATCGTGGCCGTGTTCTTCATTCCGGTGTACCTGAAGAACCACATTTTCACGATGCCGCAGTTCCTTAACCAGCGCTACAACAGCACGGTGGCCATGATTATGGCCATTTTCTGGCTCTTGCTGTACGTGGTGGTCAACCTGACCTCGATTCTCTACCTCGGCGCCATCGCCGTGAGCAGCATCTCGGGGCTGAACCTGAGTTTCTGCATGTACGGCCTGGCCGCGTTTGCCATCGTCATCACCCTGGGCGGCATGAAAGTAATTGGCTTCACCGACGTCATCCAGGTGTTTTTTCTCATTCTGGGCGGCCTGGCCACCACGTACTTAGCCCTCAACCTCGTGGCCACGCACTACGGCACAACCGGCGTGCTCAACGGCTTCAGCCTGCTGACCCACGAGGCCAACAACCACTTCCACATGATTCTGCGCCAGGGCGACCCCAACTACAACGCCCTGCCCGGCCTCTCGGTCCTCATCGGCGGCATGTGGATTGTGAACCTCAACTACTGGGGTTGTAATCAGTACATTACCCAGCGCGCCCTGGGCGCCGACCTGCCCACCGCCCGCTCGGGCCTGCTGTTCGCGGCTTTTCTCAAGCTCCTGATGCCCGTCATCGTCGTATTGCCCGGCATCGCGGCCTTCGTGCTCTACAAGCAAAACGTTTTCGGCGCCGAGATGATGCAAGGCGGCGAAGTAAATCCCGACCGCGCTTACCCGGTGCTGCTCAACATCTTGCCCGTCGGCCTGAAAGGCCTTTCGTTTGCCGCCCTCACGGCCGCGGTGGTGGCCTCGCTGGCCGGCAAGACCAATTCCATCGCCACCATTTTCACCCTCGACATCTACCGGAAAGTCTTCAACCGCGAAGCCTCGGAGAAGCAGCTGGTGAGCGTGGGCAAAATCTCGGTGGTGGTGGCCATGCTGCTGGGCGTGCTCATCGCGCCGCACTTGGGCATCGACAAAAAAGGCGGGTTCGAATTCATTCAGGAGTACACGGGCTTCGTGTCGCCGGGCATTTTTGCGATGTTCATCCTGGGCTTCTTCTGGAAACGGACCACGTCGACGGCCGCGCTGTTTGCCACCATCGGCGGCTTTGTATTGTCGGTGATTTTCAAGCTCATGCCCAACTACGTGGACTTGTCTTTTCTGGCGCCGCTGGGTTTTTCGGCGCCCAACGCCGCGGGCGTCTACGAAATCCCGTTCCTCGACCGCATGGGTTTCGTGTTCCTCATCTGCGTGGTCGGCATGGTGCTCATCAGCCTGTTCGAAACCAGCCGGGGCGTGAAAACCAACGGCCTGGAAATCGACGCCAGCATGTTCCGGCCCCAGCGCAGCTTCGTCATCGGCACGCTGGTGGTGGTGGTGCTGCTCACCGTGGTCTACACCGTTTACTGGTAAGCCGCCGGCAACGTTGATGAAGCTGTTTCTTGAGCAGTTGTCATCCTTCGCTGTGCTCAGGATGACAACGTTTTTGACAAACTTGCGCTACAACTCGTCGGCGCTTTGCGCCAGCAGCTCGTTTTGCCACAGCAGCTGCTCCTCGCCGATGGGGTAGGGCGCGCCGTGGCGGATGGACTGGAAAACCGCTTCGAACAAGCCCAGGTAATTGCCCGGTGCGGCCGGGTCAGAATAAGCCGTGCGGGTGCCATCGGGCGCGGCCAGGGTGAGGCGGCCTTCCTGCCCCGGCTGTTCGTGGCCGTATTTGGGGTCCAGCGGCGACAGGCCTTGTAATAATTGCGCCTCCTGGGGGTCGGTGCGGTTCTTTTGGTAGCTGCCGCGGGTGCCGTGCAGCACGTAGGCCGGGCCGGGTGCCGCCACCAGCAAGCTGGAACTGACCCACACGTTGAGGCCGGCCGGGTAGCGCAGGTGCAGCGAAAAAAAGTCGTCGACCTGGCTGCCGGGCCGGTAGCGCCCCAGCGTTTTGTGGCAGCCGAGGGGCCGGCCAAACAAGCTGATGGCCTGGTCGATGAGGTGCGGCCCCAAATCATAAAGCAAGCCGCTGCCCGGCTGGGGCTCTTCCTTGAATCTCTTGGTGTTGAGCGCCGTTTTGTAGCGGTCGAAGCGCAGGTGCACTTCGATGAGCTGGCCCAGCTGCCCGCTCGCCACCACGCGGCGCACGGCGCCAAAGTCACTGTCCCAGCGGCGGTTGTGGTAGGCCAGCAGGTGGCAGCCCACCTGCCTGGCCAGGGCCCGCAGCTCCTGCCATTGCGCCACCGACGTGGCGACGGGCTTTTCCAGCAGCACGTGCTTGCCGGCGTGCAAGGCTTGCCGGGCCAGGTCGAAATGGGTGTTGTTGGGCGTGTTCACCACCACCAGCTCGATGGCGGGGTCGGCCAGCACTTCGGCCACGCTGCGGTAGCTCCGGATGGCGGGGTAGTCGTGGCGCATGCGCTGCTCGGTGCGCTCGGCCACGGCTTGCAGGGCAAACCCAGGGTGCGCGGCCAGAAAAGGCGCCTGAAAAACCTTGCCCGACATGCCGTAAGCCAGCAAGGCGGTGCGGATGGGAGCGGTGGTCATAAGCCAAAGTAAAGGCGTTGTGGCCCGATAACTAAGCCAAACCGCGAGGCAACATCATATAGAAAGCCGCACCGGTTTAGTGATTTAAGGCGGTAGAAAGTGGGATAATACAAGGGCGGCGAAAAGAGTAATTTTTTAAAGAATACTGATATACAGGGAGTAGCGTTTGCGGGTATTTCCATTCGTTAGGCTGCTTTTGTGATTCTGCCTAACTTGTACCGGTATTTCCGCCTGGCAGCGGGCACTATCTTTTGCGCTACGTGTTTGCGTTGACCAGGCAGTTACCCGGCCGTGGGCACGTCATTTCATGCGGCGGGCGAATGGAACCGGCGCAGGCGAAGGCAATATTTATGAAATCGGCGGTGGTACGGTGCTTGCTGCGTGAGCGCCGATGCCAGCTCAACCATACCAGTATGAAGCAATTAGGTGTTCTTATCGCGTGGCTGGGCTTGCTGCTGGGCGGTTATTCGTCGGCGCGGGCCCAAACCAAGGCGCCGGCGGCCCCCGGCCCGGCGCCGGCCGCCGGGCCGCGCTATCAGGTAGGCAAGCTTTCGACCGACCCGGCCCAGTACATCGTCGATGTGCAAAGCATGATGGCCAGCACCAACAACGCGGCTGCCCGCGCCGTGGCCGCCCGCCTGAAAGAGCTGTGGGGCTCCAATCGCCTCACGGCGTCGCAGCAGGCCCGCATCGTGGCCTTGTCGCAAACCATGCTGGCCAAGAAATTCAAGCCCCGGCCGCACTTCGAAACCCTTTTCGGGGCCATCATCGGCGGCGCCACCACGGCCAAGCTCAGCGACCAGCAGATGGACCAGTACCTCGACGTATTGGGCCAGACCCTGGAAAAGGAAGCGCCCGAGGAAACCGTGAAATTTATTTTCAGCACCAACCGCTTCTTCAACGGCGGCTACCTCTACCGCTCGGGCTACAGCACGCTGCGGGCCGTGGGCGGCACGGCTTCGTTTGCCTATTCGCCCATTGCCGCGCCCGTGTCGAACCTGGAGTTTGGCGCCCCAACGCCCGCGCCGAAAGACGCGCCCCTGCCCGCCGCAAAAAAGGCCACCGCCAAAGCTCCGGCGAAGGCCGCCCCCAAGTCCGTGGCCAAGAAAAAAGCCAGCAGCAGTGGCTGGGATAGCGCCGATTTGTGGTCCTCGCCCTCGGGCGGCGGCTGGGGCGATGCCGACGACGGCTGGGGCACGCCCACCAAAAAGAAAGCACCCGCCAAAAAGCCCGTAGCCAAAGCAGGAACCGGGGCCGCCAAGACGGCCCCGGCCAAGGCCGCCACGCCCGCCAAAGACGACGCGCCCGCGGTAAAGTCATCCGATTTTGATTCGCCCACGGCTTCGTTCACGCCCTCGGCGCTGCCTTACGATGACTACTCGGCGCCGCCCGCGCGCGGCGCGGTGCTGGTGGTGAAAGACGCCGACCTGTTCATGGCCACGGCCGGCGACTCGGTGTTTTTGAAGAAGGTGAGCGGCACGGCCGTGCCCAGCTCCGGCCGGTTTCTGGCCACGGGCGGGCAGTTTGTGTGGTCCATCAAAACCAACCTGGCGACGGCCGAGCTGGCCGGCTTCGACTTCGACATGAGCAAGCCCGAGTTTGCGGCCCAGCCCGTGACGCTGAGCTACCCGGCCGTGCTGGAGGCGCCCGTAAAAGGCGCCCTGAGCTACAAGAGCGTGCGGCGCAAGCCCGGCGCTGCCGACAACGGCTACCCGCGCTTCATCTCCCTCACCAACGACGCCCGCATCAAAAATCTGGGCCAGAACATTCAGTACCGGGGCGGCATTTCGATGGCCGGGAACAAGGTGCTCAGCGCCGCGCTCGATGGCTCGCTGGCCCACCTCACGGTGAGCCTCGACGGCAAGCCCAAGTTCAAAGCCGCCTCGCGGGCCTACGTGCTCGGCGATTCCGTTATCACGGCCAGCCGGGCCGCCGTCACCATTTACGAGGGCGTGAAAGACTCGGTGACGCACCCCGGCACGCAGCTCAAGTACTCGAAAAACAAGCAGGAGCTCAAGCTGACCCGCGAAGAAGGCCTGTACAAAAACACGCCGTACAGCGATTCTTACCACCAGCTCGAAATCAGGACCGAAGCCCTGACCTGGGACTTGCGCAAGCCCATCATCGACTTCGCGGTGCTTTCCTCCAAAAACCAGCAAACGGCTGATTTCGAGAGCAAAGAATTCTTTACCAACAACCGCTACCAGCAGCTCAAAAGCATCAACCGGCTGCACCCGCTGCAAATGCTGGTGGGCTACAGCCAGACCCACGGCAACGCCAAGACCATAAACGTGACCGACCTGGCCACCGATTTGGGCACGTCGGAGCTCAACATGCGCAGCGGCATGGCCGGCCTGGCGCGCGACGGCTACGTGCAGTGGAACCCCCAGACCGGCGAGGTCACCATCCTGCCCAAGGGCGCGCACTACGTGGCGTCGGCCCGCGACAAAAAAGACTACGACCACCTCGCCATCAAGTCGTTGTCGGGCACGGGCCGCAACGCCACCCTCAACCTGAACACCAACGAGCTGCTGGTGCGCGGCGTCGACCGCTTCAACTTTTCCGACGACTCGGCCACGGTGTTTGTGCGGCCCGACAGCGCCATTATCCGCATCGAAAAAAACCGGAACATCAAATTCAGCGGCACGGTGGTGGCCTCGGCCATGCGTTTTCGGGGCCACGATTTCGTGTTCGACTACGACGGTTTCTACGTCGACATGGCCCGGATTGACTCCATCGTCATTCGCAGCGAAGCCAAGAAGGTGAACGGCAAAAGCACCGGCAAGCACGCCGATTTTGCCCTCACCAACAAGGGCAAGGTGTCGACCGGCCGCCTGTTCCTCAACGACCCCAAAAACAAGTCGGGCCGCAAAAAGATGGGCCAGTACCCGGCCTTCGACTCCAAGAGCGGGGCCAACGTGTACTTCGGCAAGCAGGACGTGCTGGGCGGCGCCTACGACTCGACGCTGGTGTTCGACATTCCGCCGTTTAAGCTCGATTCGCTCAACGGCATCGGCAAGTCCACGTCGGGCTTCGACGGCACTTTCCGCAGCGGCGGCATCATTCCCGACCTCAAAACCAAGCTCACCGTGCAGGAAGACGGCGCGTTGGGCTTCATCTACGACGTGCCGAAGGACGGTTTTCCGCTCTATAAAGGCCGCGGCCGGGTGTTCAACAAAGTGAAGATGGACAGCAAAGGCCTCCAGGCCGACGGCACCGTCACCTACCAGTCGGGCACCTTCACCTCCGACGATTTTGTGTTCTACCGCGACTCGGTGGTGGCTGTGGGCAAGACGGGCGCCGTCGCCATGAAGCGGGCCGAAGGCGTCGACATTCCCAAGATGAGCCTGCCCACTGGCTACCTCATGAACTGGAACGTGCGCCAGGACTCGATGTACCTCACCACGCCGCGCTCCGGCGAGTCCATCCGCTTGTACTCCGCTGCCGACGCCAAAACCAAGACCGTTACGGCCTATAATTTCAAGGGCACGGCGCTGCTCACGCCCCGCAACGCGGGCGGCGATGGCCGCCTCGACGGCCCGCAGTCGTTCATCAAGTCGCCAGCCTTCACCTTTAAATCGGACAGCTACTCCGGGCGCAAGGCGACGCTCAGCGTCAAGTCGGCCGAGGCCAACAAGCCCGCGCTCACGGCCAACGACGTGTCGTTTGAGTACGAGATGAAGAAGGGCTACGCCGATTTCAAGCGCGAAGAAGGCAGCAGCGCCAGCATCGACTTGCCCTACTCCAAGTTCAAAACCACGCTGAGCGGCGGGCACTGGGACTTCAAAAAGAAGCAGGTGCAGCTGCGCGTGGCGGCCAACGCCGATTCGTCCAAGTCGTACTTCTACTCGACCAACCCCGACCAGCAGGGCCTGAAGTTCAAGGCCGTGACCGGCGTGTACGACCTGGCCAAGTACCGGATGCAGGTGGGCGGCGTGCCCTACATCGCCGCCGCCGATGCCTGGATTTTGCCCGACTCGGGCAAGGTCAGCATCCTGGCCAACGGCCGCATCCAGCGCTTCCACAACGCGGGCATCGTGCTCGATTCGCTGGCCAGGTTCCACCGACTGACCAAGGGCAGCGTGGAGGTGCTCTCGAAGGTGGCCTTTGCGGGCAGCGCCGAGTACATCGTCAAAACTGCCCGCGACTCGGTGGCCTTGCGCTTCACCAACTTCGAGCCCGACCCGGCGGCCCTGCTGGCCGGCAGCGGCAAGGCCACGAAGGGGCTTTTACGCCGCAACAAGGACGACGCGGCGGCCAGCACCGAATTTGCCGGCGGCCCGCCCACCGTGGCCACGGCCGTGGTCAACGCCAACACCCGGTTTCAGCTGGCGCCCCGCGTGGGCTACCGGGGCAACGTGCAGCTGCACTCGCGCCGCCGGGGCTTTGCCTTCGACGGCGAGGTGCAGCTTCAGTTTGGCAAGGAGCGCAAGGCCGCCGAGTGGATTGCGGTGAAAGACTCCATCGACATCAAAAACTTTAGCCTCAACCTGAAGGACATCAAGGCCCAGGACGGCACCCCGCTGGTAACCGGCCTTTTCCTCTCCGACCAAACCAACGAGGTGTACCCGCTGTACGCCGCCACCGTGCCCAACAGCACCGACGTGCCCATTTTCAAAGTGGATGGCAAGCTGCGCCACGACGACAAAAAAGGCATTTACAGCATTTCGCGCATCGACCCGAGCGATGTCAACGCCTACGACGGCGCGGTGCTCTCCTACACCGACTCGACCAACCGCCTCGCCTTTCGCGGGCCGATGAGCTTCATCAACTCGAACAAGGACTACAAAATGACGGGCAGCGGCGTGGGCACCGCCAACCCCGACAGCGCCCGCTACGCCGTGGACGCGCTGCTGGGCCTCGACATCGTGATGCCCCCCAAGGCCATCGACGTGATGGGCGCCGAGCTGGCCCGCGCCACCAAAGGCGCGGCCGAAGCCCAGGACGGCTCCACCAACGAGCTCTACAAGCTGGGGCCGTTCCTCGGCGACAAGGGCGTGGAAGCCTACTCGCAGCGCCGGGGCGTGGCCGACCCGCTGATGAAGCTCTCGCCCAAGCTGGCCCACACCATCTTGCTGAGCAAGGTGAACCTGCGCTGGAACGACCGGCGCCGCGCCTGGTACTCGGTGGGCAAGCTGGGCCTGGCGGGCGTGGGCAAGCAGCCCCTCAACGCGCTGATTGACGGCTACGTGGAAATCCGGCGCGAAAACGCCACCGACTTCGTCGAGCTCTACCTCGAAGCCGATTCCCAGACCTGGTACTACCTCAAGTACGCCAACAACCTGCTGCTGACGAAGTCGCAGAGCGAGAACTTCGACGCCGAAATCGACAGCAAAGCCAAGGGCGACTACAACACGGCCAGCAATTACGGCGTGTTTCTGGGCGATTTTACCGACGTGGACAACTTCCGGGCGCGCTTCCAGAAAGACTACCTGGGCAAGAGCGGCAAGCTGGCCGCCCGCCCCGCCGCACCAGTGCCCACGGGTGATTTCGATACGCTGGACGGCAAAAAGGGCAAGAAGAAAAAGAACAAGAACGACGACGCCGGCACCGCCGACGCGGCGGCCGACCCCAACGCCCCGGTGGCCGAAGCCCCGGCATCGACCAAGAAGAAGAAAAAGGCCAAGGCCAACGACCCCTTCGGCGACGGCGTCATCGACGACCCCAACGCCGTGCCCGCCCCCGAAACCACCAGGAAAAAGGAAAAGACCAAGGAGAAAGCTGCCGATGCCCCGGCCACTGCCGACGCGCCCGCCGCCACGCCCGAGTCTCAAAAGGTGAAAGCTGAAGCCAAATCCGCCGACCCTGCTACCGCGGCGGATGCGGCCGCCGAGCCCGCCTCCGATGCCGCATCGGATAAAAAAGAAGCCGCCCGCCAAGCCAAAGAAGCCGCGAAAGAGGCTGACCGGCTGAAAAAAGAAGAGGAAAAGGCGAAGAAGGACGAAGAGAAGGCGAAGAAGAAAAAGAAGGGCAGCGAAGACCCGTTCGGCGACAGCTAAACGCCGGCCGGGTAGCCGGACAAACCAGAACGTCATGCAGAGCGCAGCGAAGCATCTTGCCCGCAGTAAGTAACTCAATCGATTGGTTTACTACCACACGCAAGATGCTTCGCTGCGCGCTGCATGACGTTCTTTTGTGTAGCCATTACCTCATCGCATTCTATGCACTTCTTTTTCATCGGCCTCGCCCTGCTCGTGGCCTACCTCCTCGGCTCCATTCCCACGGCCTTGTGGGTGGGCCGCCGCTTTTTCGGCCTGGCCGACATCCGTGAGCACGGCTCCGGCAACGCCGGCGCTACCAATACCTTCCGGGTGCTCGGTCCCAAAGCCGGCTCGGCCGTGCTGCTGGTTGATGCGCTGAAGGGCTTCGTAGCCGCCTATTTCCTGCCCAACTGGCTATTGAGCCAAGGGGCCATCGAGCCGGGCCAGCTGTTGTATTTCCGGCTGGCCTGCGGCGTGCTGGCCATCGTGGGGCACATCTACCCGGTGTTCGCGCAGTTTCGGGGCGGCAAGGGCGTGGCCACCGTGCTGGGCATGATGCTGGGCGTGGCCCCGGCCACGGTGGGCGTGTGCCTGCTCGTTTTCATCGGGATGCTGCTGCTGTTCCGCTACGTGTCACTGGCGAGTATGACGGCGGGCCTGGCCTTCGCGCTGTTGCAATTGCTGCCCCAGTTTCGGCCGGCGCAGCCGTTTATGGTGTGGGTGGGCTTCGTGCTGGCGGCCCTGCTCATCTACACTCACCGGGCCAATATTGGGCGGCTAAGGAGCGGGACGGAGAGTAGGGTGCCGCTGTTTGGGCGGAAGTAAAAGTGCCTTCTGAACGCTACTCCCCGCTGGCGCCCCCGCTGGCGCGCGTTTGCAACGCGCTGCCGCCTGGGTTAGCGTCTGCGACGCGA
>CAXTCS010000169.1:0-9598 GCA_964242365.1 uncultured Hymenobacter sp. | reverse complement strand
CCGCGCCCGCGCCCCGGCAGGCCACCTGCTTCACCGGGCAGCCGTAGTTGATGTCAATCAAATCGGGCCCGGCCTCGGTGCTGATGGCCGCGCACTCGCCCATCGTCGCCACGTCGGAGCCGAACAGCTGAATGCCGATGGGCCGCTCGTAATCAAAGACATCGAGCTTCTTGCGGCTCTTGGCCGCCGCCCGAATCAGGCCTTCCGAAGAGATAAACTCGGTGTACATCAAGTCGGCCCCGTTGGCCTTGCACACGGCGCGGAAGGGCGGGTCGCTCACGTCCTCCATCGGGGCGAGCAGCAGCGGGAAATCGGGGAGTTGGATGTTGCCTATATGGACCACAGATTTAACGGATTTTAACGGATGGAACGGATTATTTGCGGTTCTGCCCCGGCATGCGGCCTTGGGTAATGACCGAAAATAAATGCGAATTCTTACAGATTTAACGTCATTTGCAGAACCGAAACAGGATGGCGAAAGCGTGCGAAGAAGGAGCGGAACCACAAATAATCCGTTCCATCCGTTAAAATCCGTTAAATCTGTGGTCAAATTTACGCCCTTCGCAACTTGCACCCCGCCATGAAAGGTTTCCTGCCCCGCACCCTGCACCCTGGCCTTCAGGTATTGATGCTGCTGGTGCTGATGGTGGCCGGCGCCTGCGTGGGCCTGGCGCTCGTTTTCGGCTGGGTCCAGGCGGGGTTCGGGCTGTCGATGCTGGAAATGCAAAAAGTGGTGCAATACCCGTCGGCCTATCCGCAGGGCTGGGGCTTGTTGATGATGCAGCAGGGCGTGCTGCTGTTTTGCGCCTTCGCGGGCGGGGCGCTGGCGCTGGCCTCGGCGCTGGGCTACGGCTGGGCGGCGTATTTCAGCCCGCGCCGGCTGGGGGCGGGCTGGTGGCTGCTGGCGGCGGCGGCGCTCATCGTGGTCATTCTGCCGTTCATGTCTACGCTCATTGCCTGGAACGCGGGCGCGCATTTTCCCGGCGCCCTGCACGGGTTTGAGGTGTGGGCGCGGGCCAGCGAAGACCGGGCCCAGGGCCTCACCAGGTTCCTCACGCAATTCAATTCGGCGGGCCGGTTTTGGGTGGGCGTGGTGGTCATTGCCATCGTGCCGGCCGTGAGCGAGGAGCTGGTATTTCGGGGCGTGATTCAGAAAAACCTGGTGCGCTGGTTTTCGCCGCACGTGGGCGTGTGGCTGGGGGCGGCTATTTTTTCGGCCATTCACTTTCAGTTTTTTGGGTTCGTGCCGCGCTTCGTGCTCGGGCTGGTGCTGGGGTACCTGTACCTCTGGAGCGGCAATATTCTGGTGAGCATGGCCGCGCACTTCACCCAAAACGCTTTTCAGCTGCTCATTCTCTACCTCACCCAGCACGGCCAGTTTGGCTGGGGCTTCGACCCCGATTCCAACGACGCGCTGCCCGTGGGGCTGGTCATTCCGTCGGCGCTGCTCACGGCCGGGCTGCTTTATCTCCTGCACCAGCGCATGACGGCCCCGGCCGCGCCCACCGCCATGCTCACCCTCAGCCGCGAAGGCGTGACGCGAACGGTGTAGAGACGCAACATTTTGCGTCTCGTCGTTAGCGCCGCTGACCTTCGGTTGCTGATGTTGTTTAGCCTGCGCGGTAGGGGCCTATTTCCGGTCGTGCAACGGCGTCGTTCAACGACGAGACGCAAAATGTTGCGTCTCTACCCCCGTTCACTATTATTTACTCATTCATCCTGCCCAACTTGCCCGATTCTACGCCTCCGATTACCCCCGTTTCGCCCGACACGCCCGCCGCCAAACCCGGCCCCAGCAACCTGCGCCTGCGCATAATCTGGGGCGTCATTGGGGCCGCGCTGCTGCTGGGCAGCGTCTGGTTCAGCCCCTGGACGTTCGGGCTGTTCTTCGCCGCCGTGCAGGCCGTCATGCTGTGGGAGTTCTACCGCATGATGCGGGCGGGCGGCTATGCGCCGGCTACGTGGATTGGAGTGGTAGTAGGCACTCTGCTTTTTGCAAATGAGGCATTTATGTCCCTTGTAGAATTTCAAGCAGGAAACTATTATATTTCTGGTAACAGCTTTACCATGTATCCTCCACTGGGTGCAGCTGAGGGTGCAGCTAGCATTCAGACCGCTTTCAGCATCCTATTAGGGCAAGTGTTACTATACCGTTGGATAGTTATTGGAGTTCTGTTTTGCGTGATTCTAATAATCCGGGGAATGATGCGCTGGCCCGAACAGGAACGGCCATTTACAGATATTGCGGTTACAGTTTTAGGGGTACTTTATGTGAGCATCCCTATGAGTTGCTTGGCTAGTGTGGGATTTCAGAAAGCACACTACGACTACCGCCGCGTCTTCGCCCTCCTCTTCCTCATCTGGGCTTCCGACATCGGGGCCTACGCCGTGGGCCGCGCCATCGGCAAGCACAAACTGGCCCCCAGCATCTCGCCCGGCAAAACCTGGGAAGGCTGGGCCGGCGGCTTCGCGCTCACGCTGGCCGTGGGCTGGGCGCTGAAATTTATGCTGCCCGATATGCCGCTGGCGCACCGCCTCGTGGCCGCGGGCGTGGTGGCCATTTTCGCGCCCCTCGGCGATTTGGCCGAGTCCATGCTCAAGCGCAGCGTGGGCGTGAAGGACTCGGGCAGCATCATGCCCGGCCACGGCGGGCTGCTCGATAGGTTCGATGCGTTTCTGCTGGTGCTGCCGGTGCTGGCACTGTTGCAGCTGCTGGCAGGGTAGGGGGCAGCAACCTCACGAGACCCCTCCGGGGCATGACCCCCTCTCCAAAAGAGAGGGGTACCGGATATGCGCAAGGATATGCGGGAAAGGAAATTTGAAGATTGAAAATTGGCGGAGAGGAAAAGGCCGTTTAGGGCAAGACCGGTGCCCCCTCTCTTTTGGAGAGGGGGTCATGCCCCGGAGGGGTCTCGTGAGGTTCACGCCCGTCTTCTACCCAAAAGCAATACCTTTGCGGCCCCAAACCGTACCATACTCCCACCCAACATTTCCCAACCAATCTTCCCTTCGAATGGCAACCCACACCGTGTATAAAGAGCCGGCCCCGCTGCTGGACCGCGAAAACCCGCTTGAGTCAATGATGTCGCGCTTCAACATCGCGGCCGAAATCCTCGGCCTCGACGACGAGACGTACAACGTGCTCAAAGCGCCTGATAAGCAGGTGATTGTCAACATCCCGGTGACGATGGACAACGGCAAAATCCGGGTTTTCGAAGGCTACCGCGTTATCCACAACACCATTCTGGGTCCGAGCAAGGGCGGCATTCGCTACGATAAAAACGTGCACCTCGACGAGGTGAAGGCCCTGGCCGCCTGGATGACCTGGAAGTGCGCCGTGGTCGACATTCCGTACGGCGGCGCCAAGGGCGGCATCATCTGCGACCCGACCACGATGAGCGCCGGCGAAATCGAGCGCATGACCCGCGCCTACACGCTGGCCCTAAAGGACGTGTTCGGTCCCGACCGCGACATTCCGGCCCCCGACATGGGCACCGGCCCCCGCGAAATGGCTTGGCTGATGGACGAGTTCTCGAAAACCGTGGGCATGACGTCCTCGGCCGTCGTGACCGGCAAGCCCCTGGTGATGGGCGGCTCGCTGGGCCGCACCGAGGCCACCGGCCGCGGCGTGATGGTGGCCACCCTGGCCGCCCTCGAAAAGCTGGGCCTGGAGCCCACGCAGGTCTCGGCCGCCGTGCAGGGTTTCGGCAACGTGGGCTCGTGGGCCTCCAAACTGTTGTTTGATAAAGGCTTGAAAATAAAGGCGGTGAGCGATATTTCGGGCGCTTACTGGAACGAGAACGGCATCAACATCGACGAGGCCATTGCCTACAAAAACGCCCACGGCGGCCGCCTCGAAGGCTTCGCCGGGGCCGTGCCGATGGACCCCGACGACCTGCTGACCTCGGCCGTGGACGTGCTGGTGCCCGCCGCCGTGGAGGACGTTATCACGGAGCACAACGCCGGCCAGATTCAGGCCAAGCTGATTGTGGAGGGTGCCAACGGCCCCACTTCGGCTTCGGCCGACCCGATTATCAACGAGAAAGGCATTCTGGTGGTGCCCGACATCCTGGCCAACTCGGGTGGCGTGACGGTGAGCTACTTCGAGTGGGTGCAGAACAAGCAGGGCTTCAAGTGGAGCCTCGACATGGTGACCGAGCGCGCCGACCGCATCATGGCCGAAGCTTTCGAGAAAGTGTACCAGACCAGCCTGAAGTACAAAATCCCGATGCGCATCGCCGCCTACGTGGTGAGCATCGACAAAGTAGCCCAGACGTACAAGTTTCGCGGCGGCTTCTAAATCGCTGATTTTGACTGATTAACCGTGATTTCGCTGATTAATTGTTTTTCTTGGCGAAGAAGACCGCGGTTTTTTTGTTGTGAGAAAAGGCACGGGCCGCCTGGTTCGTGCCTTTTCCATTTCTGACCGTAATTTGCCCCGGCTGGGATTCCCGCCGCCTCACTTTTTGCACCGATTAGCCCCGCTGAAATCAGCGGAATCACGGTTAATCAGTCAAAATCAGCGATTCATGAAAGTACACAAAGAAGGCCGCCGCATCCTGTTCGTCACCATCCTGGCGCTGCTGGCCCTGAACCTGCTGCTGTTTCAGTTCAACCGGGGCGCGGTGCTGTTCAACCGCATTTTCGCCGCGGCCTCGGCGGTGGCGTTTCTGGCGCTGCTCCAGTTTTTCCGCAGCCCGTTCCGGCACTTGTTCACCCACGAAGACTTGCTGCTGGCCCCGGCCGACGGCAAGGTGGTGGTGATTGAGGACGTGTACGAGCCGGAGTATTTCGAAGACATGCGCAAGCAGATCAGCGTGTTCATGTCGCCCATCAACGTGCACGTGACCCGCAACCCCATCTCGGGCTTGGTGAAATACTTCAAGTACCACCCTGGCAACTACCTGGTGGCCTGGCACCCCAAAAGCAGCACCCAAAACGAGCGCACCACGGTGGTGGTCGAGAGCGACGCCGGCCCGCTGGTGCTCTTCCGGCAGATTGCCGGGGCCATGGCCCGCCGCATCGTGTGGTACGTGAACGAAGGCGACGAAGTGAGCCAGGGCGAAGAGTTCGGCTTCATCAAGTTCGGCTCGCGGGTCGACGTGTTCGTGCCGATTGACACGGAGGTAAAAGTAGAATTGGGCCAGAAGGTGAAAGGCGGCGAAACGGTAATTTGCCAGCTGAAAGTTTAATCACTGATTTTTCGGATTTAAGCGGATTTCACGGATTTTGTGGACGATTGATGGACCGGAAAAGGCTTGCCAATTGGCAAGTCTTTTTCAATTGCCGGGGGCAATAATCGTCCACAAAATCCGTGAAATCCGCTTAAATCCGAAAAATCAGTGATTTAGAACCAGCGCGCCGCTAGCCGCATCAGCTCTTCCAGCGCGGCCTGGTCGGCTTGGTCGAAGTCGTTGAGCTGGTCGCTATCGACGTCGAGCACGGCCACGACCTGGCCGTTTTTGAGGACTGGCACCACAATTTCAGACTTAGAATCGGAGCTACAGGCGATGTGGCCGGGAAAGGCTTCCACGTCGGGCACGAGCAGGGTTTGGGCCTGGGCCCAGCTGGCGCCGCACACGCCCCGGCCGTGCCGGATGCGCGTGCAGGCAATGGGCCCCTGAAAAGGTCCGAGCACCAGCTCATCGCCTTTCACCAGATAAAAACCGACCCAGAAAAAGCCAAACGCCTGGCGCAGGGCCGCCGCCGTATTGGCCAGGTTGGCCGTGAGGTCGGGCTCGCCGGTGGTGAGGGCGTCGATTTGGGGAAGCAGCTGCCGGTACTGTTCGGCTTTGGTGAGCGTGGTGTCGAGGGCGAGGGTTTCAGCCATATGGATTCTAGTTGTCGGTTGTTCGTTGTCCGTTGTCAGGTTGTTCATTGCTGATTCGGAGGATGACCTGACAACGGACAACCAACAACCGACAACTGAATAGCATTACTCGTTCACGTACCAGAATAGCTCGTCGGGCCCGACGGTTGTGCGGGTGCGCAAGCCGGTCAGGCCCAGGCGCGGGGCCGCGATGCCCTGGCCCAGCTTCAGGGGCGCGCGGAACACCCGGATTTCGTCCCAGAGCCCGGCGTGGAGCAGCGCGTTCAGCACCGTGGGGCCGCCTTCGACGAGCACGGACTGCACCTGGCGCTGGTAGAGGTCGGCGAGGACTTGCGGAATGAGGTCGTCGGCTTCGGACAGCGTGACGTGGTCGAGGTTGGGGAAGTGGTGGGGCTGCCGGTAGGTGTAGATGAGCGTGGGCTGCGAGCCGTCGAGCAGGTGGTGCGTGCGCGGGAGGCTGAGGTTTTTGTCGATGACGAGGCGCGTGGGCTGGGGGCCGGGCCAGTCGCGCGCGTTCAGGCGGGGGTTGTCGTGCAGGGCCGTGCGCGTGCCCACCAGGATGCCCTGCTCCTCGGCCCGCCACTGGTGGGTGAGCAGGCCGGCCTGCGGGCTGCTGATTTGCACGGGCTGGAAATACCGCCCCGCCAGGAAACCATCGGCCGTTTCGGCCCATTTCAGCACCAGGTAAGGCCGCTTTTTTTCGTGAAAAGTGAAAAAGCGGCGGTTCAGCCAGCGGCCTTCGGCGGCCAGCAGGCCGGTTTCAACTTTGACGCCGGCGGCGCGCAGCTTTTCGAGGCCGCGCCCGGCCACCAGCGGGAACGGGTCGTCGTTGCAAACCACGACTTCGGGCACGCCGTTGGCGATGAGCAAGTCGGCGCAAGGCGGCGTTTTGCCGTGGTGGGCGCAGGGCTCCAGGGTCACGTACACGCGGGCTGACTTCAGCAGCTCCGGGTTGGCCACGGCCGCCAGCGCGTTCACCTCGGCGTGGGGGCCGCCGTGCTGCCGGTGCCAGCCCTCGCCGATGATGCGGTTTTCGTGCGTTACCACGCAGCCTACCAACGGGTTGGGGCGGGCGTGGCCGGTGCCAAGGTGCGCCAAATCCAAGGCGCGGCGCATGAAAAGGGCGTCGTCTGGTTTCATCGGGACGAAGGTAGGGCCGGGGCCTTAGCTACGCGCCGGGCCTACCTTTGTTCCGATGACGGTGCGCGAATTCACAACCTCCCTGGCTTCGGCGCTGCAAGCCCTTTACCCTGAGCGCGAAGCGCAAGCCGTGGCGGCGCTGGTGGCCGAGCACTTGCTCAATATGTCCGCCCTGCAACGCCTGATGGCCGCCCCGGAGCCGGTGCCGCCCGCCGCCCTGGCCGCCCTGCCGGCCGTGCGGGCCCGCCTGCTGGCCCACGAGCCGGTGCAGTACGTGCTGGGCACCGCGCACTTTGCCGACATGGCGCTGGAGGTTACGCCCGCCACCCTCATCCCGCGCCCCGAAACCGAAGAGCTGGTGCACTTGATAACCCAGGAGCAGCAGCACCGCCGCGGCCTGCGGGTGCTCGACGTGGGCACGGGCTCGGGCTGCCTGGCCCTGGCCCTCGGCCGGGCGCTACCCGAAGCCATTGTGCTGGCGGTCGATATTTCGGCCGAAGCCCTGGCCGTGGCCCGCCGCAACGCCGCCCGCTACGCCCCGGCCGTCGCCTTCCAGCAAGTCGATATGTTGCGGGCGCTGCCGGCCGGCCTGGCGCCCGGCACCCTCGACGTGCTGGTGAGCAACCCGCCCTACGTGCGCGAAAGCGAGCGGCCCCTGATGCGCGACAACGTGCTGGCCTGGGAGCCCGCCACGGCCCTGTTTGTGCCCGACGCCGACCCGCTGCTGTTCTACCGCCGCCTGGCCGAAATTGGCCCCGACTTGCTACGCCCCGGTGGTGCTATCTACCTAGAAATCAACGAGGAGCTGGGTAAGGAGACGGCCGCCCTGCTCCACCAGCACGGTTTTGGAGCCGTGCGCGTGCTGCCCGATATGTTTGGCAAAGCGCGCATGGTGCGCGGCACCCGCCGCTAGAATCGCCGACTTGGGTGGTGCCTGAAGAGCCTACAGCAGCTTTCTATTCAGGGTAGAGCTTTTAAGAAATTAAAAATGAAGAATTAAAAATTAAAATGCTGGTTGTCATATTTTTAATTTTTAATTCTTCATTTTTAATTCCCTTCACTAAAGCCGAAACGGGCCTATTTCCAGCCGATTTTCTGGGTGGCGCGGCCGGCGTGCAGCCGGGCGGGCACTTGCTCCAGAATCAGCTGGCGCAGGTTGGCGAGCAGCTGGGTGCGCACGAAGCCGTGGTGCACCACCAGGCTCACTTCGCGCACCGGCTCGGGGGCTTCGAAGCGCTTCACCATCGGGTTGTCGTCGGCCCCGGCCAGCACCGATAGCTCGGGCACCAGCGTGTAGCCGTGGTTGCGGCGCACCAGCTCTTTGAGGGTTTCGATGGAGCCGCTTTCGTAGGTGTACGACCGCGCGTCGCCGGGCAGCGGCGCGCAAATGGTCAGCACCTGGTTGCGAAAGCAGTGGCCTGGCTGCAGCAGCCACAAGCCCTCGCCCGACAGGTCGGCCGGGCGCAGGGTGGTGTGCGCGTGCAGCGGGTGCGACGCCGAGACGTAGCCCAAAAACGGCTCTTCCAGCACGGGCACTTCGCGCAGCTGCGGGTCGTCGAGGGGCGTGCTGAGCAGCCCCACGTCGAGCTGGTGGGCCTTGAGGCGGCGCACCAATTCCTCCGATTGCAGCTCTTCGACGCGCACGCGCAGCTGCGGGTAGCGCTCGGCCAGCGCCACCAGAAACAGCGGCACCAGGTACGGCGCCAGCGTGGGGATGATGCCCAGCCGCACCTCGCCCACCAGCTCGCCTTTCTCTACCTGCACCACCTCGCGCAGCAGCTGCACCTCGCGCAGCACGTGCCGGGCCTGCTGCACCACCTTCGCACCCACGGCGGTGGGTTCGAGGCGCTTTTTCTTGCGGTCGAACAGCAGCACGCCCAGCTCTTCTTCCAGCTTTTGCAGCTGCATGCTGAGGGCTGGCTGCGTGACGCAGCAGCTGGCGGCGGCGCCCACAAATTGCCGGTGCGTGTCGAGCGCCACCAGGTATTCAAGCTGTTGCAGATTCATGAATCAAATATAACTGTTGCTGATACTGTTATCAAAACAAATGATTTGATTTATAGTAGCGAAATCGGCACCTTTGTTAGTGACCTCGACTTATGGCCTGCTCAAATAGGTGGTCGTGGTAGAACGTCATGCCGAGCGCAGCCGAGGCATCTCGCGTGCAGTCACTAACCCCAATCATTCAACGATGCGAGCGAGATGCCTCGGCTGCGCTCGGCATGACGTTCTATTAACCTGACGAGGACGTTCTATCGTTTTGACTTGCCTATTCGGCCAAGCCCCTAACAACTCAACCCTAAGCCAACTTTTTGCGAAGCTTTCAGGTTACAACTGTTCCTGTTTTTCCGCCTACTTAACCTTTTCTTTCCATGAATCAAGAGCAAAACTCCACGCCCGGTGAGCACGGCACGGCCGTGAACGGCGCCGGCAGCGCGCAAGACGGCCGCGTGGCCGCCGGCGAACACGCCCAGACCCTGACCACGCGCCAGGGCCACCCCATCACCGACAACCAGAACTCGCGCACCGTGGGCAACCGCGGCCCCGTGACGCTGGAAAACTACCAGCTGCTCGAAAAAATCAGCCACTTCGACCGCGAGCGCATCCCCGAGCGCGTGGTGCACGCCC
>CAXTCS010000168.1:0-9601 GCA_964242365.1 uncultured Hymenobacter sp. | reverse complement strand
GTGATTGGCCAAACCATGCAGTACCACCCGCACGGCGACGCCAGCATTGGCGACGCGATGGTGAACCTGGGCCAGAAAGACCTGCTCATCGAAACCCAAGGCAACTGGGGCGACGTGCGCACCGGCGACGGCGCCGCCGCGCCGCGTTACATCGAAGCCCGCCTGAGCAAGTTCGCGCTCGACGTGGTGTTCAACCCCGACACCACCGAGTGGCAGCTGAGCTACGACGGCCGCAAGCGCGAGCCCACCACGCTGCCCGTGAAGTTTCCGCTGCTGCTCGCGCAGGGCGTGGAGGGCATTGCCGTGGGCCTGAGTACCAAGATTATGCCCCACAACTTCCGCGAGCTGTGCAAGGCCAGCATCGACGTGCTGCGGGGGCGCGAGGTGCAGCTGTTTCCGGACTTTTCGACCGGCGGGCTGTGCGACGTGAGCAACTACAACTCGGGCATGCGCGGGGCCAAAATCCGGCTGCGCGCCACCATCGAAAAGGTCGATAAAACGCTGCTCATCATCCGCGACATTCCGTACGGCTCGACCACTACGGCGCTGATGGAGAGCATCGTGAAGGCCTCGGAAGCCAACAAAATCAAGATTAAAAAGGTGGTCGACAACACGGCGGCCGACGTGGAAATTCAGGTACAGCTGCCCGCTGGCGTCTCGCCCGATTTGACGATGGACGCGCTGTATGCTTTCACCGACTGCGAGATTTCGATTTCGCCCAACACCTGCGTCATCATCGACGACAAGCCGCGCTTCGTGGGCGTGGAGGACATGCTGCGCCTGAGCACCCAGAAAACGGTGCGCCTGCTGGAGCGGGAACTGGAAATCCGGCAAGACGACCTGCGTGAAAAATGGCACTCGGCCTCGCTCGAAAAGATTTTTATCGAAAACCGCATCTACCGCAAGATTGAGGAGTGCGAAACCTGGGCCGACATCCTCGAAACCATCGATAAGGGCCTGAAGAAATTCGTGCGAATCGATGGGGAAAAGGCTCGCGCCGACGACCAGCGCCTTGTGCTGCGCCGCCCGATTGAGGAAGAGGATTTGACGCGCCTGACCGAAATCCGCATCAAGCGCATCTCGAAATTCGACGGTTTTAAGGCCGACGAGTACATTCAGAAGCTGGAAGCCGAGCTGGCCGAAGTAGCTGACCACCTGGCCAATCTGACCCGCTACGCCATCAATTACTTCGAAGGCCTGCTGAAAAAGTACGGCGCGGGCCGCGAGCGCAAAACCCAGCTCCGCACCTTCGACGTGGTGACGGCCCAAAAAGTAGCCATCGCCAACCAGAAGCTGTACGTGAACCGGGTGGACGGCTTTGTGGGCTACGGCCTCAAAAAGGACGAATTCGTGTGCGACTGCTCCGATTTGGACGACATCATCGCCATCAAGCGCGACGGCACGTTCACGGTGACCAAAATCGCGGAAAAGACGTTTGTGGGCCGCGACATTCTGCACGTCGGCGTGTACAATAAAAACGACGACCGGCTGGTGTACAACATGGTGTACCTCGACGGGGCTTCGGGCATCAGCTTCGCCAAGCGCTTTTTGGTGTCGGGCATCACCCGCGACAAAACCTACGACCTGACCAAGGGCACCAAGGGCACCAAAACCCTGTACCTGACGGCCAACCCGAATTCGGAGTCGGAAATCGTCGGCATTCAGCTTTCCGACAAAGCGCCGGCGCGGGTGAAGCAGTTCGACTTCGATTTTGCCGAGCTCAGCATCAAGGGCAAGGGCTCGATGGGCAACATCGTGACCAAGCAGCCCATCAAGCTCATCAAGCGGCAAACGCTGGGCGACTCGACGCTGGGCGGCCGCGAAATGTTTTTCGACAGCGTGGTGGGCCGCCTCAACACCGCCGGCCACGGGCGCTACCTGGGCACCTTCGACACGGACGACCATTTGCTGGTCGTGTTCAAAGACGGCAGCTACGAGCTGAAAACGGCCGACCCCGCCAACCACTACGACGTGCCCAACATCGTGCTGCTGCGCAAGCTGGAGCCCAGCACCGTGCTCAGCGCCGCGTATGCGGAAGGCGACACGAAAACGCACTACGTCAAGCGGTTCAAAATCGAAACCAGCACGGTAGACAAGCGCTTTACCTTCATTTCGGAAACCAAGGGCTCGAAATTGCTGGCCGTAACGGCCAACCCCGAGCCGCTGGTGGAAGTGAAAATTCAGAAGGACAAGAAAGCCGACAAGGAAACCGAGAAAATTTCCCTGCACGAGTTCATCGACGTGAAGGGCTGGAAGGCGATGGGCAACAAGCTCAACTACTTCAAAATCCACGCCCTGACGCTCCTCACCGACGAAGGCCCCGAGCCGCAGCGCCGCGAAGTGGCCAAAAAGCGCGTGTCCGCCCCGGCGGCCAAGCCCGGCGACAGCGGGGAAGCAGCGGCCCCGGCCGAGCCCAGCGGCCCCGTCGACGTGACGGCCGAGGAAGTGGCCCGCGCCCAGGAATTGCTGAAGCGGCCCAAGGCCCAATTGGGGCTGTTTTAGCCGGGGTGGTTTGTGATGAGCAAGAAGTGAGGGAGTTGAAATTGTTGGCCCAGGAATGATTTTCGCTTCTGATTCGGCAATTCTCATCAAACGAAGCGTTGTGCCGCGTTTCTTTGCCCTTATGCTTGCTTTCGTTTGGTTGCGATTGTGCTTGGCCCGATTTTTTTGGCGGTGGGGAAGCGGGCTGCTGGGCGCGGCGCTGCTTGGAGCGCTGGCGGCGGCGCCCGCGGCCGGGCAGTTCCGGCTGCGGCCGCCCAAACCCGTGCCGCGGCCGGCTACTGCCCCGGCCAACGCGCCGCTTCCCGACCCGCCCGCCGTGCGCAAGAAGCTGTTTCAGGCCGCCAGCCTGGCCAATGGCTTTAAAGATTCGGAGGCGTTGGCGGCTTACCAGGACATCCTGAAAACCGTTCCCACGCATTACCTGGCCTTGTGGCAAGCCGCCGTGCTGAGCGTGAAAATCGGCAGTCGGTATTCCGACGAGACCCGAAAATCGGCCTATTTTGAGGCGGCCCGGCAGTACGCCGACCGGGCCCTGTTGCTCCGGCCCGAAGGCGGCGAAAGCAACTACGCCGTGGCGCTTGCCCTGTTCAACCAAGCCACGCTGCAACGGGCCGGCGCCCGCCTGACGGCCTTCCGCGACCTGCGCTCGCACGTGTACCTGGCCACCGAGCGCCGCCCCGATTTGCCCGAGGCCTGGGAGCTGCGCGGCCGCTGGCAGTACCGCGTGGCCCACTACAACCTGCTCGAACGGGCCTACAGCAAGCTGGTGTTGGGCGGCGTGCCCGTTGGCGGCAGCAGCCGCGAAGCCATCGAAGACCTGGAAAAAGCCCGCCAGCTGGCTCCGCAAAACCTGCAATTTTGCTACGACCTGGCCCGCATGTACCGCTACCAGGGCAGCCGCCGCCGCGCCATCGCGGTGCTGCGCGAGGCCGAAAAAATCGCGCCCCTCACCAGCGAAGACCTGGTGGTGAGCCGCTTGTGCCGCAAAATGCTGCCGCCCTTGCTGCGCGCCGACGCCCGCCGCCAGAAGCGCCGGCGGCGGCTGGGGCACGATGCCCCGCCCGAGCGCCGCCCCGCCCCCGATTCCATCAGCGCCCCGGTCGATACCGTCAGCCGCAAGCAATAGGGCTTGCTACGCCGGCGCCTCCGTACTTTGTGTTTCTCATGCTGCTACCCTCGTTTTTTGCTCGGTATTTCCGGTCCTGGTCCTGGGCGCTGCCGCTTGTTGGTGGGCTTCTGGCGGCCTGCCACGCCGCGCCGGCCGAGCGGCCCGATACCCTCGTCAACCTGGCCACCGTGCAGAGCGGCCCCCGCGTGCAGGCCGATGAGCTGAACGGCGCCATTGCCCGCGAGCCGCAGAATACCGCCCTGCTGGCCCGCCGCGCCACGCTGCGCCTCGCCGCCGGCCAGCCCGGCGCCGCTCTTACCGACGTGGCCGCCGCCCTGGAAATTGACGATGCCGACGGCAGCCTGTACTTCCTGCAAGCGCGGGCTTTCCGGGCCCTGGGGCGGTTAGCCGAAGCCCTGGCCGCTGCCCGGCAGGCGGCCGAGCAGGGGTTTTCCGGTCCGGAGCTGCCGCTGCTGGTGGGCGAAACCCACCTCGCCGCCCGCGATTACCCCGCCGCCCTCGACGACCTCGACCGCACCCTGCGCCTCGACCCCGACCAACCCGCCGCGCTCTTCTACAAAGGCCTTGCCTACGCCGCCACCGCCGACACTTCTACCGCCGTGCAGTACTTGCAGGACGCCCTGGCCCGCGACCCCCGCGA
The DNA here is from genome assembly GCA_964242365.1 of uncultured Hymenobacter sp. GTDB lineage: Bacteria > Bacteroidota > Bacteroidia > Cytophagales > Hymenobacteraceae > Hymenobacter. The sequence goes on along the minus strand of CAXTCS010000168.1, from coordinate 5,330 downwards.
GCCCGAAATTCTGCACCAGCTGGCTTTTCTGTTGAACGCCTGGCGCATCCCCGGCGATGCGGCCCGCTACGCCGCGCTGGGCATGCGCCTCGATACGACCTCCGGCCTGCTGCGCTACGACTACGGCCGCCAGCTCGAGCTGCGCGGCCAGCCCGACAGCGCCCTTTGGTACTACCGCCGCGCCCTGGCCCTCGACACCACCGTGTACCGCGCCGACTACCGCCTCGGCCTGGCCGCCGCCAAGGAGCGCCGCCCGGCCGCCGTCATCCAGTTTCTGACCCGCGCGCTGCGCCGCAACCCGCGCCTGCCCCAGGCCCGCGCCCTGCTCGCCGAAGCCCTGGAAACCCAAAATCGCCTGCCCGAAGCCCTGGCCCAGTTCCGCCTGCTGGTAGCCGAAAACCCCGGCAACCCGCACTGGACCTTTAAAGCCTGGAAAACCAACGAGCGGGTGCAAGCCTCGTTGCCCGACAGCCTGCGCCCCGCCCCGCGCTACTACTATCGCCGGCCCGCGGCGGTGCGGCCGTTGCCCATTGCGCCGCTGCCGGCCCTGCGCTCGCAGGCCAGGTAAGGCCGCTTGGCGTTGCCACGTGGGACAATAGGTGGGGATTGAACTGCAATTCCGCGTTGTTCCTTCTTCCTCATTCATAAGCAAAGCGTAACTTGCGCCCCGCTTTGCCGCTCCGGCAGCTTTTTCGTTTTCTATGCTCAACATCACCCTGCCCGACGGCTCGCTGCGCCAGCTGCCCGACGGCGCCACCGGCTACGACGTAGCCGCCGGCATCTCCGAAGGCCTCGCCCGCAACGCCTTGGCCGTCACGGTCAACGGCGAGGTGCGCGACCTGCACCGCCCCCTGCCCGACAATGCCCAGGTCAGCATCCTCACCTGGAACGACCCCGCCGGCAAGGCCACCTACTGGCATTCCTCGGCGCACCTCATGGCCGAAGCCCTCGAAGCGCTGTACCCCGGCGTGAAGCTGGCCATCGGCCCGGCCATCGAAAACGGCTTCTACTACGACGTGGACCTCGGCGAAGGCCGCAGCATTTCGAGCGAGGATTTTCCCGAAATCGAGAAGAAAATGCTGGAGCTGGCTAAGCACAAAAGCCGCTACGAGCGCCAGGATGTCTCCAAAGCCGACGCCATCGCCTACTTCACCGACAAGCAGGACCCCTACAAGCTGGAGCTGATTGACGGCCTCGAAGACGGCCACATTACCTTCTACACGCAGGGCGGTTTTACGGACCTTTGCCGCGGCCCGCACATCCCCGACACGGGCACCATCAAGGCGGCCAAGCTCATGAACGTGGCCGGCGCCTACTGGCGCGGCGACGAAAAAAATAAGCAGCTCACGCGCCTCTACGGCATCACCTTCCCCAAGGCCAAGGACCTCACCGAGTACCTCGAACGCCTCGAAGAAGCCAAGCGCCGCGACCACCGCAAGCTGGGCAAAGAGCTGAAGCTGTTCGCGTTCAGCGAAAGGGTAGGGGCCGGCCTGCCGCTGTGGCTGCCCAAGGGCACGGCCCTGCGCGAGCGCCTGGAGCAGTTTCTGCGCAAGGCCCAGGTGAAGGCCGGCTACCAGCCGGTCGTCACGCCCCACATCGGGGCCAAGGAACTGTACGTGACCAGCGGCCACTACGAAAAATACGGGGCCGATTCGTTCCAGCCCATCCGCACGCCCAACCCCGGCGAGGAGTTTTTCCTCAAGCCGATGAACTGCCCGCACCACTGCGAAATCTACAAAACCGAGCCCCGCAGCTACCGCGACCTGCCCGTGCGCTACGCCGAGTTCGGCACCGTGTACCGCTACGAGCAGTCGGGCGAGCTCCACGGCCTCACGCGGGTGCGCGGCTTCACGCAAGATGACGCCCATATTTTCTGCCGCCCCGACCAGGTGAAGGACGAGTTCAAGAAGGTGATTGACCTGGTGCTTTACGTTTTCAAAAACCTTGGTTTTGAAGATTATACGGCCCAAATCAGCCTGCGCGACCCCGAAAACAAAACCAAGTACATCGGCTCCGACGAGAACTGGGCCCTGGCCGAAAGCGCCATTCAGGAAGCGGCGGCCGAAAAAGGCCTGCCCACGATAACCGAGCTGGGCGAGGCCGCCTTTTACGGCCCCAAGCTCGACTTTATGGTGCGCGACGCGCTTGGCCGCCGCTGGCAGCTCGGCACCATTCAGGTCGATTACAACCTGCCCGAGCGGTTCGACCTCGAATACGTCGCCTCCGACAACACCAAGCAGCGCCCCGTGATGCTGCACCGCGCGCCCTTCGGCTCGCTCGAACGCTTCGTGGCCGTGCTCATCGAGCACTGCGCCGGCAACTTCCCGCTCTGGCTCACCCCCGAGCAATTCATCGTGCTGCCCATTTCGGACAAGTACATCGACTACGCCAACGAGGTGAAAGCCCAGCTGGAACAGCGCGAGCTGCGCGGCACCGTCGATGCCCGCGACGAGCGCATCGGCCGCAAAATCCGCGACGCGGAAATGGGCAAAATCCCGTACCTGCTGGTAGTCGGCGAGAAGGAAGCGCAGGACCACATCATCAGCGTCCGCAAGCACGGCGAAGGCGACCTCGGCTCGATGCCGCTCGATGCTTTCGTGAAAAGCGTGCAGAGCCAGATTGTGGAGGCGTATTAATCAGGCTTTAGAACGAATGGCCTGAACGTCGTGCCGAGCGGAGTCGAAGCATCTCTACCGCAGCGGTAATCCTCATCGATTGGGTTAGTTACGCGGGCGAGATGCTTCGACTCCGCTCAGCACGACGTTCTTTTTTAGCGTTTCAAGAGATTGAATGTGCGCCCCGCTTGCCTTTCCAATTAAAAATACCGATATTTGCCCCCTGATTGCCAGGCCTTATCCGGCCTAAACCGCCCAGAATCTCATTCCCCGCCACTTTTTTAGCAGGAGGACCAAACCATAGCAGCTCCGAATCGTCGGTACGTGCCCCGCCAGCAGGTGGAAGAGCCGTTCAAAATCAACCAGAAAATCCTGGCGCGCGAAGTGCGTCTGGTCGGCGACAACGTCGAGCAAGGCGTCTATCCGACCGACCAGGCACGGAAAATGGCCCAGGACCAGAACCTCGACCTCGTCGAGATTTCGCCCACGGCCACCCCTCCCGTTTGCCGTGTCATCGACTACTCGAAATTTAAGTACGAGCAGAAGAAGAAGACCCGCGAGTTGAAAGCCAAGCAGACCAAGGTCGTGCTCAAGGAAATCCGCTTCGGCCCCAACACCGACGAGCACGACTTTGCCTTCAAGGTGAAACACGCCCAGGAATTTTTGCGCGAAGGCGCGAAAATCAAGAGCTACGTGCACTTCGTGGGCCGCAGCATCGTGTTTAAGGAGCGGGGCGAAATCCTGCTGCTCAAGTTTGCTCAGGCCCTTGAGGACCTGGCCAAAGTAGAGCAGCTGCCCAAGCTCGAAGGCAAGCGCATGTTCCTCTACCTCGCGCCCAAAGCGGCCGCGGTGGTGAAGCCCGCCGCCAAGCCCGCCGCTCCCTCGGATGCCAAAGCCGAGAAGAAAGCCCCAAAACCGGCCGCCAAGGCCGAAGCTCAAGACGAAACCTCCGAAACGGAGCCGGTAACCACCGACGCCGCCGAATAGCTTTTACCCGGTTGAAGATGGCTTCCCGACCCCCGGTCGGTCAGCAATCATTAACTATCAACAACCAATCCTCCAACACTTACTACGATGCCGAAAGTAAAGACGAAATCCGGTGCTAAGAAGCGCTTTGCGCTCACCGGAACGGGCAAGGTGAAGCGGAAGCACGCCTTCAAATCACACATCCTCACGAAGAAGACGACCAAGCAAAAGCGCGGCCTAACCCACACCGGCCTCGTGAGCAGCGCCGACATGAACCGCGTGCGCCAGATGCTTAATATTTAATTAAAAATTAAAAATTAAAAATTAAGAATTAAAAATCAGGAATTCGCTCTTATAATGGGCATTTTGTTGATTTTTAATTATGATTTTTTAATTTTTAATTTCCTCAACCCCGGCTTCCGGCCGCAACTCATAAGCTTCAGCAGATGCTGGGCGCCGGCTGCCAAAAACTCCTCAGGTTATGCCAAGAAGTGTCAACCACGTGGCCTCGCGCCACCGCCGTAAGAAAATCATGCGTTTGGCGAAAGGCTATTATGGCCGCCGCAAAAACGTGTGGACCGTAGCCAAGAACGCCGTTGAAAAAGGCCTCTTGTATGCCTACCGCGACCGTAAAGTAAAGAAGCGCGAATTCCGCGCCCTCTGGATTCAGCGCATCAACGCCGGCGCGCGCGAGCACGGCCTGTCGTACTCGCAGCTGATGGGTGGCCTGAAAAAGGCCGGCATCGAGCTCAACCGCAAAGTGCTGGCTGATTTGGCCCTGAACCACCCTGCCGCATTCAAAGGCATCGTGGAAAAGGCAAAATAAGTGCCCCTGCGCGCCATCCACCAAGAAAACGCTGGCCCTTGGGTTCAGCGTTTTCTTGTTTTGGGGAGTTAAGCCCGGCTGTAGTTGCTGCCAATTCAAGCTGAATGAAATGACGGCAAGCTATTCGTCCTGCCCGCTGTTTAAAACGCGCTAACGCAAAAAAACCGTTTCAGCACGCGGCTGAAACGGTTTTAACGTAGCGGGAGGCGGGCTCGAACCGCCGACCTCAGGGTTATGAATCCTGTGCTCTAACCAGCTGAGCTACCCCGCCGGGTTTTTTGTGGGTGCAAAGGTAACGCTACAATCGGCCCCGAAGCAAGGTTAAGGGCCAAAAAACACTGTATTTCTCCTGTGCCCCGTCGGTTGTGGGCTGACTACCGAGCTGGCTCCTTCGCTTATATTCCTATGGCTTTGCCTGATATCCAAATCAAAACGCGTTTCGTGGTGGAGTTCCCCATCAATGCTTCGCCTAAAATTCTCTTCCCGTACCTGGCCACGGCCTCCGGCCTGACGCAGTGGTTTTGCGACGACGTGCGCTACGTGGAAGGGCAACGCCTCAATTTTATCTGGGACCAGGAAAACCACTATGCCGAGATTTCGGGCCAGCGCCTGAACCGCGCCGTCCGCTTTGTGTTTCTCGACGACCACCGCCAGCCGGTAACTGACGCGAATTTTCTGGAGTTCACCCTCGACTCGTCGCAGGTAACCGACGAAGTGTACTTGCGGGTAATCGATTACTCGACGGCGCACGATGCCACCGAGCAGCACGAAATGTGGGAAGGCCTCGTGGCCAAGCTGCGCGAACAGGTCGGAGGGTAGGGGCCGCGCTGGCCGGCCACCGGGCAACAGCGGCCCTGCTACGGTACTTTTTTCTCTGAACCATCGTTGCAACTCCGGCGCGCCACCACTGCGCCGCGCCGGAC
>CAXTCS010000167.1:0-9654 GCA_964242365.1 uncultured Hymenobacter sp. | reverse complement strand
AACGACACCACCCGGCTGGTGCAGGGCAACATCCGCTACATCCTGGACCCGGCCACCGTGCCGCCCTACACCGTGCCCGACGTGACGCCGTCGAACTACCTCGGCTACGCGGCCTACAGCAAGATGGGCTACGGCCTGTTTCTGCTGCGTTCGGAAATTCTGGGGCCGGAGCGGTTCGACTACGCCTTCCGCGCCTACATCCGGCGCTGGGCGTTCAAGCACCCGCAGCCGAAGGACTTTTTCCGGACGATGGACGAGGCCAGCGGCGAGGATTTGACCTGGTTCTGGCGCGAGTGGGTGTACAACAACTGGACCCTCGACCAGGCCGTGACCACCGTGACCTACGCGAACCAGGACCCCGCCCAGGGCGCGCTCATCACCGTCGAAAACAAGGGCCAGGCCGCCATGCCGCTCATCGCCGACGTAACCGAAACCAGCGGCAAAACCACCCGCGTGCGCCTGCCGGTCGAAATCTGGCAGCGCGGCAGCACCTGGACGTTCCGCTACAACTCGACCACGCCGCTCACGCTCGTGCGCCTCAACCCCACCAAGCTGCTGCCCGACGCCAACCCCGGCAACAACGTGTGGCGGGCGCAAGTCCTACGGTGAGACGCCTGCGGCTTAATGAAGAATGAGGAATTTTGTCATTGCGAGGCCGCAGGCCGTGGCAATCCGTCCTGTTCTCAGCGACCTCAGCGACTACCCTTCTAATGTGAAAAGCCCCGATTCTGAGCATAATCGGGGCTTTTTGTGGTCCTGGAAAAGGGCGTGTTACATCAATAAGGTTAGTTGCATTGATAGGACGGATTGCGTCGTCCTTCGTCCTCGCAATGACAATTCCTCATTCTTCATTCCTCATTCTTCATTAAGCGCAGCGTATTTGGGGTCGTAGTGCGCGCCGCCGAACAGGTACAGCATCAGCGCCCGCGAGTAGCGCAGGATGAGGGGCGTGAGCAGCAGCGTGATGCCGGTCACGACCACGATGTAAACCCAGGTGTCGGGGTTGTGAAACAGGTAGTACAGCAGCACGCCGACCACCAGCAGGGTGGCCACGTTGAAGGCGAAGGTGAAGTACATCGAGCCGAAATAAAACCCCGGCTCCGGCTCGAACGACTGCCCGCACACGGGGCACTGGGCCGGCATTTGGGCGAACTTGCTGATGTTGAGGGCGGAAAAGCTGAAAAGCTTGCCTTGGTGGCAGTGCGGGCAGCGCAGCGCCAGCAGGGCCAGGGCGGTGGAATCGGAAGCAGCGGCCATAACCAGTGGGGGAAGAAGGTGAGGTTGAAAACTATACGGGCAAACGGGCGGCCCGAACGCAACGGCGGAGCTTCAAAAGCTGCTTTTGCCGTTTGCCAATACAAAATTACCGGGGCGCGGGCCGGCCGTCGCAGCCTCCTTTCAGCTTCTTACAGGACAAATCAACGCTGCTGGCGGAAGGCTTCCGGCGTGGTGCCGGCGTACTTGTGGAAATAGCGCACGAAGTACGAAGCGTCCTCAAAACCCAGCTCGTAGGCCACCTGGGCCACCCCCAGGGCCGAGTAGCTGAGCAGGCGCCGCGCCTCCACCACCACGCGCTCGTGGATGAGGTCGCTGGCCGTTTTGTTGAGCACGCGGCGGCACAGGGCGGTGAGGTAGTTGGGGGTGAGGTGCAGCAATTCGGCGTAGGCGCGCACGCTGCGCCGGGTGCGGTAGTGCCGGTTGAGCAGGGCGCCGAACGCGCGGATTTGCCCGAGGGCGAGGCTGGTCTCGGTGGCGGGGCGGGCCGGGTAGTGGCGCGCCGCCAGCTCCAGGCACAGGTGCAGGTAGGAGCGGAAAACCTCGGGCTGGCTGGCGTAGGGCCCGGTGTATTCGGCAAACAGGCGCTCAACCAGCGGGCGAATTTCGGTTTCGGCGGGCGGCAGGTAGCACACGGGCGGGTGCGCGCTGTCGAAGAACGGGTAGGCGTAGAGGCCGTGGCCGGGGTAGCGGAACAGGTAGAAATCGGTGTCGAAAAACACCACGAAGCCGCGCGTGTCGGCGGCCAGCTGCCAGTGGTGCACCTGCCCCGGCGCCAGAAAAAACAGGCTGCCCGGCCGCAGCTCGTACGTCACCAAATCGACCGTGTGCGTGCCCGTGCCGTGGGTGATGTAGAGCAGCAGGTAGAAGTCGTGCGCGTGCGGCACGCTGACGTGCGGAAACCGGACGACGTGCGTTTCGAGCCGCTCGCAGTAGTACGGCGTGCGCGCCGGGGCCGGCGGAAACGAAGCGAGGGCCAGCACCGGCGGGGCGGGGGCTTTCATAGGGGCGGAGGAGTGGGAGCGGGGCGAAAGTAGCCACGGCGCGGCGCGTAGTACCTTTGCCGCACTGCTGGGGTCTGGTTGGCCCTGACTGGCGGGCGCTGTCGCGGCGCCGCGTCGACGGGCACGGCCTTGGGCCCTGGCCGTTGAGTTGGAGCAGGAACACTGCCCCGAACCAGCCTGGCCGGCGCCCGCCAGCAGCGATTTATTGCTTCTGTTGCCGTGAACATTTTGTTGTCGATTTCCCCCGCCATTCGGGCGGGGCTGCTGGGTATGCTGGCCCTTGGCGCCGCCCGGCCGGCTGCCGCGCAGGCCCCGGCCGCGCCGCGCAGCCGCACGTTTGTGCTCACCAGCACCGCCACGGTGCCCGTGCCGCCCGCCGGCACCAAAACCCTGGATTTGTGGCTGCCCGTGCCCCACGCCGACGCCAGCCAGGACGTGGCCCAGCTGAAAATCGATTCGCCGGTGCCGTACAAAATCGAAAAAGGCGCGTTTGGCAACCAGATGCTGCACCTGCGGCCCGCCGCCGTGCCCACGGCCCCGCTGGTGGTGAAGCTCACGGCCCAGATTACCCGCCGCGAACACCTGAACCTGCGCGCCAACGGCCCGGTTGCCGGCCCCAAATCGGCCCCAAAAGAGCCGGCCGACCCCGACATGGGCCGCTGGCTGGCCCCCGACCGCCTCGTGCCGCTCGACTTTAAAATCAAGCAGCAGGCCGAAGAGGTGGTGGCCAAGGCCAATGCCAAAACCGACCTCGACAAGGCCCGCGCCATCTACGAGCACGTAGTGGGCACCGTGACCTACGACAAGACCGGCGAGGGCTGGGGCCGGGGCGACATTTACTACGCCTGCGACGCCCGGCGCGGCAACTGCACCGATTTCCACGCCATCGTTATCGGCTACTGCCGGGCGTTGGGCATTCCGGCGCGGTTCAGCATCGGCCTGCCGCTGCCGGCCGGCCGCGGCCACGGCGAAATCAAGGGCTACCACTGCTGGGCCGAGTTCTACACGCCCGCCACCGGCTGGGTGCCCGTCGACGCTTCCGAAGCCGCCAAAGACCCCAGCCGCCGCGCTTATTTCTTCGGCGCGCACGACGAGAACCGCGTCGAATTCACCCGCGGCCGCGACCTGACGCTGACGCCCCAGCAAGCCGGCCCGCCGCTCAACTACTTCGTTTATCCGTACGCCGAGGCCGACGGCAAGCCGCTGGACGTGGCCCGGACGTACGCGTTTTCGGACATTACGGCGCAGTAAAGGCGGTTTTTAGAAAAGGGCAAAAAAGGCCGTCATGCTCAGCATGACGGCCTTTTTGCCAGTGGCACAATGCGAAAACCGGCCCTTACGGGGCTAGCACCAGCTTGCCGAAGTTCTCGCCCGAAAACAGCTTGAGCAGCGCGGGCAGGAAGTTTTCGACGCCGTGCTCGACCTGAACTTTGGGCGCGTGGAGCTTGCCTTCGGTTATCCAGCCGGCCATTTGGCGGGCGGCGGTGCCGTAGTGGGCGGCGTTGTCGAACACCACGATGCCTTCCATGCGGGCGCGGTTGACGAGCAGCGAGAGGTAGTTGCTGGGGCCGCGCATGGGCGTGGTGTTGTTGTACTGCGAAATGGCGCCGCAGATGACGATGCGCGCTTTGAAGCGGATTTGCTCAAGCACGAAATCCAGGATTTCGCCGCCCACGTTGTCGAAATACACGTCGATGCCCTGGGGGCAGGCGGCGCGCAGGGCGGTGCGCACGTTTTCGGTTTTGTAGTTGATGCAGGCATCAAAACCCAGCTCGTTCACGCAGTAATCGACTTTTGCCTGGTCGCCGGCCAGGCCCACCACGCGGCAGCCTTTGAGCTTGGCAAGCTGGCCCGCCACGCTGCCCACGGCGCCGGCCGCGCCCGACACGACCACGGTTTCGCCGGGCTTGGGCTGGCCGGTGTCCAGCAAGCCGAAGTAGGCGGTGAGGCCGGGCATACCGAGGGTGGCGAGGTAGGCTTCGAGGGGCGCGAGGCGGGTGTCCACTTTCAGCAGGTACTCGGGGCTGGCGGGGTCGGCGGCGCCGGCGCCCACCACGGCGTATTGCTGCACGCCGAGGCCGCCGGTCACGGCGTCGCCCACGGCAAAAGCGGGGTTTTTGGATTCGACCACCTGCCCGGCGGCGCCGGCCCGAAATACGTCGCCAATCTGGATGGGCTTGATGTAGGAGCGGCCCTCGTTCATCCAGCCGCGCATGGCGGGGTCGAGGGAGATAAAATCGATTTTGACCAGCACCTGGCCATCGGTGAGGGCGGGAACCGCGACGGTGTCGAGGTCGAAGTTGGCCGGCTGCGGCAGCCCGACCGGGCGCGAAGCCAGCTTTACGCGGGTGTTGGTGAAGGGCATGGGTGAGTGGTTTTGGGAAGGGGATAAGAGGCAGTATGGAAAGTGGAACAGCCGCAGTAAAGAACGTCATGCCGAGCGCAGCCGAGGCATCTTGCTCGCATCGTTGAACGATTGAGTTACTACCCCACGCAAGATGCTTCGCTGCGCTCTGCATGACGAGCTTTTTCAGCATGACGGGCTTTATTCAGCAGGACGTCCCGACAGTTTATGCAACGTCCTCGGCCGGCTGCGCTTGTTCCAGCGTGGCCAGGTCGTCGGCGGTCAGGCGGAGCTCGGTGGCTTCGAGCAGCTCCGCGACCTGGCCCACGCTGGTGGCGCTGGCGATGGGCGCCACTACGCCCGGCGCCTGCATCAGCCAGGCCAGGGCCACCTGGGCGAGGGTGGCCTGCCGGCGATTGGCCACGGCGTCGAGGGCGGTGAGCAGGGCGAGGCCTTTGGGGTTCAGGTATTTGCGGCCGGCGCCGGCGCCGCGCAGGCTTTTCTGGAGGTCGTCGGGCTTGCGGTACTTGCCGGTGAGGAAGCCCGACGCCAGGCTGCTGTACGGGATGGCGCCGATGTGCTCTTGCAGGAGCACGGGCGCCAGGTTGTTTTCAGCGTCTTCGCGGTCGTAGAGGTTGTAGAGGTTTTGCAGCGTTTCGTAGCGCGGAAAACCGTGCTGCTGGCTGGCGGCCAGCGACTCGCGCAGCCGCTCGGCCGTGAAATTGGACGCCCCAATCACGCGCACTTTGCCTTCTTTCACCAGCTGGGCGTAGGCTTCGAGCGTTTCGGCTACGGGCGTGGTGGGGTCGTCTTTGTGCGACTGGTAGAGGTCGATGTAATCGGTTTGCAGGCGCTTCAGGGAGCCTTCTACGGCCCGCAGGATGTAGGCCTTTTTCAGGCCCTGGTGGTCGGCGTTCACTTCCCAGCCCACTTTGGTGGCGATGAGCACGTCGTCGCGCCGGCCCCGTCGCCGCAGCCACTTGCCGATGATGGTTTCGGACTCGCCGCCCGCGTTGCCGGGCACCCACACCGAGTAGGCGTCGGCGGTGTCGATGGCGTTGCCGCCGCCGGCCACGAAGGCGTCGAGCACGGCGAAGGACGTGGCCTCGTCGATGGTCCAGCCAAAGACGTTGCCGCCCAGTATCAGGGGCGAAACAGCGAGGCCGGAGCGGCCCAGTTCACGGGTTTGCATAATGGAAGAAAGCGAAAGGCGTAAGCTGCATTAACCGGAAAACGCGCCGCAAGGTTGGGCCTGGGCGGGCGCGGGGCGCGGGCGGGCCAGATGAGCACGACAGGCGCGGGGAGGGCCGGCTGCCGGCGCGGCGCAAACCAAATGACCTGGACCGGAAATAGGGCCGTTTTGGGCAGCCCGCCGGCTTCAGCTTGGCTACAGAATCGGCCGCGACCTTCGCGGCGGTTATTTCTTTTCGCCCCACTTCGTCATGATGAAAAACCTGCTGCTGGCCGCTCCGTTGGCCCTGACTTTACTTGGCGGCTCGGCCCTGGCCCAGACGGCGCCGGCGGCGCCCGCGCCCTACCGCCTGCTCAACACCATCGCCATCGGCGGCGAAGGCGGCTGGGACTACCTCAGCGTCGACCCCGCCGGCACGCGCCTCTACGTGTCGCACGGCACGCAGGTGGAGGTGGTCGATTTGAAAACCCGCAAGGTCATCGGCACCATTCCAAACACGCCCGGCGTGCACGGCATCGCGGTGGTGCCGGGGGCCAATCGCGGCTACATCACCTGCGGGCGCAACAACACGTGCGTGGTGTTCGACCTCAAAACGCTGAAACCCATCGGCGCGCCCGTTGCCACCGGCCCCAAGCCCGACGCGCTGCTGTACGACGCGTTTTCGAAGCGCGTGTTCCTCTTTAGCAACGAAGGCGGCAAAAGCACCGTCCTCAACGCCACCACCGGCGCCGTGGTGGGCACGGCCGAGCTGGGCGGCGACGTGGAAGCCCCGGCCACCGACGGCCACGGCACCATTTTCGTCAACATCGAAGACAAAAGCGAAGTCATTGCCTTCGACGCCAAAACCCTGGCCGTGCGCAAGCGCACGTCGCTGGCGCCCGGCGAAGAGCCCACCGGCCTCGGCTACGACCGCAAAACCAACCGCCTGTTCAGCGGCTGCGCCAACGAAAAGCTGGTGGTCACCGACGGCAAAACCGGCAAGCAGGTGGCCGTGCTGCCCACCGGCAAAGGCACCGACGGGGCCGTGTTCGACCCCAGCACCAACAACGTGATTACCTCGAACGGCGGCTCGGGCACGTTCACCGTCATCCACGAAGACACGCCGGACAAGTACACCGTGGTGGCCAACGTGCCCACCGCGCGCGGCGCCCGCACCATCGCCCTCGACCCCAAAACCCACCACCTGTTCACCTGCACCGCCGAATACGGCCCCACGCCGGCCCCCACCACCGAAAACCCGCGCCCCCGGCCGAGCATCGTGCCCGGCACGTTCCGGGTGCTGGAGTTTGGGAGATAAGGGGTAATTCAGGTCGTAGAACGTAGAACGTCATGCAGAGCGCAGCCGAAGCATCTCGCTTGGGGTAGCAATTCTTTTGTTTAACGATTGAATTACTTTCCCGAGCGAGATGCTTCGCTGCGCTCTGCATGACGTTCAAGTGTATCATCACCCCATCACCCCATCACCCCATCACCCCATCACTCCATCACCCCATCACCCCATGCCCGCTTTTTGGCTCCGCCTGCGCCGCGCCCTGCGGGTGCATAAGCTGTTGCTGCTGTCGCTGTTGCTGGGCCTGGTGGCGCCCTGGGTCGTCTTCGTAAACGTGGCCGAAGACATCTGGGAATCGGGCGGCTTCGTGGGCGATAAGCAGATTCTGGCGTTTTTGCACCGGCACGCCACCCCGTTTTTCGACCAGCTGGCGCTGGGCTTCACCGCGGCCGGCGACCCGCTGCCGATGAGCATCGTGGCCGGGCTGATTACCGCGGGGCTGGCCGGGTGGGGCCGCCGGGCGCAGGCGTGGTTTTTTGGCCTGTCGGTGGGCGGGGCCATGGGGCTGAACTTGTTGGTGAAGATGGCGTTTGCCCGGCCCCGGCCCGCGCTGTGGGTTAGCCTCAAACCGGCCTTTTACTACAGCTTCCCGAGCGGGCACGCCATGGGCGCGGCGGCGGTAGTTACCGCCCTGGGCTTCCTGCTGTGGCCGCGCCGGGCCCGGTGGTGGGCCTGGACGCTGGGGCTGCTGTTTGTGCTCGGCGTGGGCTGGAGCCGGGTGTATTTGGGCGTGCATTACCCCTCCGACGTGCTGGCCGGCTGGACGGGCTCGGTGGGCTGGGTGGCGGGGCTGCACGTGCTGTTTTCGCCCGGGTTTCATCAGCTGCGGCGGCTGTGGCGCGAGGCGCTGCACCGGCAATTGCCCACGGTGGTATCGCCGCCCAACGAAGCGGGGAGCGTTGCTTAGCGCCGTTTTTGAGTCAGTGTACGCGGCGCAACCGGCAGAACCTCACGTGACCCCTCTGGGGCGGCCCCTCTCCCAAAGAGAGGGAAGCCGAGAAGCCGGTACATTGATTTGGAAAACGCTATAGGTTAAAAAAACACTGCGGGACGCTGCGTTTTGAACACCCCGCGACACTGCGTGAAATTTTAACGCGGAAGTACCTTGCAGCGGCTTCCGGTGTTACTTGCCGAAGTTTCCCGGTTTCCCGCCTTTGTTCCGTGCCCGTGCCGTCTGCCCGTTTCAGCCTGCTTCCGCGCCCCGTATTTCCGGCCCTGCTGCTGTGGGGGCTGCTGGTGCCATGGGCGGTATTTGGCGGGTTGGCCGCGGCCGTGGCGCAGTCCGGCGGCCCCGGCTGGGACGCGCCCACGCTGCTGTTCTGGCACCGGCACGCCACGCCCGCGCTCGATAAGCTGGCGGTATTGCTCACCATCGTCGGCAATACCGGGCCGATGGTGGGTGTGGGACTGCTGGTACTGGGCATTTTGCTGCGGCGGCGGCAATGGCGGCGGGCCTGGGTGTTTGCGCTGTCGGTGGGCGGGTCGATGCTGCTCACGCAGGTGATAAAAGCCGCGCTGGCCCGGTCCCGGCCCGCGCTCTGGGCCAGCATCAGGCCCGAGCACACCTTCAGCTTTCCCAGCGGGCACGCCATGGACACGGCCGCTATTGCCACGGCGCTGGGCTTTCTGGCGTGGCAGCGCCGGGGCCGGTGGTGGGCCTGGGCGCTGGCGCCGGCGCTCTTTTCGCTGAGCGTGGGCTGGGCGCGGATGTATTTGGGCGTGCATTACCCCTCCGACGTGCTGGCCGGCTGGAGCAGCGCCGTGGGCTGGGTGGTGCTGGTGCAGGTGCTGGCTGCGCCGGGTTTTAGTGCGTGGCGGACAGCCGGCCCGGCGCCCGAAAACCCCGCCTTCTGATAAGGTGAAGCGTGCTAATGCCTATTCGGGCCTCGCGGCCTCGTACCACACGCAGCGCACGCCGGCCTCGCTGAATTCATTGCCCAATCGCAGGCCCACTTTCTCCAGGATGCGGCGCGAGCCGGCGTTTTCCGCGTCGGCATAGGCGCAGATGCGGGGCAGGTTCAGCTGGTCAAATCCGTAATCGAGCCAGGCTCGCGCGGCTTCGTAGCCGTAGCCCTGCCGCCAGAAGCGCGGCCGGAATCGGTAGCCGAGGTCGTAGAAGTCGTGCCGGCCGTTCACCGGGCCGGGCACCAGCTTCAGGCCGGCCCAGCCCATAAATTCGCCGGTGGCGCGCAGCAGCACGGCCCAGCGCCCGATGCCGTTGGCCGCGTACTGCGCCTGGATGAACCGAATCATTTCCCGGCTCTGGGCCGGGTCGGTGACGAGCTGCCCGCCAATGCCGCCGAGGTAGCGGTGCACGGCCGGGTCGGAGTCGAGGGCAAACATGCCGGCAGCATCCTCGGCCCGAAAAGGGCGGAAATAAAGGCGGGTAGTTTCAAAAGGCTGCATTTGAAAATTAATTAGCAGAAGCTGTCCGAAGAGCACGTCATGCTGAACAGAACGTCATGCAGAGCGCAGCGAAGCATCTTGCCCGCTTCGTTGTGGTAGCAAT
>CAXTCS010000166.1:0-9667 GCA_964242365.1 uncultured Hymenobacter sp. | reverse complement strand
TGCAGCGCGTGGCCATCGGCACGGGCCGCGTGGTGCGCGAGGGCGAAGCGGGCGGCGTGGCCATCCTCAGCATCGGCCACATCGGCAACTACGCCGTGAAAGCCACCGCCGCCCTGGCCGCCGAAGGCCTCGACGCGGGCCACTACGACATGCGCTTCTGCAAGCCGCTCGACGAAGAAATGCTGCGCGACGTGGCCCGCCGCTACCGCGCCATCGTAACCGTCGAAGACGGCTGCCTGCCCGGCGGCTTCGGCTCGGCCGTGCTCGAATTCCTCGCCGACCACGGCTTCCACCTGCCCGTCGTCCGCCTCGGCATCCCCGACCGCGTGGTCGAGCACGGCTCCCAGGACGAGCTCTACAAAGAATGCGGCTTCGACGCGGCCGGCATTGCCCAGGCCGTGCGCGAAATGAGCGCGAAAGCAACGGCCGCGCGGGCCACCGCGCTGCGCTAGTCGCCAATAAGCACGACCCGAAAAGGGCAGCCCTGGCCAGGGCTGCCCTTTTCGGGTCGTGCTTATTGGCGGCTCTCCGGCTGGTATACAATTCGTCAGGCTCCCCTCGTTTTTGGAGAGGGGCCGGGGGTGAGGTTCCCCAACCGCGCCATTTAAATGAACCTAAGAACCGCTCATTACCACAGCCTGATGTCGGTCTGACCCACCGGAATCGGCGGTAAGTCGCTAAAGCCCAGCACGCACCAGTCCGGCTGGATGCCAAACACCCCGCCCTGGAGCACGTAGCTGACCCAGCGCGTCACGGTGTGGCCGGTATACTGCTCGGTTTCGGGGTCAAACTCGTTGAGCAGCAGCACGTCGCCGACCTGAAAGTTCCGGTCGTTCTCGCGCACGTCGAAGGGCTTGTTGCCGGCCTTCACGGCGGCAAAGCAAGAAGGCCAGATTTTTAGTTCGTGCGTCTGGTGTTGTGTTGGGTTGGAAATTTGGAACTGAGGAACGAACTGTTCGGGAAACACGGTATGAGGAGTCATGGCGATAGTCATTTAAGGGGGAAGCCCTCCGGGCGTTGCGCAGCCCAAGCGGGCTGGTGGGTATTTGGGGCCGGGGCTAAGTCGATAATCACGCGGATTATACTCTAAGGTAATGGATAAGCACTTGGCAACCGACATTAACAATAAGGTAATCAGTATAGTTTCACCAAAACACAGCGGCGGGGTAGCTTCGATAAGTGCTAATTAGCCGGCCGCCACAGCCCGGCCCCAATCGATTTTGTGAGCAGATTTGCGGCTTTTGGCAACCAGAACAACCCCGCCAGACCACCCACCCGACCCGCCGCAACTCGGGCCAAAAGGAAAAAAAATTTGTCTGGCAAATTAATAAACGTAACGCCAGCGGCCCTTCTTCGGGCCGCCGCGACGGCTCGCGGCGGCAAACAATCGCCCAGGCGGGCTGTCTTATTTACTGCTGCTGCGCAGGGCCTTCGCGCCGCTGGGGCAAGGGGCTGCTGGGTGCTGGTTTCTGGTTAATTACCAGCGGAAAACCAGCAACGAGCAACCAGCAACCAGCAACCACAACGCCGGCTTCAGCAGCAGCTGCGGAACAGCAGTTATTCAGCACCATCGCCGGGGCATGTCCCGCCCGGCGGCCCTCACCGTTAAGCAATTCATAATGGCTACCATCACCGCCACTTACCCCGCCACGTTCGCCATCGGCGGCGACCTCACCGTCAACCGCCTGGGCTACGGGGCCATGCGCATCACCGGCAAAGGCATTTGGGGCCCGCCGGCCAACCACGACGAGTCCATTCGGGTGCTGCGGCGCGCCGTGGAGCTGGGCGTCGATTTTATCGACACCGCCGACAGCTACGGCCCCAATGTGTCGGAGGAACTCATCGCCGAGGCCCTGCACCCCTACAAGCCGGGCCTGGTGATTGCCACCAAAGGCGGCCTGCTGCGCACCGGCCCCGACGAGTGGCCCGTCGATGCCCGCCCCCAGCACCTCGAAGCCGCCCTGCACGGCAGCCTCAAACGCCTGAAACTCGACCAGATTGACCTCTACCAACTCCACCGCGTCGACCCCAACGTGCCGTTCGAAGAAACCCTCAAGTTCCTGCAAACCGCTCATTTGCAGGGCCTGATAAAGCACATCGGCCTGTCGGAAGTCAGCGTCGAGCAAATAAAGCAAGCCCAGGAATACGTGCCGGTGGTGGCGGTGCAAAACATGTACAGCGTCGACAACCGCAAGTGGGAAGCCGAGCTGAACTACACCCGCGAGCAGGGCATGGCCTTCATTCCGTGGTTTCCGCTCGCCGGCGGCAACACAGAGGCCCTGGCCGCCCTCGGCCAGCTGGCCCAGCGGCACCAGGCCACGCCCCAGCAAATTGCCCTGAGCTGGCTGCTGCACCACTCGCCCAACATCCTGCTCATTCCCGGCACCTCCCAGGTCCAGCACCTCGAAGAAAACATGAAAACCGCCGATATTCACCTCTCGCCCGAAGACCTGAAAACGCTCGACGGCATCAGCCCAGCCTAGCGTCCCAAAGCATAAGTGTTAACCCAGAGTGAGTATGCCGCCAAGCCCGGCGGGGCAGCATATCGGTAGAGAACCGCTTCTAGAACGGTTCTCAGGGTAATGTACCGGCCATCAGGCTCCCCTCTCCTGGGGCTTCGCGCTTCAAGCGAACCGGGGCCTGCCCCGCAGGGGTCTCGTGAGGTTCCCCGGCCGCGCCCTGTACACCGACCTGAGAACCGCTTCTAATTCGTGTTTTAAGCCCCGGCGGGGCGGCACTCGTTCATCGAGTGTCGCCCCGCCGGGGCTTTACCGCTGCTGGGCGGCTCGATGACTACCGGGATGTCGCCCCGCTGGGGCCTGACCGAATAGGCCGCTAGGTGTGCCCGGCTTACCCTCCCCAATTAGAGCCTATTTACAGCCCTGCCAATCACCTCCCCGTGCCGACTAGCAACCTGAAAATCCGCTCCGCTTTTCTCTTTTTTGGAGAGAAGCCGAGGGAAAGTTTCCATTGGCCGCGCCGCCTGCGTCGTTTATAAATCCACTCCAAAATTTGGAATCTGTTCCGGCGGCAACCCCGTTTGCTCGGCCTAAAAGTCTCCGCGCATCCTGCTTTTTTGCTCAACCGAGGCAATAGCAGACAGCACAAGTGCTGCCTTCCCTTATAAAGCGACTAATGCCAAGGCAATAATTTTCTGTATATAAAATTGAACTTTATATACAGAACAGCCTCGCCAGCAATTGAGCCCAGTCATCAATGAGGACCACAGAATTAGGATTTTCTGCTTTCTTTGTATTGAAGCGGCACCACATTCCAAAAAATATTTGTACCTGCTGAACTCTCAGCCATAGCCAATAGCCGAGTTGGTAATATAAATTTAACAAGGAATTCTGTCCGGTTTCGGTTAAAATTGCTTTCTGCTGTCCCACCTTACCTTTTTCATGTATGACACAACGCCTATTCTACCACCTCTGGACTCTGTTGCTGGCAGTGCTGCTCTCGGCAACCTCCGCAACGGCCCAAAACCTATTAGCTAATCCCGATTTTGGAGCGGGCAACACCGGCTTCATCTCGAAATACAACTACGTGACGCCCCCCGGCACCGACCCCGGCGCCGGCTCCTACACCGTGGGCACCGACAACAAGGCGTACAACCCAAATTTTCTGGCCAGCTACGGCGACCACACCACCGGCGCCGGTAACTACCTGATAGTAAACGCGGCCACCACGCCACTCATCGTCTGGGAAGAAACCATAACCGGCCTGCCAGCCAACCAGCCCTACCAGTTCTCGTTTTGGCTGCTCAATACGTACCCAACCAGCAAGGCCAGCCTGCAAGTATCGGCCAACGGCGTCGACGTGGGCTCCGCCTTCACCAACCCCACCGACGCCGGCAGCTGGCAGCTGAACACCGTGACGGTGAACCCCGGCGCCGGCACGCAGCTCATTTTGCGGCTGCGCGACCTGAACCTCGACGGCAATGGCAACGACTTTGGCCTCGACGACTTTTCGCTGACGGCCCCGGCCACCAACGCCCAGCTCACCGCCAACCCCGTCACCACGGCCAGCATCAGCACCTCGGCCACCATCAACGCGACGCCCATCAGCCCGCTCAGCGCCACCATCGCCGGGCCGGCCGGCGCCACGGTTGCCTCCTTCACCCTCACTACCGTGCCCGCCGTGGGCGTTTTGCGCATCGGCAGCACGGGCCCGGCACTGGCGGCCGGCCAGGTCCTGACCGCCGCCCAGGCCAGCCAGCTGTACTACTCGCCCGCCGGCAGCACCACCCAAAACGTGACCTTCACGTACGGCGCCACCGACAGCAACGGCAGCATTAGCGCCAACACCGCTACCTACACCATTCCGCTGGTGGCCCCGGCCGCGCCCGCCGGCTGCGGCCCGGCCTACGGCGGCGGTCCTTCGTCGAGCGGCTTGTCAGCCGATTATTACCCCGGCTATTTTGCCAATGACCTGGCCTTTTTCGGCAGCACCACGCCGGGCCTCACGCGCATCGACCCGCAGCTGAACTTCGCGAGCAGCAGCACCACGGCCCCCGACGGCTGGGGCAACGTCATTCCGCCGGCCACCGCCGGCGGCACCCCCACCGACCCCGACCTGTTTTCCAGCCGGTACCGCGGCAGCGTGTACATCCCCAGGGCCGGCGCCTACACCTTCTACCTGACCTCCGACGACGCCTCGTTCCTGTGGCTCGACGGCGCGGCCCTGGCCCCAACCCTGGCCAACGCCACCATCAGCAACGGCGGGGCGCACGCCCCCACCCTCGTGCAAGCCACGGCCACGCTCTCGGCCGGCTTGCACAACATCCTGGTGTACTACGGCGAAAACGGCGGGGGCAACACCCTCACCCTCGAATACAGCAGCACGGCCGGCGCCGGCATCAGCCGCCAAATCGTGCCCAATGCCGTGCTCTGCGCCGGGCCCAGCGCCCTGCCGCCCGTGGCCACCGCCGTTACCAACGCGCCGCCCATGCCCAGCACCAACGCCAGCACCGCCATCCAGTCGTTGGCGGGGTCCGATTCGAACCCCGGCGGCTCCGTAACGGGCTACATCATCGGCAGCCTGCCCACGGCCGCCAGCGGCATCCTGTACGTGGGCACCGTTCCCGTAACGGCCGGCCAGACGCTGACGGCCGCCGATGCCGCTGCCCTCAACTTCGACCCCGAGCCCGATTTTACCGGCGACGCCACCTTCCCCTTCTTCGCGGTGAACAACGCCGGCATTGCCTCCAACCAGCCGGCCACCTACACCATTCCGGTGGTGGGCCCGGTGGCCGACGTCACCACCGACGTGAGCGGGCCGACCATGTTGGGCGCGGGCCTGTCGTCGGGCACGTTCACGGCCACCTTCACCAACAACGGCCCGCAGGCAGCCACGCAAGTCACCCAAACCGTGCGCCTGCCCACCGGCGCCAGCATGACGGCCGCCCAGCAAGCCGCCCTGCCCGCCACCGCCTCGTATAACAGCACCACCAACACCATCACCTTTGGTACGGTGCCGGTGCTGAACAGCGGCGCCACCAACACCTACACGTTCAGCTTTATCGTGCCCACCGCGCAGGGCCCCAATTCCCTGGTAAGCACCGTGGGCGCAAATACCGGCCAGGGCGCCAACGCGGCCCCCGACCAAACGACCTTCAACGTGAACGTGACCGCCGGCAACTTCTTCGTGACCAACGACGACAGCAACGAAGTGCCCGGCGATGCCACCAAGTCGGGCAACGTCATCCTCAACGATGCCAACCCCGGCAACCTGGCCAACAACGCCTTCACCGCCACGGCGCTGACCAACCCCGCCCACGGCGCGCTGGTATTCAACGCCGACGGTAGCTACAGCTACACGCCCGTCATCGGCTATTTGGGCCCCGACAGCTTCACGTACCAGGTGTGCGTGCCCACGGCCACGCCGTCCTGCTCCAACGTGTCGACGGTGAACCTGAACGTGTACGATGCCGGCAAAGTCTGCACCATCGGCACGGGCACCAACCTGATAGTTAACCCCAGCTTCACCGCCGGCAACACGGGCTTCACCTCCAGCTACGGCTACGTGGCCAACGACCCGGCCCGCACCAACGAGCTGGTGCCCGAAGCCCTGTACGCCGTGGGCAACAACGCCGCCAACTACCACCCTAACTTCGCAGGCACCGGCCGGCGGGGAGCGGGCGACAATTTTATGATTGTCAACGGCTCGCAGAACCTGTCGATTGTGTATCAGCAAACGCTCAAGGTGCGCGCCAATACATACTATAGCTTCTCGGCCTACGCCAATAGCATCAACCCCGGCAGCCCGGCCGAGCTTGGGCTCGTCATCAACGGCAAGTCGACCTCGACGGTGACGACCCTGAACGGCACCACCAACTACGTGCGTATTTCGGACCTCTGGTTTTCGGGCCCCAATACCACGGCCGTCATCGAGATTCGTGACGTGAACAAGGCCTTTGGCGGCAACGACTTTGGCCTCGACGACCTGTATTTTGGCACCTGCGCCAAGGGCCTGACGGCCAACGACGTGACCACCGGTTTTATCAATAATGACTTGCCATCGACGAGCATTCCGGCGATGAGCGGCACCGTGACGGCGGGCCCGCCCCTCGATTCGTTCACCATCCAGACGCTGCCCGATGTCGACGCCGGCATTCTCTACTTCGAAGGCGCGCCCGTCATCCCAGGGCAGGTAATTCCCGTGGCCCAGGCCGGGCAGCTCTTTTTCGACCCCGTCGCCGGCTTCAAAGGCAGTGGCACGTTCACCTACACCGCCACCGACGACAGCGGCGCGGGCAGCAACAACACGGCTACCTACACGATGCCGATTGGCGACCGTCCGCTGCCCGTCGAGCTGGTCAGCTTCAGCGCCAAAGTGGTGCGCGGCGTCGACGTGCAGCTGAGCTGGGCCACCGCCAGCGAGCGCAACAACGACTATTTTGAGACGCAGCGCAGCCGCGACGGCCGCACCTTCGCCAGCCTCGCCCGCGTGGCCGGCCAGGGCACCAGCACCGCCCCCACCGCCTACGGCTACACCGACGCCGGCATTGGCGCGAAAGCCACCGGCCTGGTGTACTACCGCCTGCACCAAGTCGACCGCGACGGCACGGCCAGCTACTCGCCGGTGCAAACCGTGCGCTTCAGCAAGGTCGCCGCTATCGCGCTGTTCCCGAACCCCGCCACCGCCACCACCAGCCTCGACCTGACCCAGCTGCCCGCCGGCACCTACCAGGTGCGTGTGCTCGACAACGTGGGCCGCACGGTGCTCACCGCTACCTGCGGCGGCGGCACCACCCAGCCCCTCGACCTGCGCGCAGTGGCCAACGGCACCTACATCGTGCTCGTGCACGGCGCCGACGGCCAGCAGTTTTCCAAGCGCTTAGTGAAGGAATAACCCCAGCCCCAACGCAAAAACGCCCGGCTTTTCCACTGCGGAAAGGCCGGGCGTTTTTGCGTTAAAAGCCGGTAGGGAGTTGTCCGGTATCAGTTGTCCGTTGTGAGTTGTCTGTTGTCAGTTTACGGCGATTATCCAGACGCCAACAAGTCGTCAGGCCCCCTCTCCTGGGGCTTCGCGCTTCAAGCGACCCGGGGCCGGGGGTGAGGTTCCCGCGCCCGCGCCATCCACCCCAACCTGAAAACTACCGCAAACCGACAACGGACAACTAAAAACGGACAACTAGAAAACACTACAACGCCGCCAGCAGCGTCTTCAGCCCTTCCTCAGCATTGGCGCCGAGGTGCACGTGCAGCGTGCGGCGGTCGTAGCTGTGCAGCGCCTCCAAATCGCCCTGGGCCTGGGCATTTTTAAAGGTGCCGAACGTATAAGAGCGCCCCGGCAGCGCCAAATCCTGCGGGTTGTCGCTGGTAAACTGCACGAACAGGCCCGTGTTGGGTCCGCCCTTGTGGTACTGGCCGGTCGAGTGCAGGAAGCGCGGCCCGTAGCCCGACGTGGTGGCGATGTGCAAGGCCGTTTGCACCCGCAGGCGCAGCGCTTGCAGGCTCGCGCTCACGGCGGGCGTCTCGGTCAGGTAGGCTTGCAGGCAGAGGAAATCGCCGGGCCGGGCCTGGGCAAAAAAGGCCTTCAGCACGCCGGCCGCGTCCGCGCCGCCCGCGGCGGAGTAGTAGGCCACGCCGTTTTCGGTAGCGGTGGGCTGGCCGGCTTCCGGCAGGTGGCCCTGTTCTTCCACGGCTTTCATCAGCTTGTCGGTGGCCGTTTTGGCGGCCTGCACGTTGGGCTGGTCGAAAGGGTTGATGCCGATGACGGCGCTGGCCACGGCCACGGCCATCTCCCAGCGGTAAAATTCCTGGCCCAAATCCAGCGCGTCGTGCATCCGGAAGGTGAGGACCGGGTGCCCGGCCTGCGCCAAAGCCTCCAGCTTGCTGGCGTTGGCCTCGTCGGCCTGGCCCTCGTAGCCCACGTACACAAACACGCGGTCGGTGCCATAAATACCGGGCTCGCCCAGCGGCTCGCCCGCCACGGGTAGAATGCCTTTGCCCTCTTTACCAGTGCTTTCGGCGATGAGCTGCTCCAGCCACAGGCCCAAATCGTGCAGCGCCTCGGGCACCACGATGGTGAGCTTGTCGCGGCCCTGCTGCGCGAGCACGCCCAGCGCCGTGCCGAATTCCAGGCCCGGATTGTCCGCCACCGGGCCGTACGCCCCGCAGGCCCGCATCATGCGAATAGCCCGCTCCAGCAGCTCGCCGATGGGCAGGCCGTAGAGCGCCGCCGGCACCAGCCCAAAATAAGTAAGGGCCGAAAAGCGCCCGCCCACTTCGCTGAAATTCAGGAAAATGCGCCGGTAGCCCTGCGCCGTGGCCGACGCCACAAACTTGGAGCCGGGGTCGGTGATGGCCACGAAGTTTTCGCCGGCTTTGTCGCCTTTCAGCTCCTTCACCTTGGCGTAGAAATAGTCGCCAAACGCCAGCGGCTCGGCCGTAGTGCCCGATTTGCTGGCCACGATAAACAGCGTTTCGGCCAGCGGCACCGCCGCCTCAATCTGGCGCACCGTGGCCGGGTCGGTCGTGTCGAGCACCGAAACCGGCAGGCCATTTTCGCCCTGCGGGAACGAGGATTTGAACACAATCGGCGCCATCGTGCTGCCGCCCATGCCCATCACCACCACGTGCTTGAAGCCGGCGGCCCTCACCTCGCTCACAAACTGCTCGATTTCGGGCACCGCGTCCACCATCGTTTCGGCCACCCGCAGCCAGCCCATAAAGCTGCGGATGCTTTCCTGGCCGGCGGCGTCGGCCACCCACAAGTCGGCCTTTTTATCCCAAAAGCCGGCGGTAAAATCCTTGCCGTTCAGCTCCTGAATTTTAGCATCGACGGCGCCCTGGTACTGGCCAAGCTGCATGGTGGCCGCGTCGACGGTAGCGGCCAGGGCTTGCACCCGCTTTTTTTCGATGGATTCCATCAGCTTGCCGAAGGGTTCGTTGAACTTCTTGGCGCCGTCTATTTCGAGGTAATCGGTCTGCTCTTCCAGGTTCAGGCCCACTTCGGGCAGGCGGCGCAGCACCTCCCGGGCTTTGTCGAGGCCTTCTTCGAGGTGGTTGGCGGGCTGGCCTTTTTCGCGGAAAATGTCCAGCGTTTCCACCGGCACGGTGTTCACCGTTTTGGGGCCGATGAGGCCGTCGACGTATTTCAGGTTGTCGTATTTCGGGTTTTTGTTGCCGGTGCTGGCCCACAGCAGGCGCTGGGTTTCGGC